>NZ_CP044543.1:3000846-3320019 GCF_008932115.1 Bradyrhizobium betae
TCACCTCGACGAGCCCGGCTTCCTGGAGCACGGCCAGATGCCGGCTGAGATTGCCGTCGGTGAGGCCGCAGAGCTGCTTGAGATCGGCGAACGCCAGCCCCTTGGGATGCGCCATCAGCGAGGTCAGAAGCCCGAGCCTCGCCTTCTCGTGGATTACCCGGTCGAGCCCTTCATAGGAGAACGGCGCGCTGTCAGTCTTCGGCATCATGGTCTCCGGATGCGAAATACAGAATGCCCGCCATCACCGACTGCCCGATCACGAACGGCAGCCCCATGGTCCAGGGCGAGAGAGTGTGGGTCCGGCTCGCAAGCACGACGACAGCGAAGCCGGACAAGAAATACCAGGCCCCCGCGAGTGCGACGCTGCGCGGCAGCGAGCGAACGGAGGCGAAGATGCCGAGCGACACCAGGATCTGCCACAGGCCGGGCAGCAGCCACAGCGTCTCGCTGGCGAACTTCCACATCACCACCGCGAGCAGCACGCCGGCGACGCCTGCGGGAAGGAATTGCTCGACCGCCTGATGGATCATGGCGTCGGCCAGGCCCGAATGATGACGTCGCGACCGCGCACGCATCTCGATGCCGATCATCAGGCCGGACAGCGCGGCGGCCATGAACCAGCCGAGGAAGAAGCCGAGCGGTTCGCCGGTGGGATCGCCGAGCAGCCAGAATTGCAGGATCGCGGTGAGTAGCGCGACGGCGCCGGTCGCAGCCATCGTCGCCGGGCCGTAGCCGCGGAACGCCGTACCTGCCGCGATCTGGCTGCGGATCGCCACGATGTCGGCCAGTGCCTTGTCGAGATCGCGCATCGGCAACGCCAAAGCCTCGCTCCGCCCTTGAAGTTAGGGGCCAGGCCCCGTCACTTTGTATTGCAAAGTATATAGCAGTGCAAAGTAAAGGCAAGCCGGAAAGTCACCGCGAGGTGCCCCGATCGGATGAACAACTGACGGTTGCGTCTCCCGTCCCCGCGCGGATAAGATGGACGCAAAAGCGTTTCGGGGGAAGTATGTGGCTTAGATCTTTTGTCGTTGCGTCTGTCTTGCAGTTGATGCTCGCCGGGTTTGCAAATGCGGCGGGGCCTTTCGGTACCATCCGCGTCGGCAACTGGAACGGCGGCGCCTATTCCAATGATTCGACCGGCGGATTCTCTCACTGCGCTGCCAGCACGCCTTACGCCAACGGCGTCACCTTGCTTGTTGGCCAGGATGCAAACAATTCGTGGCTGCTCGGCTTTGCAAATCCCGCATTTCGCTTCAAGAAGGGCGAGAACCTAACGATCGACGTGACCTTCGACGGCCAGGCCGAGGTAAGACTCTTCGCGACTGCATTTTCCGATGTCATGGTTTCGGCGGTTCTGCCCACCAACGTCGCTCGCGCACTCCAGAAGGCGAGCCTGATGGTTGCGGTGGCGAGAGGCACGCCCTTTCAATTCAGCCTGACATCAACTGCCCCTTTGGTAGCCGCGATTACCAATTGTGTGACCAGAGTCAAAGCCGACGGCCTGGACAAGGCCGGCGATTTCACAAAGGTTGCCGCCAAGCCGCAGGAGACGCCGGACAAGCCGCCGTCACCAACGGCCGGCAAGCCCGCCCGGGCCAGGACCGGCACCGGCTTCGTGGTCAGCGCCAACGGGCACATCGTCACCAACAATCATGTGATCGACGGATGCGTCGGCGACATCAAGGGTAACCTCACCGGCGAGGCGGCCATGGTGTTGCGCGTCGTGTCGAGCGACGCGAACAACGACCTCGCTCTGTTGCAGGCGCCATCGACGGCGACATTCAAGGACTTTGCGCGGATTCGCGACCGCTCGCTCCGCTCCGGCGATTCCGTCATCGCGATCGGCTTTCCCTTCCATGGCTGGCTCACGTCTGACTTCACCGTGACCACCGGTATCGCGAGCTCGCTCAGCGGCATGCGTAACGACACGCGTTTCCTGCAAATCAGCGCGCCGGTGCAGCCCGGCAATAGCGGCGGCCCGCTGTTCGACACCAGCGGACAGATCGTGGGCGTGGTCACCGCAAAGATCCCCGCACTGCGCATCGCCGTAGCTACCGGCACCATTCCGGAGAACATCAATTTCGCCATCAAGACCGGCATGCTGCGCGACTTCCTCGACAATTCCGTGGTGCCCTACCAGACCGCGGAACCGAAGGGCGAGCTCAAGACCACCGACATCGCCGGCAACGCGCGGCCGTATACGATGCTGATCTCGTGCAACGGCACGGAACAGGCCGACGCGAAGCGTTAGGTCGATGCGCCGGCGCGTTGCAATCAGCGCGCCGCGCCCTTCTTGTGCGCCGCGGCGCGAGCGGCGAAGTGCTGCCGCGCCGCCTCGATCAGCGCCCGCGCATTCGGCGAGCGCAGCCGGTTTGCCTGATAGACGAGACTGACCGGGACCGACGGCGGATCCTGGTTGGCAAGCAAATAGCGCAGGCGGCCATCGGCGACGTGCTGCTCGACCTGATAGTCGAGCACGCGTGAGATCCCGAGACCGGAGATCGCGGCATCGATCGCGGCGTCGACGCTGTTGGTCATCAGCCGGGGCTCGCATTTGACGACAACTTCGCCGGAAGCGCCAAAGCGCCATTCGCCGTTACGTGTGAAATTATCGAAGCCGATCAGGTCGTGCCCACCGAGGTCGGCGACAGTGGCCGGCACTCCGCGGCTCTTCAGGTATTTCGGGCTGGCGACAAGCACGCGTCGGACCTGCGCGATACGGACAGCGTGAAGCGCGCTATCCGACAACTCGGCGATACGCACGGCGACATCGACACCCTCCTCGACCAGCCTGACCACGCGATCGGTCAGCGTGAGCCGGACGTCGAGCCCAGCATGGGCGCGCAGCAGTTGTTCCACGATCGGCAGAATATGAAGCCGCCCGAACACAACTGGCGCGGTGACAATCAACAAGCCGCGCGGCTCGGCCGCGTCGCCGCGCACCGCGCGCGCGGCATCGTCCAGTTCCTCCAGCGCGTGGCGGCAACGGTCGAGATAGGCCTCGCCCTCCGGCGTCAGCGCAACCGAGCGTGTCGTCCGGCGCAGCAGCGTGACCCCGAGCGTCTCCTCCAGCCCAGCGATGCCCCGGCTCGCCGCGGTCGGCGAAACTCCAAGTGCACGGGCCGCCTCGACGAAGCTTCGCTTGTCCGCCACGGCGACAAAGGTGCGCAGCACCTGCATCTGATCCATCTGATTATCCCGCTAACAGCGATAAAGAAGTGCAATATTTGCTGATTATCGCGGAGGCCACAAGGGCGCATATCGAGAGCGCAGACAGACCTGCAGCAACGGAGAATTCCATGCCCCGCCTGACCATTCCCGAACGCGACGCCGCACCGGCCGCCTCCCATGCCTTGCTCGACGGAGTAAAGGCGCAGATCGGATCGATCCCAAATTTGTTTCGCGTGACGGCGCAGAGCCCAGCCGCGCTGGAAGGCTACCTCGCCTTGTCGAAGGCGCTTGGCCGGACCCTGACGCCGGCACGGCGCGAACAGATCGCGCTCGCCGTTGCCGAGGTGAACGGCTGCGACTATTGCCTGTCCGCGCACAGCTATTTCGGCGCCAATTTCGCCAAGCTGAGCGAATCCGAGATCGCTCTGAACCGTACCGGCCACGCCACGGACACGCAGACCGATGCCATTCTGGCCTTTGCCCGCGCGGTCGCGCTCGCCAGGGGCAAGGTGAGCGACGCCGATCTGGCCGCCGTACGCAAGGCCGGCGCAAGCGAGGCAGAGGTCATCGAGATCGTCGCCAACGTCGCGCTCAATGTCCTCACCAATTTCATCAACAACGTCGCCGAAACCGAGATCGACTTCCCAGTCGTGCGCGCGGCGGCCTGAGCCGCATTCGGACGAGGATCACAGCAATGAAGAACACGCTCCGACTGGCAGCGTTGCTGCTAGCGATCAGTTGCTGGACCGGCTCTCCGGCAAGCGCACAGGATGAAACTGCTTCGATCAGCATTCCCGCTGACAAGATGACCTTTGTGCCCACCGGAGTGAAAACAGACGCGGGCGAACTCAAAGCAGGTCCGGCCTATGGCAATCTGGCGACTGGCAAGCACGGCACCTTTGTCCGCATGCCCGCGCATTTCATCAGTCCGCTCCACACCCATACGGCCGATTATTATGCGGTCGTGATCGAGGGAACAGCGATCAACGCTCAGACCGGTCGGAACGACGTCCAACTGCCGGTCGGCTCCTATTGGTTCCAACGCGGCAAGGAGACCCACGTCACCAAGTGCGTATCCGACGTCGCGTGCTTGTTCTTCATCGTGCAGCCGGACAGGTTTGACGACGTCACCTCGAAATGAACCTGATCAAAAAAGCAGAGCCCCGCCACTGGCGGGGTTCTGGCGCGCCGGCTCGCTGCCGGACCGGTGCGATGCCGGCATCAATATGGCCCAACAGGTCTCGTGCGGCGACGCGGCTGCGGTTGGCGCTGCGGCGCCTGCCCGTAGGCAACCAGCGGATTGGGTCCGCAGAACAGCAGCCGTCCGGACACGCTGGCCTGGCATTGCTCGTAGGTGCTGTAGGCGCATTCGCCGGGATAATCATACTCACCGCCCTGGGCGCACCAGGGATAGTCGCGCGCCGCGGCGGGCGTGGCGGTGACGAAACCGGCAAGGACCGTCGCGCCAAGCGTCAGCAGCGCCAATTGCGTCTTGCGCATGATCCCAACTCCTCTGTTCACGGCGCCAGATATGGCGCCATCCATCATCAGGTTTCGCTGCGCCGTTTTATTCCGGATCGACGGCGCCGACCACACAAGAAAAAAGCCCTGCCGGACGGCAGGGCTCCATTCCTCACGATCACAAGACCGCTACTCGACCTTCAGGCCGGCGAACTCGACGACCTTCTTCCACTTCGCGGTCTCGGCCTCGACCTCCTTGCCGAACGCCTCCGGCGTCAGCACCAGCGGATCACCGCCGAGCTCGACCAGGCGCTTGACCATGTCGGGCTCCTTCATCAGCGTGTTGATCTCGCTGTTGAGCTTGGCGATCATGTCCTTGGGCATGTTCTTTGGCCCACCGATACCGAACAGCGCGCTCGCCTCGTAATCCTTCACGGTCTCTCCGATCGCAGGCACGTCGGGCAGCTGCGGCGAGCGCTGTGCCGTGGTGACGCCGATCGCGCGCAGGCTGCCGGAGCGGATGTGCTGGATGATCGAGGGCATGTTGTCGAAGATCACCTGCACCTGGCCGCCGAGCATGTCGGTGATGGCGAGCGCGGCACCACGATAGGGCACGTGCTGCATCTTGCAGCCCGTCATCGCCATGAACATCTCGCCGGACAGATGCACCGAGGTGCCGTTGCCGGACGAGGCCATGTTCACCTTGCCCGGATTGGCCTTCACGTACTCGATGAACTCGGCGACGGTCTTGGCCGGAACGTCCTTGTTGACGGTCATCACGTTCGGCACGCGCTGGAAGCCGGCGATCGGCGCAATGTCGCGGACGAAGTTGAACTTGAGGTTCGCGTAGAGCGTGGCGTTGATGTAGTTGGCGGGATTGACCAGCAGGACGGTGTAGCCATCAGGCTCGGCGTTCACGACGGATTCGGTGCCGATATTGTTGCCGGCGCCCGGCTTGTTCTCGACAATGAACTGCTGACCGAGTCGCTCCGACAGCCGCTGGCCGATCAGGCGCGCGAGAATGTCGGTGGCGCCGCCCGGCGGGTAGCCGACCACGAACTTCACCGGCCGGGACGGATAGTCGGCGGCGAAGGCTTTCGACAGCGGGCTGGCTGCAAGAGGCGTGGCGGCAAGCAGGCCCAGCGCGGAACGGCGAGTGATCATATGGAGGGTTCTCCCAACGTGTTGTTCTTGAAAGCCGGATAACTTGAAAGTGTCGTCGGCGCGGTTGTAACAAAGCTTGTCGCAGGCGGAAAGTGCGCGGGGCGCATCACGACGAAAGGATAAGGCATGCCGGTCAAGGTCGAAACCCTCGATCATCTCGTGATCAACGTCACCGACGTCGCGGTGACCGCCGAGTGGTATCGCGAGATTCTCGGCATGGAAGTCAAGGTGTTCGACCCCGGCGGCGGCAAAGCGCCGCGGACTTCTCTCCAATTCGGTAACCAGAAGATCAACGTCCGGCCGCGCGATGCCGACAAGGTGGAGTGGTTCACCGCTGATCACCAGACCGCCGGCAGCGAGGATCTGTGCTTCCTCACCTCCGCCACACCCGACGAGGTGGTGGCGCATTTGCGGGCACATGGCGTCGCGATCGAGGAAGGCCCGGTTCCCAAGCAGGGCGCCCGCGGCACGCTGCGCTCGGTCTATTGCCGGGATCCGGATGGCAGCTTGATCGAGATTTCATCGTACGGAGATTGAGGCGCGCGCGGCACATTCAACCGTCATGCCCGGGCTTGTCCCGCCTGCGCGGCCGAAGCCGCTTCGGCGAGGCGAAGGCCCGGCCATGACGGAGGAGAGAGAGTGCGCGCACCAAACGGCATGTCGTCCCCCCGATTTGCTCCCCGCGTCATCCGGTGGCAGGAAGACGCAATCATCAAAAGGCAGCCGCCAGCAAGATGCAGGCTGCACGGGAGGAACCATGTCACTTCATCAGACCTCAGCCGGAGTCGTGGGTCCGTTCGACGGGCTCGACGTGCCCTGGCTGCTGAAGCTGCGCGCCGAGGTGCGCAGCTCACATCCGTTCCTGATCTGGGCGCCGTTCGACGCGCCGGCGCGGCGCTGGAGCTATGGCGAGTTTCACGAGCGGGTCGGCGCGCTCGCGGCAGGGCTCGCCAGGCGTGGCGTCAAGCCCGGCGAGTATGTGCTGATCCATCTCGACAATTGCATCGAGGCGCTGCTGGCCTGGTTCGCCTGCGTCGAGCTGGGCGCGATCGCGGTCACCACCAACACCCGCTCGGCGCCCGCCGAGATCGAATATTTCGCCGATCATTGCGGCGCGGTCGCCGCGATCACGCAGCCGGCCTATGCGGAGATCGTCGCGCAGAACTGCCGTAACATTCGCTGGATGGCGGTGACGTCGCATGATACAGGCTCAGCGCCTGCACAATCCGCCTCGCGCGGCGACAGCTTTGAAGCGCTGTTCGCCGACAGCGCCGACCGGCCGCAGAGGGCGACCGATCCACTCGCGCCGTGCAGCGTGCAGTACACGTCAGGCACGACGTCGCGCCCGAAGGCGGTGCTCTGGACCCATGCCAACGCGCTGTGGGGCGCCAAGATCAACGCCGCGCATGAAGACCTTCACGCCGGCGACGTGCACCAGACCTATCTGCCGCTGTTCCACACCAATGCGCTGGCCTATTCCATGCTGGCGACGCTGTGGGTCGGCGCCACCTGCGTGATCCAGCCGCGCTTCTCCGCGAGCCGGTTCTGGGGTGTCGCGCGCGAGCACGGCTCGACCTGGACGTCGACCATTCCGTTCTGCATGAAGGCGCTGCTCGAGCAGGAGATTCCGAGGGATCACAGATTCCGCCTGTGGGGCACCGCCATCAACGAGCCGCCGGCCTTCGCCGCGTTCGGCGTCAAGATGATCGGCTGGTGGGGCATGACCGAGACCATCACCCACGGCATCATCGGCGAGGTCGACCAGCCCAACATTCCGATGTCGATCGGCCGCGCCGCGCCGGAGTACGAAATCCGCATCACCGACGACGATGGACGGGCCACCGAGATCGGCGACACCGGCAACCTCGCGATCAAGGGCATCCCCGGCCTGTCGCTGTTCGCCGAATATCTCCACAACGAGAAGGCGACGCGCGAGAGTTTCGACGCGCACGGCTTCTTCCTCACCGGCGACCGCGTCGAGCGTCTGACGAATGGCTTCATCAAGTTCGGCGACCGCGCCAAGGACATGCTGAAGGTCGGCGGCGAGAACGTCGCGGCCTCCGAGATCGAGCAGGTGATCGCGGTCGTGCCCGGCGTGCGCGAGGCCGCGGTGGTGGCGAAGAAGCATCCGATGCTGGACGAGGTGCCGGTCGTCTTCATCATCCCGCACGGCGGGGTCGCGGGCGCAGCGCCCGGTCTTCATGACAGCGTGATGGCCGCCTGCCGCAAGGGCCTCGCCGACTTCAAGGTGCCGCGCGAGGTGAGATTCGTCGACGACATGCCGCGTTCGACGCTGGAGAAGGTGGCGAAGGCGGAGCTCAGGAAGATGTTGGGGTGATCAGAACGATCCCAGCGCCACGGGCCTGAATGCCTGCAACAGCTGCTGGTCCAGCTTGCCGCCCATGCCTTCCATCATCGTGAAGGCGCGGGAGTGGGTGAAGGGCATGCGGTAGGCGCGCTTCTCCACCAGAGCGGCGTAGATGTCGACGATCGTCGTCACCCGCACGATGTCGCTGATCTGGTTCGACGACAGATTGTTCGGATAGCCCGAGCCGTCGAGGAATTCGTGGTGATGCAGGATGACATCCAGCATCTCCGGCGGGAAGCCGCCTTGCTCGGCGAGCGCGTCATAGCCGCGGCGCGGATGCTGGCGCACCTCGTCCATCTCCTCGTCGGTGAGCTTGCCGGGCTTGTCGAGCAGCGCCGTGGGAATGAAAGCCTTGCCGACGTCGTGCAGCAGGGCGGCGCGGGTCAGCCGGCGCTGGTCGTCCTCGCGCATGCCGAGATGCTGCGCGAAGGCGACCGCGAAGCCGGTGACGAACAGGCAATGCCGATAGCTGCCGACATGATGGCAGCCGACGGTGGTGAGCCATTCGCGCAGCGAGGAGTGCTTGATCGCCTTCAGGATCTTGCTCTCGGCGGCGATGACGTCGTCGAAGCTCAGGGGCACGCCGAGCGGCAGCTTCTCGAACATCTTCGCCAGCACCGCGTGCGCCGCCTCGACGCCGCGGTTGAGCGTCTTGCCGCGGTCGGTCGCGTCGTAGGTGGCGGTGTCGGGGAACGCGGCGCGAATGCGCTGCAGGATCGCATCGGGCTGCAGCGGCCGCGAGATCGTGTCGGTGGCCCCGAGCGCCCAGGCCTGCATGGTGCCGTGATGCAGGGCATCGGCAAGCACGAACAGCCGCGGCATCGAATGATAGGCATCGCCGCGCAGCTTGTTGCGCACCCGCTGCACGCTGTCGGGCGAGCGCAGATTGATATCGACGACGAGGCCGGACAGATCGCGCGAGGGCTGCTCGGGAATCTGCTGCGTGGTCACCGTCGAGACCTCGCCGACCGCCTTCAGGATGCTGGCGAGCTCGCTGCTCGCATCGCTCCGGTCGGAGGCGAGCAGAAGCCGGCGTTTGGCGGCGGATTTGGCTGGCGCGTTCATGGGTTCCCCAAAAGCACGGGAGTGTATTTGGGATCAGCCTATGCCTGATCAGGTTCTCCGGGCCTTAAGAGGCGTGCTCAAGGGAGCCTTGCGGAACTGGTCGCAATTTTACGGATCAGCGCCCGCGCGTTCGGTCAGAACGGCAAAAACAACCCCATGCACAGTAGACCGGCCATTGATGACAAAGGAGAATTTTCGGCACCCTTGCCTCGCCCTCCGCTGTCGTCGCCCGGCTTGACCGGGCGATCCGGTACTCCGGGACGGCGGGGGGATACGGAGAAGCTGCGGCGTACTGGATGCCCCGCCTGCGCGGGGCATGACACCGAGATTGTGGAAGCCGCCCCAAAACAAACCCGCCGGAGTTGGCCTCCGGCGGATTGTCTTATTCGGCAGTCACGCTAGCCCTACGCCTTCATCGCACCCTTTACGGCTTCGGCCGTAATCGGCAGCGCCCGGATGCGGGCGCCGCTGGCGTTGAAGATGGCGTTGCCGATGGCGGGGGCGACCACCGTGACGGCGGGCTCGCCGACGCCGGTGGCCTTTTCGCCGTTGGCGATCACGGCGACCGCGACCTCCGGCATCTGGCTCATGCGCAAGGGCGTGTAGCTGTCGAAATTGGCCTGTTCGATGCCGCCGTCCTTGAGCGTCGCCTTCTCGTACATTGCCAGCGACAGGCCCCACAGCGCCGCGCCCTCGACCTGGGCGCGGATGTTGTCGGGATGCACCTGGGTGCCGACGTCGGTTGCGACCGTGAGCTTCTTCACCGTCACCTCGCCCGACGGCGCCACCGCGACATGGGCGACGCACGCCGTCCAGCTCGCGGTCGCGCGCTCCTGCGACGACACGCAGGCGACGCCCATGCCCTCGCCTTTCGGCAATTGCCTGGTGCCATAGCCGGACAGCCCCATCGCGGCGAGCAGGGTGTTGCGCAGCCGCTGCGCGCCGCCGTCGTTCTTGCCCTTGCCGTCGAGCAGCGCGATGCGGAACTGCGCCGGATCCTTACCGGTCGCAGCCGCGATCTCGTCGATCATGCTTTCGACCGCCCAGAAGGTCCAGCCGGGCGCCACCGAGCGGAGCTGACCCGACGGGGTGGCGTTGTGCGCGAGCTCGTTCTTGATCGCGCGCACATAATGGTTAGGCACGGTGTAGAAGAAGTCGGCGCCGTTCACCGTGAAGGAATCGAGCGGACCCTTCTTGTCGACCGAGGGCGTGAGGAAATCAGGGATCCCCCAGCGCGCAGTGGGCCAGGCCGACACGACGTCGTGGCTGAGCGCGACGAGCTTGCCGTCGCCATCCACGCCGGCCTTGACCTTCTGGTAGGTGAGCGGACGCGAGAAATCCATCGTCATGTCGTTCTCGCGCGTATAGATCACCTTCACCGGCTTGCCGACCGCCTTCGCCGCCTGCACGGCGGGGATCATCATGTCGGCGTCGAGCCGCCGGCCGAAGCCGCCGCCAAGCCACAGCTGGTGCATGACCACGAACTTCGGATCGATCCCGGCGGCACCGGCTGCGATCGCGCCGGAGCGCGTCGCGAACTGGTTGCCGGAATAGATATGCAGGATGTCGCCCTTGAACTCCGCGGTGGCGTTCATCGGCTCCATCGGCGCGTGGATGTTGATGCTGGTGGTGTACTCGGCCTCCACCACCTTGGCCGCCGAGCCAAACGCGGCCTGGGGATCACCGTCCTTGACGAAGAACTGGCCGGAATCCTCCAGCTTCTGCAGCCGCTTGGCTTCATCGAGCAGCGACTGGCTCGATACCTTCGCATTCGGACCGCCGTCATAGGCAATCTTCAGCGCGGCTGCGGCCTTCTTGGCATTGGCATAGGTATTCGCCACCGCCACGACCCAGCCTGACGTCGTCTGGGTCTTGTCGTCGAGGATGACGGCCTTGATGAAGCCCGGCACGGACTTCGCCGCCGAGTCGTCGACCGATTTGACCGTGGCACCGTAGCGCACCGGCGGCGTGACGATTGCGCCATAAGCCATGCCCGGCAGCATCACGTCGATGCCGTATTTGGCGGTGCCGTTGGTCTTGGAGGGGATGTCGAGCTGCGGCACCGACACGCCGATCATGGTGTATTGGTCCGGCGTCTTCAACTTGATCGCCTTGAGCTCGTCAGGCGTGAAGGTCTTCGTCGCCTTGCCGCTCTTGACGATGTCGGCGAACGACATCTGCTTCTTCGACTTCGGATGCGAGACCATGGAGTCGCGCACGACGAGTTGGTCCTTGAAATAGGGCGGCAGGCCCATGGCCGCGGCGGCGGCTTCCGTCAGCGCAATGCGTCCGGCCGCGCCCGCCCGGCTCATCGCCTCGAAATTCATCATGGTCGACCAGCTGCCGCCGGTGATCTGCGCGCCCAGCACGGGGTCGTTGAACTTCGGATCGTTGGAAGCGAGCGCGACGCGCATGTCGCTCCACTTCGCGCCCAGCTCCTCGCAGACGATCTGCGCCATGGTGGAGGCGATGTGCTGGCCCATGTCGGCCTTGCCGCACGTGACGGTGACGAGGCCATCGGGCGCGATCGCGTACCAGACGCTCGGCTCGAAATTGGCGGGCGCAGCGGCGGCCGCAGCATCGATGCCGGGCACGCCGGCATAGCCGAGCACGAGACCAGTTGCGGCGGTGCCGACCAGGAAGGAGCGACGGCTGAGGTCGGTCGCCTCGGGGGTGACGTTCTTCACGTGCTTGTTCATGTGGGCCTCCGCTCGTTGCCGGAAGCGGACGCGGTGCGCATCTCGGTGGCGGCGCGCATGATTGCCTTCTGGATCCGCGAATAGGTCATGCAACGGCAGAGATTGCCGTCCATATGCGCCACGACCTCGTCCTTGGTCGGATTGGGATTCTTGGCGAGCAGCGATGCCGCCTGCATGATCTGCCCGGACTGGCAGTAGCCGCATTGCGGCACCTGCTCGGCGATCCATGCCTTCTGCAGGGGATGATCGCCCTTGGCGGCGAGGCCTTCGATGGTGGTGATCTTCTTGCCGGCGACATCGCCGACCATGGTCTGGCACGAGCGCACGGCTTCGCCGTTGACGTGCACGGTGCAGGCACCGCACAGCCCGGCGCCGCAGCCGAACTTGGTGCCGGTCATCTGCAATTGTTCGCGGATAGCCCAAAGGAGCGGCGTGTCGTTTGCCGCATCCACGGACAGACTCCGCCCGTTGATGGTGAGCGTTGGCATAGGCGTCTTCCCCTGCCGGTGCATGAAGCCGCTTACGGCGGCAACTTGTATTGGCGGACACCCACCGGGCCGGCGCCCGCCTTGATTGCAAGAATGATCGCGTTCAGGCGTTGAGGCAAATGCAATCTGGAATCGATCGAAACAATATCGGCAGCTCAGTGTTGTGCGCCGCGACAAGCGCACCAACGCAGCGACTCAGCGCAACGGACTTCACGCCAGTCATGCGTGCCATCGCGATCGTGACAGTTTCCTCCGAGTAACCGCGCGGGCTAGGATGAGCCAGCAACCAGAACAATAAGGGCGGACGAAATGCCAAGGATCGATCGGGACGGCGTCGGGATCCATTACGAAGTCCATGGCAACGGGCCGCCATTGCTGCTCACTCACGGCTATTCCTCGACTTCGGCGATGTGGCACGGGCAGGTCGATGCGCTCGCAAAGGACCACACGCTGATCTTGTGGGACATGCGCGGCCACGGCCAGTCCGACTATCCCGACGACCCCAGGGCCTACAGCGAAGCGCTGACCGTCGGCGACATGGCGGCCATCCTCGATACGGTCGGCGCGGAGCGCGCCATCATCGGCGGCCTCTCGCTCGGCGGCTACATGTCGCTCGCCTTCTATCGCGCGTATCCGCAAGCCGCCCGCGCGCTGCTGATCATCGACACCGGCCCCGGCTTCAAGAAGGACGACGCCCGCGAGACCTGGAACGCCCGGGCGCTGGGAACCGCCGACAGGCTGGATCGCGAAGGTCTCGACATGCTGAAATCGGCGACGCGCGAGCGCGCCTCCGCGAGTCATCGCAACGCCAGCGGATTGGCGCTCGCCGCGCGCGGCATGCTGACCCAGCGCGATGCCCGCGTGATGGAGCTGCTGCCCGACATCAAGGTGCCCTGCCTGATCGTGGTCGGCGCCGACGACACGCCGTTCCTCGCCGCGTCCGATTACATGGCCGCGAAAATCCCCGGCGCGCAAAAAATCGTGATCCCCGCGGCCGGACACGCCGTCAACATCGATCAGCCCATGGCTTTTGTTGACGCGGTGCTGCCTTTCCTGAAGAACTTGCCGGGATAGCACGGTCGGACGGGAACACGGGCAATGAAGCGGGCGATGTTGGCTGCGGGCGCGGTGTGGCTGGCGATGTCTGCGTCGGCGCGGGCCGAGTCCTTCGGCACGATGCCGCCGCGCCGGCCATTCGCCGAGACCTTGTCGAACAATACGCCGCTCGCCTTCGGCATGGATGCCGAGCAGGCCGCCCGCGTCCTCGGCCAGAAGCTGCAATATGTGAAGGGCCGTCCCGGCAACGAGATCTACCTCGCTTTGCGCAACATCGGTGGCAGCGGCCTGATCCCCTATCGCCACCGCCTGTTCCTGCAATTCCGCCACGGACGCCTGGCGGGATGGAAAGAGGACTACGGCGAGAACTGGATGTGGGAGTGATCCTCATGGTGAGGAGGCGCAAAGCGCCGTCTCGAACCATGCAGGCCCGGCTCTCGCATCTTGGCCTCTATCCTTCGAGACGCGCTCCGTTGGAGCGCTCCTCAGGATGAGGCGTGAGAGCACGAATTTCGGATCGACAACCAAGAAGGACAACCCGCGTGGGACAAGACATCAAGCTGACGGCCTCCGACAATTTCCAGCTCGGCGCCTATCGCGCTGACCCCGCAGGCAGCCCGAAGGGCGCCGTGGTGGTGATCCAGGAGATTTTTGGGGTCAATCATCACATCCGCTCGGTCTGCGACCGTCTCGCCGGGGAAGGCTATGTCGCGATCGCGCCGTCGATCTTCGACCGCACCTCGCCCAACTTCCAGTCGGGCTATACGCCCGACGAGATCGCCGAAGCGCGCAAGTTCGTGGCGAGTCCGGATTGGGAGGCGATGCTGCGCGACACCCAGGCCGCGATCGATGCGGTGAAGAGCGTCGGCCCGGTCGGCATCATCGGCTTTTGCCTCGGCGGCAGCATCGCCTTTGTCGCGGCGACGCGATTGACCGGCCTGAAGGCCGCGATCGGCTATTATGGCGGCGCCGTCGTGCGCTTCGCCGACGAGACGCCGAAGGCGCCGACGCAGCTGCATTTCGGCGAGAAGGATTCCGGCATTCCCTTAACCGATGTCGAGACCGTCAAGGCGAAGCGGCCGGACGTCGAGGTCTTCATCTATCCCGGCGCCCAGCACGGCTTCCATTGCGACGAACGGCCGAGCTACGACAAGGCGAGTGCCGACATTGCCTGGCCGCGCAGCATGGAATTTTTCGCGAAGCATTTGACGTAGGGCGCGCGACTCTCTCCGTCATTCCGGGATGCGCAGATAGGCGCAGGCCCGGAATCCATAACCACGATTGGGGGTTATGGATTCCGGGCTCGCGACTATGTCGCGCCCCGGAATGACGAGAGGAGAGATACGTCAGAACCAGCGCTCGCCGACGAACACGGTGTCGCCGGGGCTCAGGGGCGTGCCGAGCGGCACCATCGCGCGCATGGAGCCGCCGGCTTCGGTGTGAGTGACGGTGACCACGTCGCGCTTGGCGCGGGGCGAGAAGCCGCCGGCGATGGCGACGGCGCTTTCGACCGTCATGTTCGGCACGTAGGGATATTGGCCGGGCGCGGAAACTTCACCGAGAATGAAGAACGGCCGATAGGATTCGACCTCGACGGCGACCGAGGGCTCGCGGATGTAGCCGTTGCGCAGCCGCGCGGCGATTTCACCGGCGAGTCCTGCCGGAGTGCGACCGCGTGCGGGCACGCCACCGATCAGCGGCATGGTGATGGAGCCGCCGGCATCGATGGCGTAGCTGTTGGTGAGGCCTTCCTGGCCGTAGACCACGACGCGCAGCTTGTCGCCGGCGTCGAGATGGTAGGAGGCGTCATAGCGCACGGGCACCCCCATCGGCGCGGCGTAACCGACCGGCATGGGCGCAGGCGAGGAGGCAAAGGAATTGGTCAGCGCGCTGATCGCGCCGCCGCCGTTGTTGGCAACGACGACCGGCTGCGGCGCGCCGTAGGGCTGGCCATAGGTCATGGCGTCGAGATCGGCGCGCGGCTGCCCCATCGCGACGGGGCCAGCGGTCTGCATGCAGCCGCCAAGGGTCAGCGCGGCGGACGCTGCCAGGAACCCTGCCGAGATCGACCATCGAAACGCGCGTGCAACCGGCACCGGACCTATCCCTCGGAACGAGACAGCCTCAGTGATGCACTGGTTATGGTTAATAAAGCGTTGAGGGGCGGATGCTCAAACCCTCCCCTGGAGGGGGAGGGTCGATCGCGCGCAGCGCGAGCGGGGTGGGGTGATCTCTCCACACGGGCAGTGTGCGATGTGGAAAGACTGTCACCCCACCCCGCTACGCATTTCGCTTCGCTGCATGCGTAGCGACCCTCCCCCTCCAGGGGAGGGTCAGCAAGAAGCACGCCTTGGTGTCTTACACTTACGCGCTCACGCCCGCGCCGATCGGGCAGGACACGCCGGTGCCGCCGAGCCCGCAATAGCCGGCGGGATTCTTCGCCAGATATTGCTGGTGGTAGTCCTCGGCGAAATAGAATTCGGCGGCGGGCGCGATCTCGGTGGTGATGGTGCCGAGACCCTTGGCGGCAAGCGCCTTCTGGTAGAGCGCCCTGGATTCGTCGGCCGCTTTCTTCTGCGCATCGGAATGCGTGTAGATCGCGCTTCGGTATTGCGTGCCGACGTCGTTGCCCTGGCGCATGCCCTGCGTCGGGTTGTGGCTCTCCCAGAAGGTCTTCAGCAATCTCTCGTAGGAGATCTTCTTCGGATCGAACACGACCAGCACCACTTCGGTGTGGCCGGTGCGCCCCGAGCAGGTCTCTTCGTAGGTCGGGTTCGGCGTGTGGCCGCCGGCATAGCCGACGGCGGTCGTGTAGATGCCGTCGCCGAGCTCCCAGAACTTTCGCTCGGCGCCCCAGAAGCAGCCAAGCCCGAACACGGCCTGCTCGAGGCCGGCGGGATAAGGCGGCTGCAACTTGCTGCCGTTGACGAAATGGGTGGTCGCGGTCGGAATGGCTTGCGCACGGCCCGGCAGCGCTTCAGTTGCGCTCGGCAATGCGGTGGTCTTGCGCATGAACAGCATGATTGGCCTCCGCAACGAGCTGTCCGTCGCTCGAGCCAATTCAATAAGAAGGGCTCAGGCGCGTGCTCGCGATCAAGTGGGAATATAGGCATTTACGTCAGCAGCGGCAGCCCTGTTACGCCGCCGCCGGCGCGAAAGCTCAGTCGCGGAAATTGAAAGTTCAATCCCGGCGGGAATTGAAGATCAATCCCGGTGGGAATTGAGGATCAATCCCGGGAATAGCCGATCAGCGGCTTGCGCGGGCGGAAGAGGATCATCAGGAGGATGCCCAGAATGCCGAGGACGGCGAAGACCGGCTGATCCAGCACCAGGCGGATCACCGAGGTCCAGAGCCAGGGCGCCTTGGCCTCGACCCAGGCGCGGAACGCCGTCTGGCTGGCCTGATTGATGTCGTTCCAGAACTGGCCGAACCGGGTAAACCGCAGGGTCTGGTCGGCCACCCAGCGGGCGCCGTCATAGACCATGAAGATGAAACCGCCGGCGAGCAGCAAAAGCCCAATCAGTCGGAAAAAGCCGCGGATCATGCCTCACCCCAATTGGTCGTCCGATCGGACGACCCGTCAGACCCCGCCAGCCAATAACCGGGAGACGGCAGAAATTCAACCTCTTCAGGGCTTTACGGCACGCCCCTCGGCGTCCAAGGCCCGTTTCCAGGTCGGGAAAGCGTTGACGGTGCCGCAGACCCTCTCTATAAGGGCGCCAACTGGCGGTGGGCGCAATCCTGCCGCCGCTGTTCTTTGAGCAGTTGCAGGCGCCTTGAGCTTATTGGCTCTTTGGAGCCTCAGAGACGGCCCGCAAGGCTGTCGCTCATGTTCCGGGAACAGCCCAGCAATCGAACACCCTAAATCCGAGCGTCGATCAAGCGGTCAAGCAACCGGCGCTACCCGAACAAGACGCGACCGGTACCGCAAAGGATATAGAGACCATGGCCAATACTACCTCCGCCAAGAAAGCGACGCGCAAGATCGCCCGCCGCACTGCCGTCAACAAGTCGCGCCGCACCCAGATGCGCGGCGTCGTGCGCACTGTCGAAGAAGCCATCAAGACCGGCGATCGCGCCGCCGCGACCCAGGCGCTGGCGAATGCCGAGCCGGCTCTGATGCGCGCCGCGCAGCGCAACATCATTCACAAGAACAACGCCAGCCGCAAAGTCTCGCGCCTCACCGCGCAGATCGCCAAGCTCGCGAAGTAACGTCGCGCCGTCCGGTCGGATCATCCGATCGGTTGAGCCCATTGAGCATCGCGCTCGTCAATCAGCCCGGCTTCACGCCGGGCTTTTTGTTGTCTGCCATATTCACGCAAGCAGTCACGCGACGCCCATCCTTCGGTCGGAAGATTTGCATCGTCCGCACTATGATGCGTTCCGTAATTTTACCTGCCGATTTTGTGCAACAGCGGAAACTCTCACCGCGCTGCAAGAAACCCTTGCGGGGCGGGGCTAACTCGCATTTGCGCGCGCACGAGTCCTGCACACCGTTCGGGTTACCCTGTGAAACGAGACTCAAAAAACGATGTCTCGCTAACAACTTATCGACATAGCGCCGACAAGCATTTGGAAAACTCGCCGGCGCGTCGCGCGCGTGACGCTTTTGTAAAAATTTTTTGGCGCTGGCGGAGAATTGTCACACGACGCGCGGCGCTTTCGAATCTGTGCACGGATTCAAACTCTTGCTCGCCAGCCTGTGCACAACTCCCGCGCGGCGTTAACGCTGGTCAAGTTTTTAGATCGGTCGAAGGTGAATCAATTCCGTTGCGAGTCTTTCCGCATAGTGTATTCCTTAGGTCGTTCGCAGCGCCCACGATCTTGAGACCAGCGCGGTTTTAGAAACGGGGCGAGCGTGCAGATCGGCGGCGGTGTGCACGTAGGCGGCGCTTCAACAAGCGATTGTCGGTTCAAAACCCATAGCAATGTGGGAACGGTAGCTCTTTGTCTGAATGTCTCCAATCGGGATTTCTCGATCTCGCTCGCACCAAGCGCAAATGAGAGATGTCACGAAGCTACCCCGACACGACTGATGGCGCAGCCGGGCGGACGAACAGTACAGACGGGCAGGGCATAAGCGACTTTGGTCGTGGTTGTCTTCAGGACACGCAGGACCTTGCCGTGAGCAATCACGGCAGGACGGGGAGGTATCATGTCTTACGGACTCAACGCGGTATTGAAACAAGTCTCATATTCCAACGATGCCGTTCTAAACCCGTCGGACACCCAGCCTCCCGCGTGTGACGGAGCGCCGAGTACGCGCTGACCTCGCGACCCCTCCATCTCTGACATCGCTGATCGGACGCGGCGTTTTCGCCGAACGGTCGTGCCATGCCTGACGATGGACTCGCTTTGAGGTCGCGCCGTTTCGGGTATCCCGGCAGGGACCCTGCATGGCGCTCACAACGCAACTTTATCTCTCAGTAGAAGTTTCAAACGATGAACACATCGGAACAGGATCGCTGGTCACGCGTGAAGAGCCGGCTGCGCTCGAACGTTGGCGAAGACGTCTATACGAGCTGGTTTGCCCGCATGGATCTGGAAGGCGTGCAGGAGGAGAGCGTGCGGCTCTCGGTTCCGACGCGCTTCCTGAAGAGCTGGATTCAGGCTCATTATGCCGAGCGCGTGCTGTCGTGCTGGCAGGCCGAAATGCCGGAGGTGCACCGTATCGATCTCACCGTTCGTACCGCGGTGCGTCCGGTCGCACAGCCGAAGGAGGCGCCCGCGCCGGTCGAGACGCGCCGCGCACCCGCCGCCGAGCTGCGCTCGACCGCGACCGCGCCGGTCTCCGCCAATCATGACGCGCTCGGCGGCTCGCCGCTCGATCCGCGCCTGACCTTCGCGAGCTTCGTCGTCGGCCGCTCCAACACACTGGCACATGCGGCGGCACGCCAGGTCGCCGAGGGCCGTCGCGGTGACCCGGTCATGTTCAACCCGCTCTACATCCATGCCGGCGTCGGCCTCGGCAAGACGCACCTGCTTCAGGCGGTGACCTGGGCCGGCAATTCCGGCAACGAGCGCAAGGTGCTGTATCTCACCGCGGAGAAATTCATGTACGGCTTCGTTGCCGCGCTGAAGACGCAGACGGCGCTGGCCTTCAAGGAAGCGCTGCGCGGCATCGACGTGCTCGTCATCGACGATCTGCAGTTCCTGCAGGGCAAGTCGACGCAGGCCGAGTTCTGTCACACGCTGAACGCGCTGATCGACGCCGGCCGCCAGGTCGTGATCGCGGCCGACCGTCCGCCGTCCGATCTCGAAAGCCTCGACGATCGCGTGCGCTCGCGACTGGCCGGCGGTCTCGTGGTCGAGATGGGCTCGCTCGGCGAAGAGCTGCGGCACGGCATTCTCAAGTCGCGCGTTGCGGCGGCTCGCGCGCATCATGCGACGTTCGAGGTGCCCGAGGAGGTGCTGACCTATCTGGCCCGCGCCATCACCCATAACGGCAGGGATCTGGAAGGCGCGATCAACCGCCTGCTGGCGCATTCGAAACTCAACAACCGGCCGGTGACGCTGGAGATGGCCGAGCACGAGGTGCGCGATCTGATCCGCCCGCAGGAGCCGAAGCGGATCAAGATCGAGGACATCCAGCGCGTGGTGGCGCGGCAGTATAATGTCAGCCGCTCCGACCTGTTGTCCTCGCGCCGCACCGCCAACGTGGTCCGTCCGCGCCAGGTGGCGATGTACCTCGCCAAGACGCTGACCCTGCGTTCGCTCCCCGAGATCGGCCGCCGCTTCGGCGGGCGCGACCACACCACGGTGCTGCACGCCGTGCGCAAGATCGAGGCACTGGTCTCCAAGGACACCGCGCTGTCAGACGAAGTCGAGGCGCTGAAGCGCCAGCTTCAGGAATAAACGCCTGGTGCTGCTGCCATTCTCCCGCCGCCCCGGCCATGCCTGGGCGGCGGTTCTCATTGGGGCGGTAAATCGTGGGAATCGTGCGGAACTGCCCCCCGATCCCTTGAATCCGGGGGCCATCCGAGCCACCTTGCGCGACCCTGACGGCTTTGGTCATATCGGTTGGATGATCCGGCTTTTCGGGGTCTTCGGTACCGTGGCGCGCGTCCCGCCGCCCGGCTTTTCCAAATTTGGGTTTTCTTGGGGATCGGGCGAGTAGTGCAATGAAAGTTACGGTCGAGCGCGCGCAACTCCTGAAGTCGCTGGGTCATGTCCACCGCGTGGTCGAGCGCCGGAACACGATCCCGATCCTCGGCAACGTGCTGGTCCGCGCCGAGAACACGAAACTGTCGCTGAAGGCGACCGATCTCGACCTCGAGGTGACGGAGACGCTGCCTGCGGAGACCGCGACCGCAGGCTCCACCACCGTGCCGGCGCACATGTTCTATGACATCGTGCGCAAGCTGCCCGATGGCTCGCAGATCGTGCTGGAGGCCGACGGCGACCGCGCCGTGCTGGCGATCCGCGCCGGCCGCTCGCGCTTCACGCTGCAGACCCTGCCGGAGAATGATTTCCCGGATCTCGCCGCCGGCGACATGTCGCACTCGTTCAACCTCGCGGCCAAGGACGTCAAGCGGCTGATCGACCGCACCCAGTTCGCGATCTCGACGGAGGAGACGCGCTACTATCTCAACGGCATCTATCTGCACGCCGCCGGCACCACGACGGCGGCAACCCTGCGCGGCGTCGCCACCGACGGCCACCGCCTCGCCCAGCTCGACCTGGTCCAGCCCAAGGGCGCCGAGGGCATGCCCGGCGTGATCGTGCCGCGCAAGACCGTCGGCGAGGTGCAGCGCCTGATCGAGGATGCCGAGGCCGAGGTCACGATCGAGCTGTCGCAAGCCAAGATCCGCTTCACCATCGGCAATGTGGTGCTGACCTCGAAGCTGATCGACGGCACCTTCCCCGATTATGGCCGCGTCATCCCGCAGGGCAACGACAAGGAGCTCGTCGTCGACAAGAAGGATTTCGAGAACGCGGTCGACCGCGTTTCCACGATCTCCAGCGAGCGCGGGCGGGCGGTGAAGCTGTCGCTGTCGCCGGGCAAGCTGGTGCTGTCGGTGACCAATCCGGATTCCGGCAGCGCCACCGAAGAGCTCGAGGTCGAATACGCCTCCGACGCCCTCGATATCGGCTTCAACTCCCGCTACCTGCTCGACATCGCCGCCCAGATCGAAGGCGACGTCGCCACGCTGAGGCTCGCCGACCCCGGCTCGCCCACACTTGTGCAGGACCGCGACGACAAGAGCGCACTGTACGTGCTGATGCCGATGCGGGTGTGAGGGGTGTTCCTCCTCTCGCGACACCAGCTATGTGGAGACAACCCCTCACCCGGCTTCGCTGCGCGAAGCCACCCTCTCCCACAAGGGGAGAGGGTGAAGCTGCAGCTGTCCCTGTCGAAACAAGCGCGATGCACGTTGCTGAGCCCTCTCCCCTTGTGGGAGAGGGCATCTCCGCTGGCTAATACACACTCAGTCGGGTGAGGGGTTCGTGCCGCAGGAGCCATCCCATCGGCCGGTCGCCAAGCGTCTCCGCCAATTTGCGAAGAACATGCGTCGTGAACCGACTGATGCGGAAGCGGCCATGTGGCGCCTGCTCAGGCACCGTCAACTCTCCGCCTTCAAGTTTCGCCGGCAAGTCCCGTTCAAGACCTATATTCTCGACTTCGTCTGCTTCGAGACGCATCTTGTCATCGAGATCGACGGAAGTCAGCACGCGGAAGCGCAACGTGATGCAATTCGGGACGCCGCGATTTCCGCGGAAGGTTTCTCGATAGCCCGATACTGGAACAACGACGTGCTGCAGCAGCCCGCTTCTGTATTGGAGGACATCCTTGCAAAGCTTGCCGGGCGGTAACATACCCCTCACCCGTCGCCTCACTTCGTGAGGCGCCACCCTCTCCCACAAGGGGAGAGGGGAAGAATCGCGCCATAACGAACAGCTGATGACCCCCTCCCGCATCCATCGCCTGACGCTGACGCATTTTCGCAATTACCGGGCGGCGGGGCTCGAGACGGCGGCTGACATGGTGGCGCTGGTCGGGCCGAACGGGGCGGGCAAGACCAATTGCATCGAGGCGATCTCGTTCCTGTCGCCGGGCCGCGGCCTACGGCGCGCCACGCTGGAAGACGTCGCCGACAACCAGGGCGACGGCTCCTGGGCGGTCTCCGCGCAGGTCGAGGGCGCGCTGGGGCTGGCCACGCTCGGCACCGGCATCGATCCGCCGCGGGCAGATGCCGCAGTCAGCCGGCGCTGCCGCATCGACCGCGAGCCGGTCAATTCGGCGACAGCCTTCGGCGACCACATCCGCATGGTGTGGCTGACGCCGGCGATGGACGGGCTGTTCATGGGCGCGGGCTCGGAGCGGCGGCGCTTCTTCGACCGCCTGGTGCTGGCCATCGACAACGAGCATTCCAGCCGCATCAACGCGCTCGAGCGTTCGCTGCGCTCGCGCAACCGCCTGCTCGAGACGCGCAATTACGACGACCATTGGTGTGACGCGATCGAGCGCGAGACCGCGGAGCTTGCGGTCGCGGTCGCCGCGACCCGCGGCCAGACCGCGGCGCGGCTGACCGGCATGCTCAATACGCGCGCGCAGGCCTCGGCCTTTCCGTCGGCGCAGATCGCGCTCGACGGCTGGATGGAGAACGCGCTGCTGACCGAGACCGCGACCTCGGTCGAGGACCGCTACCGCCAGATCCTGCGCGACAACCGCCCGCGCGACGCCATCGCCGGCCGCACCACCGACGGCCCGCACCTCACCGACCTCCAGGTGATCTACGCACCCAAGAGCATGCCGGCGCGCGACGCCTCGACCGGCGAGCAGAAGGCGCTGCTGATCGGCCTCGTGCTGGCGCATGCGACGCTGGTCGCCGAGATGACCGGCATCGTGCCGCTGCTGCTGCTCGACGAGGTCGTTGCCCATCTCGATCCGAACCGGCGCGCCGCGCTGTTCGACGAGCTGCGCAAGCTCGGCGCACAGGTGTGGCTGACGGGCGCGGACCCCGCCGCCTTCGCCGAGATCGGCGCCGGAAGCGAGGTTTTTGACGTCGAGAGCGGACGGATGTCGAACCGCCGCCATTGAACCTGCCCCATTCTCCTCACGACTAGTTCCAGAGGCCGCGCGACGGTGTCGCAGCCGCTGGCCTCGCGATGAGATGACGCGCGATATCCCTGGAGAGTGAGATGCGGACGGTAACGCCCGGGGCGCAAGCCTCGGCACGATGGCTGGCGTTTGCGTGCGGGCTCGTATTTCTCGCGAGCTGCACGCTCACCGCCAGCGCGAGCGCGTGGGTGCCGCATCTGTCGGCGCTGTTTTCGGCCGAACTCACGCCGGATCCCGACGCCAAGCTGCCCGCGCCGACCCGCTACAGCTACAGGGGAATCCACACCACGGTGACGAGCGGCATCGAAGCGCCGCTGCGCACCAGGCTGGACGCCACCGTGCCCGCTGGAATCAGTGACGTGCTCGCCTTTTACCGCACCGAGCTCGGCAAGCTCGGCTGGCAGGAAAAGACCGATGGCGCGGTGATCGCCGCCGATCGCGTGCAGCTCGCCTTCGTCTCCCCGCTGGGGCCGGCGGCGCTGGAGCTGCACCGCAAGGACAACAGCACAATGGTCAATCTCGTGCAGAAGAATGCCGATACGGCGACCAGGGCGAACGTCATGCCCGAGCCGGGCCAGGCCAAAGTGGTGTTCAGCAATATCGGCGAGACCGAAGCGGTGCTCACGATCCACGAGCGAACCATCCGGCGCGCGGGCGGCGCCAACGCGGTGGCGCTGGATCTGCCGCCCGGCCGATATTCCTACGAACTGAGCGTTCCCGGCCATGCGGTCACCACCAACATCCTCACCTTCGCTGCCGGCGACACCTGGGAGCTTACGGTCGGGCGCGACGGCGAGGCATGGTCACCGCTCCAGCTGTATTGAACCTGCGTCCCCGGAACCACCCGTCCGCCCCGCAAAATCCACGCCTCCGGGCGAGCCAAAACAGCCTAGCGAATCGCGCTTTTTGCAGCGCCCAAAAACGGCCTCCGAAAGCCTTGAAAACCGGCAAAAAACCCCTATTTGATCAAAGGGTTGCCAGAGGATACTTTGCGCTAGGCGCAAGCTGTCTTTCATGGCACAAATAGCCTGCAAATCAGCGCCTTTTGCGCGGCTGATTCGGGCGACATCTCGAAGGCCTCTCATGACAGAACCTGCTCGGCAGACGCCTGCCGAAAACGAGCCCTCAAATCCAAGCGATTACGGGGCGGAATCGATCCGCGTGCTCAAGGGTCTCGACGCGGTCCGCAAGCGCCCGGGCATGTATATCGGCGACACCGACGACGGCTCCGGCCTGCACCACATGGTCTACGAGGTCGTCGACAACGCGATCGACGAAGCGCTCGCGGGCCACGCCACGCGCGTCGACGTGATCCTAAACGCCGACAATTCCGTCACCGTGCGCGACGACGGCCGCGGCATTCCCGTCGACATCCACAAGGGCGAAGGCATCTCGGCGGCCGAGGTCATCATGACCCAGCTCCATGCCGGCGGAAAGTTCGACCAGAACTCCTACAAGGTCTCCGGCGGCCTGCACGGCGTCGGCGTCTCCGTCGTCAACGCGCTGTCGAGCAAGCTCGGCCTGCGCATCTGGCGCGACAACAAGGAGCATTACATCGAATTCGCCCATGGCGATGCGGTCGCACCGCTCGTTGTGGTCGGCGATGCACCGGGCCGGCGCGGCACCGAGGTGACGTTCCAGGCCTCGACGGAAACCTTCAAGAACATCGAATATGATTTCGCCACGCTGGAGCACCGGCTGCGCGAGCTCGCCTTCCTCAATTCCGGCGTCAACATCGCGCTCTCCGACATGCGTCACGCGGTCGAGAAGCGCGAGGAGATGCACTATTCGGGCGGCGTCGAGGAATTCGTCAAATATCTCGACCGCAACAAGAAGGCGATCGTGCCGGCGCCGATCATGGTGCGCGCGGAAGCCAACGGCATCGGCGTCGAGGCCGCGTTGTGGTGGAACGACAGCTACCACGAGAACGTACTGTGCTTCACCAACAACATTCCGCAGCGTGATGGCGGCACCCATCTGGCCGGTTTCCGCGGCGCGCTGACGCGCCAGGTCAACGGTTATGCCGAGGCCCACGCCAAGAAGGAAAAGATCGCGCTGACCGGCGACGACTGCCGCGAAGGCCTCACCGCCGTGCTGTCGGTGAAGGTGCCCGATCCGAAATTCTCGTCGCAGACCAAGGACAAGCTGGTGTCCTCGGAAGTGCGTCCCGTGGTCGAGAACGTCCTCAACGAGGCGCTCCAGGCCTGGTTCGAGGAGCATCCCGGCGAAGCCAAGATGATCGTCGGCAAGGTGATCCAGGCCGCCGCCGCGCGTGAAGCTGCGCGAAAGGCGCGCGAGCTGACGCGCAAGAGCCCGCTCTCGGTCTCCTCGTTGCCCGGCAAGCTCGCCGACTGCCAGGAAAAGGACCCCGCGAAATCCGAGCTCTTCATCGTCGAGGGCGACTCGGCAGGCGGCAGCGCCAAGCAGGGCCGCAACCGTGAATTCCAGGCTGTGCTGCCGCTGCGCGGCAAGATCCTCAACGTGGAGCGCGTGCGTCCCGACAAGATGCTGGGAAGCGAGCAGATCGGCACGCTGATCACCGCGCTCGGCACCGGCATCAGCGACGAGTTCTCGATCGAGAAGCTGCGCTATCACAAGATCATCGTGATGACGGACGCCGACGTCGACGGCGCCCACATCCGCACGCTGCTGCTCACCTTCTTCTACCGCCAGATGCGCGACATCATCGACGGCGGCTATCTCTATATCGCCCAGCCGCCGCTCTATAAGGTCAACCGCGGCAAGTCCGAGCAGTACCTCAAGGACGAGCGGGCGCTGGAGGATTATCTGATCGACACCGGGCTCGACGACTGCGTCTACATTCCGGGCAACGGCGGCGATCGCACCGGCCGCGATCTGCGTTCGCTGATCGACGACGCCCGCGCCGTCCGCGGCATCCTGCGCAGCCTGCACACCCGCTACAATCGCAAGGTGATCGAGCAGGCCGCCATCACCGGCGTGCTCAACAAGGCGATCTACGGCGACCCGGAGAAAGCCGCCGCGGCCGCGCAATACATCGCCGCCCGCCTCGACACTCTCGCCGACGAGGTCGAGCGCGGCTGGGTCGGCCAATACGTCGAAGGCCAGGGCTTCCAGTTCGAGCGCACGGTGCGCGGCGTCAAGGAAACCGCCCTCATCGACGACGCCTTCCTCGGTTCGGTCGAAGCCCGCAAGCTCGACGAGTACACGGTGAAGCTCCAGGACGTTTATGCCCGCCCGGGCAAGCTGCGCCGCAAGGACGCCGAGCACATGGTCTACGGCCCGGTCGACCTGTTCGAAGCCGTCACCGACGCCGGTCGCAAGGGCATCACCCTGCAGCGCTACAAAGGACTGGGCGAGATGAACCCGGAGCAGCTCTGGGAAACGACGCTGGACACCAATGCGCGCTCGCTGCTGCAGGTGAAGGTCAAGGAGGTCGACGAGGCCGACGACATCTTCACCAAGCTGATGGGCGACGTGGTCGAGCCGCGCCGCGACTTCATCCAGGAACATTCGCTGAGCGCAACGATCGATATTTGAGACTCGCTGCTTCCGCAGCGTCATGGCCGGGCGTAGCCGTCCGAAGGACGGCGTCGCTTCGCTCGCCTACGTCCCGGCATGACGGCTAGACCGATCCCGGTATCGCTGAACCTCCCCTTCCGCCGTCGCGACGAACCGGCATGAACCCGCAGGCCAGATCCGGCCGGGAAGCGCCATGCCATGTCCAGCTCGTCCGCGACCATTTCCGCCGTGCCATCCCGCCGGCTCGGCATCATCGGCAGCATTGCAGGCATACTGGCCCTGATGGCGGCTGTGTTGCCGCATTGGGTCGTGCCGATCGTGTTCCCGCCGCCGCCCGCTGATCAGGTCATCGTCGACACCGGGCACCGCATCAAGGACCGCGTGATCGCGCACGTGAAGGGCGTCGAGTATCAGGCCCCAAAGGTCGAGAAATCGGTCGGACGAAGCTGGAGCGAGACAGCATCAATCACAGCGGTCTCGCTCGGCCTCCTCGCCATCCTGTTATCGGTCCTCGCGCTGATCCTTCGGGAAGAACGGCTCCTGGCCGCCGTGGCCGCGACGCTCGGCACCGGCGCCATCGCGATCGAGATATCCTTCGTCGTGATCGGCGCGCTGATCCTGATCGCAATCCTCTATGTGGTGGGGAACATCATCGGGCTGTTCTAGGCTTCACCGGGCCTGACGGGCCGGCTTCGACGCGGCCAGCACAATTGCTACCGCGCTCAAATCTCTGTAGTTTCCGCCCGAAACCGCCCACCAACAGGACAGCGAGAACCCCGTGGCGCCCATCCAGTACATCGTCGAGGGCGGTCACCGGCTCTCGGGCTCGATCGAGCCGTCCGGCAACAAGAATTCGGCGCTGCCGATCATCGCCGCCGCCCTGCTCACCGAGCATCCGGTGACGCTGGAGAACGTGCCGCGGATCCGCGACACCGAGACGCTGGTCGAGCTGATCCGTTCGGTCGGCGCGGCGGCGGAATGGACCGCGCGCAATACGCTTCAGATCCACGCCAAGAGCATCCGCGCCGCCGACCTCGATCCCGAGCTGTGCGTGCGCATCCGCGCCTCGATCCTGCTCGCAGGCCCCCTGCTCGCCCGCTGCGGCGAGGTGATGCTGCCGCCGCCCGGCGGCGACGTCATCGGACGTCGTCGCCTGGACACGCATGTGCTCGCGCTCGAACAGCTGGGAGCCAAGGTCACGGCGACCGACCGGCTCGAATTCCGCGCGGCCAAGCTCGCCGGGGCCGACGTGTTCCTGGACGAGCCGAGCGTCACCGCGACCGAGAATGCGCTGGTCGCGGCCGTGGCCGCCGACGGCGTCACTTATCTGCGCAACGCGGCCTCCGAGCCGCATGTGCAGGACCTCGCCAATTTCCTGGTCGCGCTCGGCGCCAGGATCGAGGGCATCGGCACCAACACCATGATCGTGCACGGTCCGGCGACGCTGGGCGGCACCACCTACCGGATCCAGCCCGACCATATCGAGGTCGGCTCGCTGATCGGGCTTGCCGCCGTGACGCGCTCGCCGCTTCGCATCACACGCGCCGGCGTCGAGCATCTGCGCTCGATCCGCATGGGCTTCGAGCGGCTCGGCATCGTCTGCCGCGTCGAGGGCGACGATCTCATCGTGCCCTCGAACCAGACGCTGAAGATCCAGGACGATTTCGGCGGCCACGTGCCGAAGCTGGAAGACCAGCCCTGGCCCGCCTTTCCGGCCGACCTGATGTCGATCGCGATCGTCACCGCCACGCAATGCGAGGGCGTGATCCTGATGTTCGAGAAGATGTTCGAATCCAGGATGTTCTTCGTCGACAAGCTGATCGCGATGGGCGCGCGAATCGTGCTGTGCGATCCGCACCGCGCCATCATCGCAGGCCCGAGCCGCCTGCGCGGCGCGCCGATGACCTCGCCCGATATCCGCGCCGGCATGGCGATGCTGCTCGCGGCGGTCTGCGCCGAGGGCACCTCCACGATCAACAACGCCGACCAGGTCGAGCGCGGCTACGAGCGCATCGAAGAACGGCTGAACGCGCTGGGTGCGAAGATCAAGCGCGTGCCGGAACGGAAGAGCTGAGGTTCTTCTTCCTTCTCCCCTTGTGGGAGAAGGTGGCGCGAAGCGCCGGATGAGGGGTTCGCTCGGCAAGTCCAATGCTGTCGAGTCGCGGATAGATACCCCTCACCCGTCTCGCCGCTTCGCGGCGAGCCACCCTCTCCCACAAGGGGAGAGGGGAAGAGACACGGGCCATGTTTTCGGCGCCTCGCCGTGCTATTGAGCCGCCATGCTCGACACCGTCCAACATCAATCGCAGCCGCAGGCCGGCGTGCCGCCGAATCATCTCGCCGACGAGTTCGCCCTGACGCTGCGGCTGGCCGTGCCGATGATGCTGACGCAGCTCGGGCAGATCGCGATGATCACGACCGACCTCGCGATGATCGGTAGGCTCGGCGAGGACGCGGTCGCCGCGGCCGCGCTGGCGCATACGGTCTATTTCGTCAGCTTCACTTTCGGGCTCGGGCTGGTGACGGCGGTATCGCCGCTGGCCGCACAGGCGTTTGGCGCGGGCGACGTCAAACGGCTTCGACACGCCTTGCGCATCGGGCTGTGGGTCTCGCTCCTGGTCTCGCTGCCGATGATGGCTTCGCCGCTCTACGGCGAAAAGATCCTGCTTGCGCTCGGCCAGGCGCCGCAGTCGGCCGCGCTCGCCCAGCGCTATCTGAACGGGCTGGCCTGGGGCATCGCGCCGGCGCTCGGCTTCATCGCGCTGCGCAGCATGATGAGCGCGGTGAACCGGCCGCAGGCGCCGCTGTGGATCACGCTCGCGGCGATCCCCGTCAATGCCGGGCTGGTCTATGTCCTGATCCACGGCCTGTTCGGCCTGCCGGAGCTCGGCCTGTTCGGCGCGGGGCTTGCGACCACGCTGGTCAATCTCGGCACCTTTCTTGCCGTGCTGGCCATCGCCGCATGGCGAAAGCCTTTTGCCGATTACCAGCCGCTTGCGCGGCTGTGGCGGATCGACTGGCCCCTGATGCGGCAGCTCGTCGCGATCGGAGCGCCGATCTCGTTTTCGCTGCTGCTGGAATACGGCCTGTTCTCATCTGCCGCACTGCTGATGGGATTGATCTCGACAGCGGCGCTCGCCGCGCACCAGATCGCGCTCCAGGTCACGGCCGTACTGTTCATGGTCCCGCTCGGCATCGGCATGGCCGCGACGGTGCGGGTCGGCCATGCGTTCGGCCGCAACGACCCGGTCGCGGTGCGGCGCGCAGGCATCGTCGCAGCTTTTCTTGGCATCGCGTTCGTCTCCGCGCTGACCGTCGCCATCATCCTCGGCCGATACGAGCTCGGGCGGCTGTTCTTCGGCCGCGGCGAGACCAGCGCGGCAACGGTCGAGCTGACGGCGACGCTGCTGCTGGTCGGTGCGACCTTCTTCATCGCCGACGGCCTCCAGACCATCGTGGGTGGCGCGCTGCGCGGCATCAATGACACCAGGATGACGCTGGTGTTCGCGGCGATCGGCTATTGGTGCGTCGCGTTTCCGATCAGCTGGGTGCTGGCTTTCAACGCCCATCTTGGCGCGGTGGGCGTCTGGATCGGATTCTCGATCGGCACGTTCGTCTATGCAGGCCTTCTGATCTTGCGCTTCCGGATGCTGACGCGCAAATTGGCGGCATGATCGGGACAGTCCGCGAAGTCACGCCTGAGGTCGATGCCGGTGCCGTGCTGGCCGGCGCGCAATTCATCGACGCGTTTCGCGTCGAGATCGGCGCAGCGGCCGTGAATGCGCGCGAGGCCTGCACACGGATGGTGCTGCACGGACCGCGCTGGATCGATGCGCTGACACGCCTGCGCAACATCCTGGTGACGCCGTTCGGGCTGAAAACTTCGGGCGAAGGCGCGTATGCGCCCGGCGGGCTGATCGGGCTGTTTCCGGTGCTGAGCGAGACGCCGGAGCGGCTGGTCGCGGGCTTTGACGATTCCCACCTCGATTTCCGCATCGTGGTCGATGTCGCGGGCACGGCGGCGGACCGCCGGGTGACCTCGACCACGCTGGTACGGACGCATAATCTGCTCGGACGCACCTATCTCACCCTGATCACACCCTTTCACAAACTCGTGGTCCGCAGCATGATGGGCCGCATCGTGGAGCCGGCCCGATGACGCTGTCCGTCGACCTCTTCTTCTCCTTCCGCAGCCCGTTCAGCTATCTGGCGCTGCCGAAGACGCTGAAGCTCGTCGAAGACTATGACCTCGCAGTGAATCTGCGGCCGGTCTATCCGCTCGCTGTCCGCGTGCCCGGCTTCTTCAAGAAGGCCAGCCCGAACTTCATTCGCTATGTGGTGCTCGACAGTACGCGCGTGGCGCAGCACGAGGGCATCCCGTTTCGCTTTCCGAGGCCCGATCCGATCGTCCAGGACAAGGTGACGTTCGATGTCGCGGCCGAGCAGCCCTACATCCACCGCCTGACCCGGCTCGGCGCCATGGCGCAGCTCGAAGGCCGCTCGCTCGAATTCACAGCCGCGATCGCGCGCGTGCTCTGGGACGGCTCAGTGGCGGGATGGAACGAGGGCGATCATCTCGCCCGCGCCGCCGAGAAGGCCGGCTTCGACCTCGCCGCGATGGATGCCGCGATCACCGCTGATGCCGATCGCTACGAGCAGGTGATCGCGGAGAACGAAAAAGACCACGCGGCATCAGGCCATTGGGGCGTGCCGACTTTCGTCTTCGAGAACGAACCGTTCTTCGGCCAGGACCGCATCGATCTCCTGGTCTGGCGCATGCAGGGCAAGGGCCTGACGAAGCGCTAATTCACACAGCTTTGCGCACCGGCCGATCCGCCGCGACCTCCGACCATTCGCCGACGACGCGGTCGAGATCGCAGAGATTCTGGTGCATCTGCTCCAGTGAGAAACCGATCGCGAAGAAACGCTCGGCGGTGTCGCCGGGCTGGCCGCGGATCAAGCCGTCCTGGCGCACGGCGGCGACCGCCTCGGCATAATGCTGAAGCGCGACGTGGACGGGATGGATCGGCGGCGCGCCGCCGCCCTCGCGCAAGGCCGCGGCGGCCGATCGCAGGAAGCGCGCGATCACGGTCGAGACCTCCGTCAAGGGAGCTGCGAGCCGCATCTGCACATCCACCGGCAGCGGCACCACGGTGGCACGGCCGATCATCACGACATCGTGGCGCAGGCGCAGGACCGTGCGCAGCAGCGGACCGGTATCCGGCCCGCCCGACAGGCGCGCGGCGCGCTCGCGCTCGGCCTCGGCGCCGATCGCATTGAGCCCGACCATCGCCGTGCCGATGCCGTCCTGGATCCGGTGCAGCGCATCGTTGTCGCGGCCGCGCGTGAGGCCGGCGAGCAATTCGGCGAACGCATCGGCAATCAGTTCGAGCAGTTTTGCCGCGGCAGCGCGGATCTGCCGCACCGCGCGTGAGGGCAGCACCAGGAACGAGACCAGCAGCCCGGTGATGGCGCCGACCCCGACCTCGCTGACCCGGTCGATCGCCGAGGTCATCGGATCCGAGTGATGCATGGTCGGAACCAGCAGCACGATCACCGCCGTCACCGTGGCCGCACTGAGGCTCGGATTGATCGCGGCGATGAAGGCCAGCGGGGCGACCGAGAGCACCAGCAGGCCGAGCAAGCCCGCTTCGCTCGAATAAGGGATCAGGATCACGATGGCACCGCCATAGATCGCGCCGCCGATGGTGCCGAGCATGTAGTCACGCGTCGCCTTCAGCGAGCGGCCGACGCTCATCTGGGTCACGATCAGCGAGGTCAGGACCGCCCAGAGCGGCAACAGCAGATGCAGCGCGGTGGCGATGGCATAGGCCGCGGTGGCCGCCACGGTGACCCGGATCGCCAGTCCCAATTGCGTCCGCCGCGACCGGATCCGGTCGAACAGCTTTCCCGCCAATGCCATGGTCAAACGTTCCGATCTTCTCGAGCCAGGCAAAAGCATAGCTGATGCCCGCGGCCCCAAGGCCGCTTGAAAGGCCAAATCAGCCCGCCTAACTTGCGCGCCAAAACGAGGAAACACGATGGCCAACGAAACCGCAACGCTCGCCGCCTACGTCTTCAATCTGAAATTTGACGATATTCCAGCGGAGGTGCTGGATCGCGCCAAGGTGCTGACGCTGGACTTCCTCGGCAGCGCCATCCGGGCCCGGTCCGAGGCGGAATCGACCCCGTCGATCCTGAAGATGCTGGAGGCGCTCGCGCTCGACACCAAGGGCGAATCCACGGTGTTCGGCGACACCAAGACCTGGACGCCGGCGGTGGCGGCGCTGCTCAACGGCGCGCTCGGCCATTCCCTCGATTTCGACGACACCCATGCCGATTCCTCTCTGCATCCGAGCGCGCCGGTGGTCCCGGCCGCCTTCGCCGTCGGCGAGATGGTCGGCGCGTCGGGCCGCGACGTGCTGACCGCGATCGTGGCGGGCTATGAAGTCTGCTGCCGGCTCGGCAACGCGCTCGATCCGACCTCGCATTATGCGCGCGGATTCCACCCGACCGCGACCGCCGGCACCTATGGCGCGGCCGCGGCGGCCGGCAAGCTATTCGGCCTCAGTGACAAGCAGATCATCGCCGCCTTCGGCGTCTCCGGCAGCCAGGCCGCGGGCTCGCTGCAATTCCTGGTCAACGGTGCCTGGAACAAGCGCTACCAGGTCGGCGCCGCCGCGATGAACGGCGTGATCGCCGCGACCCTGGCGCGCAACGATTTCGTCGGCTCGGCCGAATCCGTCGAAGGCAAGCACGGCCTGCTCGCCGGCTATACCGACGATCCGCATCCGGACAAGGCAGTCGCAGGGCTCGGCAACACCTATGAGACGATGAAGATCGGCGTGAAGCCGTATCCGAGCTGCCGCTACACCCACGCCGCGATCGACGCGCTGATCGCGATGCGGCGCGAGCACAATCTGACACCCGACCAGGTCAAGCGCGTCGAGATCGGCCTGCACCGCAACGGCATCACGCTGACCGGCGACGCCGCGACCAAGCGTCACCCGACCTCGATCGTCGGCGGTCAGTTCTCGATGTTCTTCACCGGCGCGCTCGCGCTCGACCAGGGCTCGTTTGGCTGGGACGACTACAACCGGCTCGGGGATGCCGCCATCGACGCGCTCGCCGACAAGTTCGACGTGGTGCAGGACGACCGGCTCGAGCTCGGCCGCACCCACCCGTTCGGCGCCCGCGTCAGCATCACCACCGAGGACGGCGTGCATGAGCGGCTCTACGCCGATCCGTCTGGAGAGCCGAATTCCTTCCCCGATGCACAGGCGATGCAGCAAAAGTTTCTGACGCTGGCGCGCCCGGTGCTGAACGCGCGGGCGGAAAAGTTCGCCGACGCGATCCTGACGCTTGAGCGGTTCGATCGCGTGGCGAAGGCGACGGAGCTGGGAAGGTAAGAGACGTCTCTTCGCCTCTCCCCGCTTGCGGGGAGAGGCCGGAATGCGCGCGAAGCGCGGATTCCGGGTGAGGGGGACTCTCCGCGAATCCAACTCTCACCTCCCTTGCGGAGACTCCCCCTCACCCCAACCCTCTCCCCGCAAGCGGGGCGAGGGGGACGAGGCAGCGCGCACCGCAGCCACCACATCCCGCACCAGATCGAACACGCCGTCCGCTTCCGGCGGCCCGTTCGGCGAGCGGCCCATCCGTACGATGACGAGCTTCTCCGACGGGATCACGATCGTGTACTGCCCGATCGTGCCCTTGGCGAAGAAGGCATCGCGCGGCCAGCCGTGCTCCACGCGGAAATTCGCACCAAAGCTGTCGCCCTGGTTGGTCCAGAAGCCGGCGCCGATGCCGACCCACGCGTTCGGCGTTGCCGTGGCCGAGTAGCTCACCCAGCCTTCCGGCAAGATGCGCTTGCCGCCGGCGACGCCGTCATTGAGATAGAGCTGGCCGAACCGCGCCCAGTCGCGCGCCGATGCCAGCATCTCGCTGGAGCCTTCGATCGTCCCGGCGCCATCGAGCTGGAGCGTGACATGGCGCATGCCGAGCGGGGCGAACAGTTCGCGGCGCGCAAAACGCAGCGCATCCGAAGGATGGCCGCCGGCGGCGTTGCGGATCAGATGCGCGAGCAGGATGGTGTTGCCGTCGTGGTAGTTCCAGGCGGTGCCCGGCGCGGTCGCAAGCGGCATGCTCGCGGCATAGGCCGCCATGTCGCCCTCGACGAATTTCATGCGATTGACCGGCTCGAAGGCGGAGCCGAGCGAGGCCTGCAACGAGCTGCCGAGCGCGAGCCCGGCGGTATGGCGCAACAATTGATCGACGGTGATGGCGCGGCGCGGATCATCCGGATTGGTCCAGGCCTCGACAGGCGCGGGACCGTCGAGCCTGAGCTTGCCCTGGCGCACGAGGATGCCTGTCAGCGCCGAGATCACGGATTTCGTCATGGAGAAGCCGAGCAGCGGCGTCTCGGGTCCGATGCCGTCGGCATAGCGCTCGGCGACGATGCGGCCGGCCTTCATGACGACGATCGCCCGGGTGCGGCGATAGGGCGGCTGCGCGGGTTCGGTGAACGCGCGGTCGAGCGCGACCGACAGCCCCTCGCTTTGCGGCGGCACGATCGACGGGCCGGCGATCTCGGGCAGCAGCACCGGCTGCTTGTCGTCAGGCGGCAGCGCGACGCCCGCCATCGCCGCACCGTGATCGAGCGTGCAGCCGAGCCCCTCGCGATAGACGGCGTGGCTGCGGCCGATGCCGAACAGCGTCACCGTAACGTCCTTGCGCGTGCGATCGACCTGATAGTCCATCGCCCAGGTCAGCAGGCCGGCGCCCGGCATCGCATCGGTGGTCTCGGCGAGGTTGCGCCTGACATCGAGGTCCGAGACGAACGTCTCCGAGCAGAGCACGTCGGCGATGAAACCGGTGGCGACCCTGGGCACGTCGCGCGCCCGCGCCGCGCCGAGCGCGAGGCCCGCACAGGCGATGGCGGTGGAGATGAGGACGATCTTGCGGCGGCGGGTCACAGGCTTTCTCCGGCTTCGGGGCGAGTGAGAAGGACAGAGCGGGCTGACGACGGCTCGCCGGATTTGAAACCCGACCTCGTCGAAATTGACCGGAGCTGGTCGATTTCGAAATTCCTATGTGATTTCAAAGATCTAAAATCTAGGCCACTTCGGCCTTGAGCCGCCGGTATTCCGTCGGCGTCACCCCCGTCACCGCCTTGAAGGCGCGGTTGAACGGACCCAGCGACTGGAAGCCGGCGTCCATCGCGATGGTGATGACAGGGACCTCGGCCTGGGCAGGATCGGCGAGCGCAGCCTTCGCCTCCTCGATCCGGTGGTTGTTCAGGAAGACGTTGAAGTTGCGATAGCCGAGCCTCTGGTTGATCAGCCGGCGCAACCGGTATTCGGGAATTTTCAGCCGGCCGGCGAGCACGCCGACGGTGATGTTCTCGTGGCGATAGATGCGCTCATCCGCCATCAGCCGCAGCAAGGCGTCGATGAGCTTCTGGTCGGCGACGTCCTCGACCGCCGCGGGCAGACTTGGCGCGACCGCCGCCGCCGCGACCGGAAACAGGTCCGCGCCATCGACACGCATCATCGCATAGGTGATGGCCGCGACGATGCAGGCGAGCACGCCTGCGTTGATGGTATCGGCGAGATCGCCGACGTCACTGCCGGCAACGACGATCTGGAGCAGTGCGTTCAATCCGCCATAGAGCGCAGCAGCGCAAACGATGAAGACACGAACGCGGCGGCGGCGTTCGACCAGATCGGCGGGCCACGACGCGATCGTCTGCACGATGGCGAGCGCGATGAAGCCGAGCACGATCAGATTGACCATTGTGACCGAGAACCGCACATTGCCGCCCGGCGCGATCCAGACGCATCCGGCGAAACTGAAGGCGGTCACCAGCCCCCAGATCAAGCCGTGCCACCGCCGCAGGCGAAACTCGTCGTCGAACAGCGTGCGCGTGAACAGCCAGAACACCACGATATTGCCGGTCGACAGCGCGATCAGCGGCGCGTGCCAGGCCGGGACCAGCGCGGATACCCCGACCGAATAGCTCGCCGCATGCGCAGCCGAGCCGAGCGCGAAGGCCGCACCGAGCCGGGCCGCCAGCACGTTGCGAAAACCCTGGAACAGCGACGCGGCCAGCACCAGCAGCAACGCCACGGAGGCGGCGCGGAAGGCGAGTTCTGTTGCGGCAAGGGTCATCGGGTGATGCGATCGGTCGCGGTTGACATCAGCCGAACATCCATCGTCAGGCCCCTTTTTACAAGGATCATCGGCATGCAGGATTAGCCGCGACACTTACAACTGTCATCGCCCGGCTTTGTCGCGACGGCGATACGAAATTCTGCTACCGTCGTTCTCAAGAAAACGAAGCAGGAGTCCACCATGAGCTGGCAGCCCTCCAACGATCCCGTGCTCGGCGATCCCATGTCCTGCGACGCGCTCGATCTCGTCATCGTGCCGCGCACGCGCGATCTCGGCGACGGATTTGCCGTGCGCCGCGCACTGCCGCATGGCAAGCGGCAGATGGTCGGGCCTTTCATCTTCTTCGATCATTTCGGACCGGTGCAGTTCGTCTCCGGCAAGGGCATGGACGTGCGGCCGCATCCGCATATCGGGCTTGCCACCGTCACCTACCTGTTCGACGGCGCGATCATGCATCGCGACAGCGAGGGCAACATCCAGGAGATCCAGCCCGGCGCAATGAACCTGATGACCGCCGGACGCGGCATCGCGCATTCCGAGCGCACACCCGAAGTGCAGCGCGCCTCGGGGCAGAGGATGCTGGGCCTGCAAAGCTGGATCGCGCTGCCGGCCGGATCGGAAGAGATCGCGCCGTCGTTCCAGCACTATGGCGCCGCCGACCTGCCAATGATCTCCGAGCGCGACTTCACTGCGAAGGTGATCGCGGGCTCGGCCTTCGGCATCACCTCGCCGGTGTCGACGGTCTCGCCCTGGTTCTACACCGAGGTCACGGCGGCCGCCGGCGCGACGGTGCCGCTCGATCCTGACCACGAGGAGCGCGCGATCTACGTGGTCGACGGCGAGGTCGAGATCGCGAACGAGCACTACGAGGGGCCGCGGCTGCTGATCTTCCGGCCCGGCGACCGCATCACCGTGAAGGCCGTGAGGCCAACCCGGATGATGTTTCTCGGCGGCGATGCGCTGGAGGGCCCGCGCCACATCTGGTGGAATTTCGTCTCCTCCAGCAAGGAGCGGATCGAGCAGGCCAAGCAGGACTGGAAAACCGGCCGCTTCGCCGCGGTTCCGCAGGAACATGAGTTCATTCCGCTGCCGGAATAGGCTAATCCGGTTCCGGCCGTGCTGTCCGGTGCGGCCGGTTTTTTGCCTGAAGACCTGCCTTGCGAAAGCTTTGCCGATGACCACCATGCTCTCCAGCGACCTGCCCCTGCCCAAGATCGGCCGCGGCAAGGTGCGCGACATCTACGCCGTCGACGACGACCGCCTGCTGCTGGTCACCACCGACCGCATCAGCGCCTTCGACGTCGTGATGGGCGAGACAATCCCGATGAAGGGCGCGGTGCTGACCCAGATCAGTGCGTTCTGGTTCAACGAACTTGAAGGCGTGGTGCCGCATCACATGATCAGCGCCGACACCGACGAGATCATCGCGGCCGTGCCGGCCTTGAAGCCGCACCGCGCCGAGATCCTCGGCCGTGCCATGCTCTGCCGCCGCACCACCGTATTCCCGATCGAATGCGTGATCCGCGGCTATCTCTCGGGTTCGGCGTGGAAGGAATATGCCGCCAGCGGCACGCTCGCCGGCGAGAAGCTGAAGGCCGGCCTGGTCGAAAGCGAGAAGCTCGATCCTTCGATCTTCAGCCCGGCGACCAAAGCCGAGACCGGCCATGACGAGAATATCACCATCGCAAAGATGCGTGAGGTCGTCGGCGACGAGACCGCCTACACGCTCGAGAGCATGACGCGCGCGATCTACACGCTCGGCGAGGAGCTCGCCCGCGAGCAGGGCATCATCATCGCCGACACCAAGTTCGAGTTCGGCCGCGACAAGGACGGCCGCATCATCCTGATCGACGAGGTGATGACGCCGGATTCGTCGCGCTTCTGGGCGGTCGACGCCTACAAGCCCGGCCAACCGCAGGCGAGCTTCGACAAGCAGCCGCTGCGCGACTATCTCGACGTCGAACGCCGCGCCGGCCGCTGGAACGGCGACGCCCCGCCGCCGCCGCTGCCCGCGAGCGTGGTGGAGGCAACCAGCAAGCGGTATCTGGAAGCGTACCGGCGCGTGACCGGGACTGAGCTGAAGATCTAGGCTCCGCTGCCGCCGCAACCTCCGTCGAGAAGCTGTCCGCCACACCCTCGACTGTCATCGCCCGGCTTGACCGGGCGATCCAGTATTCCAGAGACTGCGATGGGATACGGAGAGGCTGCGGCGTACTGGATTCCCCGCTTGCCGCCTACGCTGAAGCTTCGGCGCGCCTAGACGCCAACCTCGACGAAGCCTTGGCGTAGCCGGGTCGCGGGGAATGACAGCGGTGGGGGTGAACCGCTTTCCGCCACGACACTGAATGTGCGCCAGAGCTTCCGTTTTTTCTCTCGACCATATGGTTGAGCATTCACACGTCGTGAATGCGGGTCTTCACCGCAGAACTGTCGGATATTTCATAATTCCAAGAATCCTGTTGCGCTAAGCTTGTAGTCGTCTACGTCTCGGAGAGGAATTTTCAGGAGTGAGCGCAACGGCGTGACCGATCCAGCAATTGTTCTCAGTCCGGCTCCGCGGTTCAATCCGGCCCTCAAGCGTGCGCTGAACGACATACTCGGCGGAAGCGCCGCCAGTGTCCTGACGGTTACCTTCGGACTGTCCTATTCGCTGCTGATCTTTGCCGGGCCGCTCTCGCCCTATTTGTCGTATGGCATCACGGCGACTTTCGTCAGCTCCGCGGTGCTTGCGGTCGTCATCGGGCTGGGCAGCTCCCTGCCCTTCGCGGTGGCCGCCCCCGACAGCTCGACCGCCGCGGTGACCGGAATCCTGGCGGCCTCGGTGGTCGAGCGCATCGAGGCGGCGAACCTGCAGACGTCGCTGCTCTCGCCGGTCCTGATCACGCTCGGCCTGTCGACGGTGCTGACAGGATTGGTGCTGTGCGGGCTGGGCCTGACGCGGCTCGGCCGCGCCATCCGCTACGTGCCCTATCCCGTCGTCGGCGGCTTCCTCGGCGCCACCGGACTTCTGATCGCCCTCGGCGCGATCCGGGTGATCACCAACCACCCGCTGCAATTCGCGACGCTGTCGCGGTTCGCTGACCATACCATCTTGCTGGAGCTCGGGGCTGCCTGCGCGATGGCGCTGGTGCTGTATCTCACCTGGCATCGCTCGCGCAGCCCGTTCGGACTGCCGATCATCCTGGTCGGCGGCGTGCTCACGGCGCATCTGGCATTCTGGATCACCGGTGTTTCGTTCGATGACGCACGCGCCCTGGGCTGGACGTTTCAACCTCCGCCACAAGCGGCCTTCATGCTGCCCTGGCACATCGACGATCTCGCGCGCTATCCCTGGTTTGCCATACCGGACCTGCTCGGCAACGTCGTCGCCGTCATATTCGTCACGGCCGCCAGCACGCTGTTCAACACCACCGGAATCGAGGTCGCCACGCATCGCGAAGCCAATCTGGAGCGCGAGCTGAACGTCACCGGCGCCGCCAACATCCTGACCGGCCTGCTCGGCGGGTACCCCGGCTGCAGCTCGATCAGCCGCTCGATCCTCAATCACAGCAGCGGCGGGCGCGGACGCCTGTCCGGCCTCACGGTCGCGGCGCTGTCGTTGCTGATGCTCGCGGTCGCGCCGGAGCTGCTCGGCTTCATCCCGAAATTCGTGCTTGGCGGCCTTCTGCTTTATCTCGGCGCCGACCAGCTGCACAAATGGATCATCGAATCGCGCAAGCGGCTCTCGAAGCTCGAATATCTCTCGCTGATCGCGATCATCGCCATCATCGTGATCTGGGGCTTCGTGCCGGGCATCCTGATCGGCGTGATCATCGGCTGCGCGACGTTTGCGTTCAGCGCCGCGCGTGTGGATTCGATCAAATACAGTTTCGACGGCTCGGAATACCGCTCCTCGCTCGACCGCTCGCGCGACGACCAGGACGTGCTGCTCGCGCATGGCGGCAAGATTCAAGGCTTGAATCTGCAGAGCTACCTGTTCTTCGGGTCCGCCAACCGGCTTTACCAGCACGTCAAGCGGCTGCTGCAGGAACACCCGGAGTGCCGCTATCTGCTGTTCGACTTCAAGCTCGTCACCGGCGTCGACTCGTCAGCGGCCTACAGCTTTGCGCAGATCAAGCGCAGCGCGCACGACCTCGGCGTCGAGCTGATCCTGGTGCATCTGTCGGCTGCGGCCGAGAAGGTGCTGCGCTCCAGCGACTTCGTCGGCGAGGGCGTCACCATTGTTCCCGAGCTCGATCATGCGCTGGAATGGTGCGAGAACGCGCTGATCGCGCAGCATCAGGAATTGGCTCAGGAGGAGGCGAGCCTGCGCGACTGGTTCACGGGGATTCTCGACAGCGAAACGGATGCAGACGAACTGATCCGCCGCTGCCAGCGCCTCGAGGTCGAAGCCGGCGATGTCATCGTGCAGGCTGGCGACCCCGCCGATTCCATGCATTTCATACTCGAGGGACGCGTGGGCGTCATGATCCCCGCCGACGACGATCGTACCACGCGCGTGCGCAGCCTCGGTCGCTACACCACGATCGGCGAGATGGGCCTGGTGTCGAACACGCCGCGCAGCGCGACGATCCAGGCCGAGGTTGACAGCGTGCTCTACGTGCTCAACACGCACCAGTTCGATGCGATCAAGACCGAGGATCCCGCGCTCAGCCACAAGCTGCTGACCTACTTCGTGTCGGTCATGGCAGAGCGGCTGACGTTTGCGAACCGGACGATCGCGGTGCTGCGGCGCTAGGATCTGTAGATGGGGTAACGGGCCCCGGAGGCCTTCCAGTCAAGCCGCGCTAGCTACGGCGCTATTTTGATTGCGCGCGTCGCGCGGCTTGACTGGAAGGTTTGCGGTCGTCCCTCACATTGATGGTGTAGCGGAGTCGAGGCCTAAGCTTCGCTCCAAGCATCAAGGAGGAACGACCATGGACTACTATGCCGGAATCGACGTGTCATTGGAATGCTCCAGCGTGTGCGTTGTCGACGCGAGCGGAAAGATCGTTCGGGAGGTCAAGGTTGCCAGCGAGCCTGTGGCGCTGATTGGCTGGTTCCGCTCGCTCGGGTTCGAACTCGCCAGGATCGGGCTGGAGGCCGGACCGCTGTCTCAGTGGCTTTATACAGCCATGAAGCACGAGGGCCTCGCGGTCGAGCTCCTGGAAACGCGGCACGTGAGCGATGCCTTCAAGGCGATGCCGGTGAAGTCGGACCGTAACGACGCCCGCAACATCGCGCAATTGATGCGGCTCGGCTGGTTCCGGCCGGTGCATTGCAAGTCGATGAGTGCCCAGGAGACCCGTGCGATGCTGACGGCGCGCAAGCTGATCCAGGCCAAGCTTCAGGACATCGAGAACAGCCTGCGCGGGATCCTGCGCGGCTTCGGATTGAAGGTTGGCAAAACGACGAAGCGCAGTTTTGCGGCACGCATCCGTGAGCTGGTGGCCGGCCATCAGGCCCTCGAGACGATCGCTACTGCGACGCTGGCGGTTCATGCAGTGCTACTGCGCGAGTTCAACGGCTTTGAGAAGCGGGTGCGGGCGATGTCGCTTTTGGATGCCAAAGCCAAGCTGCTGATGTCGACACCGGCCGTGGGACCGATCATCTCGCTGACCTTTGCCAGCGCCATCGATGACCCCTCGCGCTTCAACTCGGCGAAGCGCGCGGGACCGTTGTTCGGCTTGACGCCGAAGAAGTACCAGTCAGGCGAGACCGACTACCGCGGCCGCATCAGTAAAAATGGCGACGCCTCCGTGCGCGAGGCGCTCTATGAAGCCGCCCACATCATCCTGACCAAGCCGATCAAGGGCTGCGCGCCGCTCAAGAGCTGGGCCATGCGGATCGCCAAGCGCGCCGGCATGAACAAGGCCAAGGTAGCGTTAGCACGCAAGCTCGCCGTGATCATGCTGCGCATGCTCAAGGACAACGCACCGTTCAGGACGACTGCCATGGCTTAAAGCAAGAGCACACAGATTCGGGCGGGCATCACACCAGCCTCCCCGAAGCGAAGTCCCTTCGCCGGGACGATGGATCAGGCCAGGCCGTCATCCGGGTTGTCGACGCATCCGTCGATGCGATCACGCTTCCGTAGATTGGCCGACCTGCTCCTCTCTAGAACCCCATCAGGCGACGGCCACCGCGCCGATCCCGTACAGAAGCAGGTTCCCGGCGAGTGGACGACGCAAAAAGGGATTGACTAACCAGGGCCCGTTACAGAAGCCCGGATGGAGCGCAGCGAAATCCGGGAAGGTCTTACCGCGAGGCGAGAACCCCGGATTGCGCTGCGCTCCATCGGGGCTACTTTCTCTCGGATGACCACGGAAAACTGACGTACTGGTCGCGCGTGTCGTAGCAGATATTTCCGTACATCTTGAGGTAAGCATCCCGACGCGCGGGATCATTGAACACGGCCGCGGGATTCGCCAGGTCCGCTTCATATTGGCGCATATTACTTGCGGTCAGCGCGCTGGGAAGAATGTCCATCGCTTGCGGAATGCTCTTGCCGTCCAGCCAGTCGGCCGCATGCTGGCCCATGGCATAGCCGAACACCGAGGATGCAAGACTGATGCTGATCTTGTAGGGGCCGCCCTTCTTGATTTCAGTGACGGCTTCGACCTCGCCATCGATTCCGCCGAAGAACTGATCCGGCCTTTCCTTGCCAGCCTCCCTGACGGCCTGCAGAGCCCCAAGGACGACAGTGTCGGCGCCCAGCACGACGTCCACGTCGGGATGTGCCAGCAAAATCGTTTGCATCATTTTATACCCGCCCTCCTGGTTCACCGTCGGCGGGGAAATATCCGCAACGATTTCGGCGCCGGGAATGTCCTTCAGCACATCGCGCATCGCCGCGAAGCGCGGGGCGAGGAACTGCAGGCTGTCATGAGTCAAGAGCACGACATTGGCCTTGCCGCCAAGCTTGCCCCGAATGTAATTCGCCGCAGCATCGCCCAGCACCTTGCCCGTGAGATATTGGGGCGCATTCAACAGGGACGTCGCGGGCGGCGGCACGACGGCGCCGACATAGGCGCCTTGCCAGATCATCTTCCGCAAGGCCGGCGCCAACGAGGCGGGATCAACGGGCGCGACAACAAGTCCGCCGGTTCGCGCGTCCCGGAAGCCATCGACCTGTCCGATCATCTTCTCCGCGTTGTTGTCTGCAACCAAAGCGGAAAAGCTCAGGCCACGGTCCTTCGCGGCCATCGCGAGGCCTCTCGCAATGCCTTTGACGAATTCGCGATCATTGTCCTGCGCGAAGGCGAGAGACTTGTTCAGTGACGGAGGGGGACTGCAACCAGCGGCGTTTCGATCGAACGGGCCAAAGACACGGGGGATCGTGATCCCGGCGGGTCCGTCCTCCGCCCACGCGCCCGCGTGACCGGCAATAGCCGTGCAGACGATGAAAGCCGCGAACCAATTCCGTCTGTCAGATTTCATGCGGTCACGCTGTCGGCCACGGAAGGAAGAACCAGTTTGCGTGGCAAGACTATCCGGAAAGTCGTGCCGCGATCCAGTTCGGAGGTCGCAGTGATATCGCCCCCAAGGTTTCTCAGAACCGTTCTCGCATAGGCGAGCCCGACACCCTCGCCGGTCTGGTCCAGCTTGCCGACCCTGCGGAACAACTCGAAAATCCGCCCCACATCCTGCGGAGCTATGCCTCGGCCATTGTCGGCAACCTCGATCGCGACCCGATCGCCGGGCAGTGTCGTGCTGCTGACCTTGAGCTGGAGCGGCCGCTCCTTCGCGCGATATTTGACCGCGTTGTCGAAGAGGTTGCCGATCACCTGCTCCAGCGAAAGCCGGTCGGTCACGATCGAGCTGACTTGAAACTGTGTATCGATCTTGCCACCGGCCGCCGAGATCTGATGCTGGATCGCGGAGGCGCTCGAGACAATAGTCCGCTCGAGGTCGACGGTCTCCGGCGTTGGATCGCGGCGCCCGTCCCGCGACAGCAGGAGCACCGCGTTTAGGAGTGTCTCCATCTTGGACGCCGACTTGCGGATGTAGCCGATGGCTTCGGGCATCTCCTCATTGGTGATCTTTCTTGCATGCTGCAGATCCTGGTCGGCCGCCCCAACGCTCGGCTGCTCCAGGTATTGCGCGAGGTCCCTCGCTCCCTCTGCAAGCTCTTCAGAAAATCCCACGATGCTGATCAACGGAGCGCGAATGTCGTGCGACACCAGATGCGTGAAGCGCTGCATCTCTTCGTTGGCCCTCGCAAGAGCTTCCGTCCGGTGCCTGACCCGATCCTCCAGGGACACGTTGAGCGCCGCAACCTCGTCGCGCGCTTGCGTCAGCTCCCGGGTGTAACGCAGAAGCGTCACGGTCACGGCACCGACGACCAGCACAATAAGGACTGCCGCCACGATCGACGCAAACCTCAAATTCGTCGCGTTCACCCTTTGCTGCACGACGCCCGAGGTGAGACGATTGTCCATGGTTCGAACGATGCCCGAGACGAACAGGTTCAACTCGTCCATCAGCGCCTTGCCGCGGTTGGTATTGGTGATGGCGAGGGCTTGGTCGTCCTTTCTGTCGTTCTTCAGCGCGATGGTCTGGTCCATCTCGGCGAATTTATCGGCGGTGAGGACATCGAGCCGCTTCAACACCGTCGCGAACTGCGGGTCATCACCGAGATTTCGCTTCAGGCTATCGAGCTGCCGGTTGGCCGACGTCTTTGCGGCGCCGTAGGGAGAAAGATAGATCTGGTTGCCGGTCAGCAGCAATCCGCGCTGGCTCGCTTCCGCCGACTGGACGGCGCTGCGAAGCTCGACCGCTGCGACACGGACATCACGCAATCTGACCACTTCGTCGAAATGTTCGTTGGCGCGGTCGCCGAGCCACACGCTCATCCCGACAACCGCGAGCAGCGCGGCGAGGCCAACCACGAGCAAAACCAGCGAGATCGGCACGATGAGACGCTTCGCAATATACATGTCGTGCCAATCCAGCCCGGACGCCGGGAAACTCAATAGGATTACAAGACCTTAAGGACGAAACAACATCAAGGCCCAACCGCCGGGTTCCATCCGGGAGTCGGGGCCTGCAGCGCGAATGCAGGGTGCAAACGCGCTCGCGCCCCGGCCGGATGACGGCCAGGGCGCTGCGATCGGACATGCTCGGGTTGTCGGACGAACGCCAGGGATGCCCCCGACAGAGAGGCTCAGACCCCCGCCATCATCACGTATTTGATCTCGACATATTCTTCCATGCCGTGACGCGAGCCTTCGCGGCCAAGGCCGCTTTCCTTGACGCCGCCGAAGGGGGCGACTTCCGTGGTGATCAGGCCGGTGTTGACGCCGACCATGCCGGATTCCAGCGCCTCGGCAACACGCCAGACGCGGCCGAGATCGCGGGAGTAGAAGTAGGAGGCCAGACCAAACGGCGAGGCGTTGCACATCGCGACGACATCGGCCTCGTCCTTGAAGCGGATGACGGGCGCGAGCGGGCCGAAGGTTTCTTCCTGCGCCACCAGCGAGTCCGGCTTGACGTCAGCGAGCACGGTCGGCTCGAAGAACGAGCGTCCGAGCTCGCTGCGCTTGCCGCCGGTGACGACCTTGGCGCCGCGCTTCACGGCGTCGGCGATGTGGCGCTCGACCTTGTCGACCGCCTTCAGGTTGATCAGCGGCCCCTGCGTGATGCCGCTCTCGGTACCGTCGCCGATCTTCATCGCCGCGACCTTGGCCGAGAGCTTCTTCACGAACTCGTCGTAGATCTTGTCCTGAGCGTAGATGCGATTGGCGCAGACGCAGGTCTGGCCCATGTTGCGATATTTCGAGACCATCGCGCCTTCGACCGCCGCATCGATGTCGGCATCGTCGAACACCACGAACGGCGCGTTGCCGCCGAGCTCGAGGCCGAGCCGCTTCACGCCGACGGAGGCCTGCTGGTAGAGGATCTTGCCGACCGCGGTCGAGCCGGTGAAGCCGACGAAGCGCACCGCCGGATGCTCGCACAGCACCTTGCCGATCGGCGGCGCGTCGCCGGTGACGATGTTGAGCACGCCCTTGGGGATGCCGGCCTTCTCGGCGAGCACGGCGAGCGCCAGCGCCGACAGCGGCGTCTCGTTGGCGGGCTTCAGCACCACGGTGCAACCGGCGGCAAGGGCCGGCGAGACCTTCCGCGTGATCATCGAGTTCGGGAAATTCCACGGCGTGATCGCGCCGCAGACACCGATCGGCTGCTTGATCGCGAGCAGGCGCGCATCGGGCCGCTGCGTCGGGATGGTCTCGCCATAGACGCGGCGGGCTTCCTCGGCGAAGAACTCGATATAGGCGGCGCCGATGTCGACTTCGCCGAGAGCTTCGGAGAGCGGCTTGCCCTGCTCGGAGGTGAGGATCAGCGCGAGGTCCTCGCGATTGGCGATGATCAGCTCGAACCATTTGCGCAGGATGTTGGAGCGCTGCTTGGCGGTGTGCTTGGCCCAGGCCGGGAAGGCGCGCTGGGCGGCTTCAACCGCCTTGGTCGTCTCGTCCGCACCGAGCTGCGGGACCTTGGCGAGCTCGACGCCAGTCGCGGGATTGTTGACGGCAAAGACCGGCGTTCCGACCCAGGCGCCGTCGATGTAGCAGGCCTCCTTCAGCAGCGAAGGATCCTTCAGCCGGTCGCGCAGGGCGGCGGTGGCTTGCGGGGCGCGTGCGGCGGCGGTCGGTGTCATGGCATTACTCCTCAGGGCGCGATCGAATTTGCCCGGAATATAGGGCCAGACGGTGCGCAATGCACCGTCCCGCGACGCACATCTGATGGGAGTTATAGCGAGAGCGGAAGGGTTACGCCGCGCCGCTCATATAGGTCTCGCGCCGGCCGATCATCCGCTCGGCGGCCGCCTTGGCGCCGGCCTTCGAGGAGGTCGCGCACGTCCGGTATTCGAGATCGGGCGCGTCGGAGGCGTCGCGGCGGCCGAACCAGGATTTCGAGCCGACCGGCAGCAACGCCAGCGCCTGCGCCAGATTGTCGACCGCGCCGAACGAATAGAGCGCGCCGGTGCCGGCGATCCGCACCTCGTAAATGCCGGGTGAGATCGGCGCTTCGAGGTTCTCGCCCCGTCCGGGACGGGGATAGCGCTTCCATTCGCTCCAGGTCGAAATCATCTGAGGTCCCCTCACGGCCGATCGAAGGCCGCCAAATTGTATCAAGTCCTAGCGTCAGCCGCCCATTGGGCCAGAGGTCAAACGCGGCAACGCACAAAATGTTTCAAGTGCTTCAAACGCTCGAGACATATCGCCCGGCTCATCCGAGGTCACGGCGAAGTGCGGCCATCCACCGCACATTGCGATGGCGTGTTGCAATCGTGTCGTCCCGCCTGGAGCGCGGACCGTCAAGTCACGACATCGCGACCGAAGCGCGCATATGGCCGCGCTTGCCGCGCAGCGGATGCCGGAGGACAATCGGTCACTTCCAATAATAATCAAACCGGAGGAAATGCCTATGCAAAGCCAAGCCCAGATCGACGAGATTCTGCGCCAGAAGAGCGACGCCAAGGAGATTCCCGGCGTCGTCGCCATCGCCGCCAGCGGTAACGACGTGCTCTATCAGGGCGCCTTCGGCAAGCGCGATCTGTCCAAGCCCGATGCGATGACGGCGGATAGCGTGTTCTGGATCGCCTCAATGACGAAGGCAGTGACATCGGCGGGCGCGATGCAACTTGTCGAGCAGGGCAAGCTGCTGCTGGATGCCCCGATCGGCGAGGTGCTGCCCGATCTCGCCAAGCCGCAGGTGCTCGAAGGCTTCGATTCCAGCGGTGAGCCGAGGCTGCGGCCGGCGAAGGGACCGATCACGCTGCGCCAGCTCATGACCCACACCGCCGGCTTCGCCTACAACATGTGGAACGGCGATCTTGCGATCCATCTGGAAAAGACCGGCACCCCCGCCATCACCACCTGCCAGAATGCGGCGCTGAAGACGCCCGTCATGACCGATCCCGGCACACGCTGGGAATACGGCACCAACATCGATTTCGTCGGCAAGGCCGTGGAAGCCGTCAGCGGCAAGCGGCTGGATGCCTATTTGCGCGACAACCTTTTTGCTCCACTCGGAATGTCCGACACCGGCTTCAAGATCACCGACACCATGCGCAAGCGCCTGGTCGGCATGCATGCGCGCGGTGAGGACGGCCAGCTCGCCGCGATCCCGTTCGAGCTCGAGCAGGAGCCGGAATTCCACATGGGCGGCGGCGGCCTTTATGCGACCGCGGCAGACTACATCAGGTTCACGCAGATGATCCTGAACAAAGGCCGCGGCAACGGCAACCAGGTGCTCAAGGCCGAGACCGTCGCGACGATGGGGCAGAACCACATCGGCGATCTCAACATGACCAAGCTGACGACGGCGGCGCCGATGTACACCAACGACGTCGATCTCTATCCGGAGCAGGTGAAGAAATGGGGCCTCAGCTTCATGATCAACACCGCCAAGACCGCCGAGGGACGCAGCGCAGGCAGCCTCGCCTGGGCGGGCCTCGCCAACACCTATTACTGGATCGACCCGTCACGCGACGTCACCGGCGTGATCCTGATGCAGTTGCTGCCGTTCGCGGATGCCAAGTGCCTGGAGACGTTCGCAGGCTTCGAGCGCGGGGTGTATGCCGGGCTTGATGCGGGGAGCGGGCAGAGGGCGGCGTAAGGAGCGCATCCGCGCGCAACTCTCGCAAAACGAAGACTGTCATTCCCCGCGAAAGCGGGGAATCCAGTACGCTGCGGCCTCTCGGTAAGCCACTGACGTCACGGCGTACTGGATCGCCCGGTCAAGCCGGGCGATGACAACGGAGAGAATGAGGCTGCTTCGCGTTACGCCGTCAGCCCGCGCTGCTGGGCCAATTCCTTCAGCGACACCTGCGGGCGGGCACCGATGTGCTGGATCACTTCGGCCGCCGCCAGCGCGCCGAGCTCGCCACACTGCTTGTAGGCAAGATTGCGCGCCAGCCCGAACAGAAAGCCCGCGGCGAACAGGTCGCCGGCGCCGGTGGTGTCGACCAGCTGGGCGATGGGGAACGCCGGTGCTGCGACGGCGTCTTCCGCCGAAACCACCATGCAGCCCTTCTCGCTGCGGGTGACCACGCCGAGATTGACGTCGTTGCGCAGCTGCTTCAGCGCAGTGTCGAAATCCGAGGTCATGTAGAGCGAATGCAGTTCGGACTCGTTGGCGAAGACGATGTCGACGGTGCCGTTGCGCATCAGCGACAGGAACTCGTCGCGATAGCGATCGACACAGAAGGAATCCGATAGCGTCAGCGCCACCTTGCGCTTGGCATCATGCGCGATCTTGGCCGCCTTGACGAAGGCCTCCTTGGCGTTCTTGGGATCCCAGAGATAGCCTTCGAGATAGACGATCCCGGCGCCGGCGATCTCGGCGGGGTCGATATCGGCGGGCGACAGGTCCTGCGCCGCGCCGAGATAGGTGTTCATGGTGCGCTCGCCGTCGGGCGTGACCAGGATGTAGGAGCAGCCGGTGGCGGCGCCGTCCTTCGCTGCGGGCGTGTTGAAGGCGACGCCGGCGGCGCGGATGTCGTGCATGTAGAGATTGCCGATCTGGTCATCCTTGACCTTGCCGACATAGGCGGCACGCGCCCCCAGGCTGCCGATGCCGACGATGGTGTTGGCGGCCGAACCGCCCGAAACTTCCGTCGCCGGACCCATGTCCTTGTAGATGGCGGCGGCCCGCGCCTCGTCGATCAGGGACATGCTGCCCTTGGTCATGCCGTGCTTGGCCAAAAAGGCTTCGTCGGTCCTGACCAGCACGTCGAACAGCGCATTGCCGATCCCGAGAACGTCATATTTCACGTCAGCCATTCACCTTGATCCTGTTGCCGGATTGCGATCCCTGAGGAAATCCGCTTCCTGTCGGCCTGAAATCTGGCTCGCGGCCTATCACGACCGGCCCCGCGCGGGCAAGCAACGGTATTATAACAAGCCCGATGATCCGCTCCTTCCTGACCGTCTCGACGGGAACACTGGCCTCGCGGCTGCTGGGTTTTGCCCGCGACTCCCTGATCGCGGCGCTGCTCGGCACCGGCGCGGTGGCGGATGCGTTTCTGGCGGCATTCCAGCTCGTCAATGTGGTCCGCCGTCTGCTCAGCGAAGGGGCGCTGAATGCGGCCCTGATCCCGGCCTGGCTGCACATCCGTGACCGCGACGGCGAGGCGGCCGCCTCCGCCTTCGCCGGCCGCGTGCTCGGCACGGTCAGCACCGCCCTGATCGCGGTCTCGGTCGTCATTGCGTTCCTGATGCCGCTGATCATCACGATCATTGCACCAGGATTCATCGGCAGCAGCACGCTCGATCTCGCCGTCGCGAACGCGCGGCTGATGCTGCCCTATCTCGCTTTCGCCGGTCCTGTCACGGTGCTGATGGGCCTGCTCAACGCACAAGGGCGATTTGCACTCACTGCGTTCTCGCCGCTGCTGTTCAATATCGCGCTGATCGCCGCGATCGCGACGCTGCTGTTGTGGCACGCCGATGCGACCTTCGCCGCGTGGATGCTGGCGGCCACCGTGGGCGCCGCCGGCCTGTTGCAACTCGCGATGCTGCTGTCGCAGCGGAGCGGGCGCCTCGCAACGCCGCTGCGGATGAGCTTCGACAAGGAGATGCGCGGCTTCTTCGCCAAGGCCATTCCCGGCATGATCGCAAGCTCCGGTCCGCAATGGCTGATGGTGGCCGGCGCGATCATCGCCTCCGCCACGCCGTCCGCCGTCTCCTGGCTCTATTTCGCCAACCGGCTGATCGAGCTGCCGCTCGGCATCGTCGGCGTCGCCATGGGCACGGTGCTGGTGCCGGAGCTGACGCGCGCGGTGAGCACCGGCGACCGCGATGCGGTGGCGCATGCGGAATCGCGTGCGCTGGAACTTGCGACCGGGCTCGCACTGCCAGCCACGCTTGGCCTGATCGTGCTGGCCGAGCCGATCGTGCGGCTCCTGTTCCAGCATGGCGCCTTCGGCGCGGCGGACAGCCTCGCAACCGCGCATGCGCTGATGTGGCTGGCGCTGGGGCTGCCGGCCCACGTGCTGATCAAGGCGCTGTCGCCGGCCTTCTATGCCCGCAGCGACACGATGACGCCGCTGCTCGCAACGACGAAAGGATTCGTGGTCGCGGTCGCGCTCGCGGTCCTGCTCGGTCATTATTTCGGCGCGAGCGGGATCGCCGCCAGCATCGCGGCCGGCGCCTGGAGCAGCGCGCTTTCGCTGCTCCGCAGGGGCACGCGCGAATTCGGCTTCTCGGTCGATGCGGCCGCGCGACAACGGCTGCCGCGGATCGTGCTTGCCGCCGTGGCGATGGGCGCGCTGCTCTGGCTGACGATGGGCCTGATGCCTGCCGAGGCGCATGGCCTGATCAGGTTCGTTGCGCTGGGCTTCCAGATCGCGGCCGGCATCGGCGTCTATGGCCTGCTCCTGCAAATCCTGGGCGTCGCCTCCCTGCGCGAGGCGGCGGCCGCCCTGAAGCGACCTGCCACACGCGATCCGCGCGCCTGAGCCCCGCGAATTACCCTTGACGGGGCAGCGCCGCTGTTGGAAACGACGCCGGCTACCCCTTAGGAAAGCTTGCCATGCCATTCGTTGAACGGGTTTTTTCGGGCGTCCAGCCGACGGGCAATCTGCACCTCGGCAATTATCTCGGCGCGATCGTCAACTTCGTGAAGATGCAGGACACCCACAACTGCATCTATTGCGTCGTCGACATGCACGCGATCACGCAAGGGGTGGACGTCTGGGGCGGACCGGTCGAGCTGGCGCGCAACACCCGCGAGGTGACCGCGGCGTTCATCGCCGCCGGAATCGATCCGAAGAAGCACATCGTGTTCAACCAGAGCCAGGTGTCGGGCCATGCCGAGCTCGCCTGGATCTTCAACTGCGTCGCGCGCATGGGCTGGCTCGGCCGCATGACCCAGTTCAAGGAGAAGGCCGGCAAGGACCGCGAGAACGCGTCCGTCGGCCTGTTCGACTATCCCGTGCTGATGGCGGCCGACATCCTGCTGTACCGCGCCACCCACGTGCCGGTCGGCGAGGACCAGAAGCAGCATATGGAGCTCTCGCGCGACATCGCGCAGAAGTTCAACAATGATTTCGGCGACTCGATCCGCAACCTCGGCGCCAATGACGGCCTGTTCTTTCCGCTGCCGGAACCGCTGATTCAGGGGCCCGCGACGCGCGTGATGAGCTTGCGCGACGGCACCAAGAAGATGTCGAAGTCGGATCCGTCCGACAACTCGCGCATCAATCTGACCGACGACGCCGACACCATCGCGCAGAAGGTGCGCAAGGCGAAGACCGATCCGGAGCCGTTGCCGACCGAAGAGAAGGGCCTGGAGCCGCGCCCCGAGGCCGACAATCTCGTCGGCATCTTTGCCGCGCTCTCCGGCCGCACCAAGGCCGACGTGCTGCGCGAATTCGGCGGCGGCCAGTTCTCCAGCTTCAAGAACGCGCTGGTGGAGCTGTGCGTGACGAAACTTTCGCCGATCGCCGGCGAGATGAAGCGCCTCGTCGCCGACCCCGGCCATATCGACGCCATCCTCAACGACGGCGCCGACCGTGCCCGCGCGATCGCCGACGAGACCATGAAGCTCTCCAAGGACATCGTCGGCTTCATCCGCCGGCGCTGATTGCCGCAATCGCAACCCCCCGGCCAGCGCCACGGCGCCGGCCGCTTCTCCTCTCCCCAACGTTGCGGGAGTGTGGCAGCATGCAACCCGTGCACATTCCGGGACATGCATGACCAGCAAGCGACTTTGCTTCGAGCCGGGTCACAAGCCCAAATGCCTCGTCATCGTCGACGATACCGCCGAATGGGATCGTGCGGTGTATTACGCCAGCCGCTGGGCGATCCGCGCCGGCGGCGGCGTGGTGATGCTGCGCATCATCGAGCCCGACGAGCAGAACCAGGAATGGCTGGGGGTCGCCGACATCATGCGCGCCGAGGCGCATGAAGCGGCGGAAGCCGCGCTCGACCGCGCCGCCGGCCGCGCCAACGGCATCGCCGCGATCACGCCGGAACGGGTGATCCGCGAAGGCGCCGCGATGGAACAGCTGCTGGCGGTGATCGACGAGGACCCCGACATCGCCATGCTGGTGCTGGCCGCGAGCCCGGGCGCGGAAGGGCCAGGGCCGCTGGTTTCGCTGCTGGCACACGCGCTGGGCACGTTCCCGGTGCCGGTGACGGTCATTTCCGGCGCACTGAGCGACCAAAGCGTGGATTCGCTGTCGTAGCTCCTGCCTACCCTCCCCTGGAGGGTAGGCAGCGTCCTAACCCACTGAAACCTATGGACGAATTTGCTACGCCCCCTTGACCGTGCGTTCGCCGTCGCCATCTGCTAATTGATAGCTCACGCGCCGGCCTTGAACCGGCGACGTCTGGAGAAAACAATGTTCATTCAAACCGAAGCCACCCCCAATCCCGCCACGCTGAAATTCATTCCCGGCCGCGTCGTGGTCGACGGCGGCCCGATGGAATTTCCCAGCCGCGAATCGGCGACGCGTTCGCCGCTGGCCGAAAAGCTGTTCGACGTGCCCGGCGTCACCGGCGTGTTCTACGGATCGGACTTCATCACCGTGACCAAGGCGAACGGTGAATGGCAGCAGCTCAAGCCCGCGATCCTCGGTGCCATCATGGAGCACTACATGTCCGGCGCGCCGCTGCTCGCCGACGGCGCGGCTGCTGGCCATGCCGATCTCGGCGACGAGGACGAGTTCTTCGACGAGGCCGACGCCGAGACGGTCGACATGATCAAGGATCTGATCGAGACCCGCGTGCGGCCTGCCGTCGCCAATGACGGCGGCGACATCACATTCCGCGGCTTCAAGGACGGGATCGTCTATCTCAACATGAAGGGCTCGTGCGCCGGCTGCCCGTCATCGACCGCGACGCTCCAGCACGGCATCCAGAATTTGCTGAAGCATTTCGTGCCCGACGTGGTCGAAGTCCGGCCGATGTGACGACGAAGTCGTCATTCCGGGGCGGTCCGTAGGACCGAGCTCCGGCGCGCAATTTGCGCGCCCGAGAATCTCGAGATTCCGGGTCTGGTGCTAACGCACCATCCCGGAATGACCGTGCCTACGCCGCCTGGCCGATGCTCGCGGCTTCTTCCGCCGCCTTGCGCATGCTCGCCGACATCTCGTTGGTGACGGTGCTCTGCTCTTCGACGGCGGCAGCGGTTGACGACACGTACTCGCTGACGCCCTGGATCGCGCCCCTGATCGATTCCAGCGCGGCGACGACGTCGACCGAGATGCCGTTGAGATTGCTGATCTCCTGCTCGATCTTGTCGGCCGCCTGCTTGGCCTGATTGGCGAGATTCTTCACCTCCGACGCAACCACCGCAAATCCGCGACCGGCCTCGCCGGCACGGGCGGATTCGATGGTGGCATTCAGCGCCAGCAGATTGATCTGGCCGGTGATGTTGCCGATCAGCTGGACGATCATGCTCATCGATTCGGCCGCCTGCGTCAGCCGGTGGGCCTGCTGGTCCGCCGCCTCGACCCGGCCGACTGCGGTCGACGCGGTCTCGCGCGAGCGCGTCATCGCTTCCGCGATCTCGCGCACCGAGGCGTTGAGCTCCTCGGCGCCAGCGGCGACCGATTCCATCATGTCGCGCACCTTCTCGCTGCGCTTGCGCGCGATCACCTGGGCGGTGGTGTCGGACGCGTATTTCACCACCTTGAACGGCTTGCCATTGAGATCGCGGATCGGATTGTAGGAGGCCTGGATAAAGACCTGGCGACCGCCCTTGCCGATGCGCAGATATTCGCCGGACTGGAATTCGCCGGCGTTCAGCCTGGTCCAGAAATCGCGATAGGCCTCGCTCTCGCGTTCGTCGTGCGGCACGAACATGCTGTGGTGCTTGCCGACGATCTCGGGCAGCGCATAACCGAGCGCACCGAGGAAGTTTTCGTTGGCCGTCAGCACCTTGCCGTCCATGTCGAACTCGATCACGGCCTGCGACTTGCCGATCGCCTCGATCTGCCCGGCGAAGTTCGCGTTCGTCAGCTTCTGCGCGCTGACGTCGGTGGCGAACTTCACCACCTTGAACGGCTTGCCGGCCTCGTCGAGGATCGGATTGTAGGAAGCGAGGATCCAGACCTCCTTGTCCCCTTTGCCGAACCGCTTGTACTCGCCGGACTGGAACTCGCCGCGCGCCAGCTTCGCCCAGAACTCACGATAAGCGCCGCTGTCGCGCTCGCCGGCGCCGACAAACATGCTGTGGTGCTTGCCCTGGATCTCGTCGAGCCGGTAGCCCACCGTGCTCAGGAAGTTCTCGTTGGCCGTGATGATGGTGCCGTCGAGATTGAACTCGATCACCGCCTGGGCACGACCAATCGCAGAGATCTTTCCGGCGTCCTCCAGGCTGCGAATCTTGCGCGCGGTGATGTCGGTGGCGAACTTGACGACCTTCACGGGCTTGCCGGCCTCGTCGACGATCGGATTGTAGGACGCCTGGATCCAGATTTCCCGCCCGCCCTTGCCGAGCCGCTTGTACTCGGCGGATTGATATTCGCCGCGGCCAAGACGCGTCCAGAACTCACGATAGGCCACACTGCTGCGCTGGTCCGGCATCACGAACATGCTGTGGTGCTTGCCCTGGATCTCCTCGAGCCGATAGCCCATCGCGTCCAGAAAGTTCTGGTTGGCGGTGATGATGGTGCCGTCGAGATTGAACTCGATCACCGCCTGCGACCTGCCGAGCGCCATGACCTGAGCCAATGCCTCCCGCGCCGAGGCGCCGCTACGCCAAAAAAACATCAATGAAATCCCTTCGCAAATGCCCGGACCGCGCGTGGCCTGGTCCGCCAAAATGCATCGTCCAAGTCGTCGTTGACTTGCTTTCCCGCTATGCACGGAAGCTGGCATTTGATTGCTAATGCTTTCTTAAAATGACAATATTTCAATGACTTAGCCATCCCAGAAGTTGCAGATGCATGCAGTCGCTTCAAAAATGGGGCACGAAGATTCCGCCAGATTCCCGCTCACGTAGAATTACGGAGGCGATCATGCGCCTGTCGAGAAATCAAACTTGGGCTGGTTCGACCGCGGCGGAACCGACTAAGCTGCTTCGATGCTGATCCTTGCCATCGATACCGCGCTGGAGGCGTGCGCGGCCGCCGTTCTCGACACCGACGCCGGCGAGCTCCTCGCGCGGGAGCAGCTCCTCATGAAGCGCGGCCACGCCGAAGCGCTGATGCCGATGATCGCGCGCGTCATGAAGTCCGCCGATCTCGCCTTTACCTCGCTCGACCGCATCGCCGTCACCGTCGGTCCGGGAAGCTTCACCGGATTGCGCGTCGGCATCTCGGCGGCGCGCGGACTTGCGCTGGCGGCGAAGCGTCCGGCCGTCGGGCTGACGACGTTGTCGGCCTATGCCGCCGCCATCGTCGGTCAGAGCGGAACGGCGCCGGTGATATCCGCCATCGATGCGCGGCACGATCACGTCTATTTCCAGATCGTCGCCGGCGACGGCAGCCAGCTGGTGCGGCCGGGCGTCGCCCCCATCGACGAGGCGATCGCGGCCTCGAAATTCGGCGCGCCGCATCTGGTCGGAGATGGCGCAAGACTCCTCGCCGATCGCTGGCCGAAGGATGCGCCGCAACCTGTCACGGTCGACGCGCAGCCCGCGCCCGACATCAGCTGGGTCGCATGGCTCGGCGCAGCCGCCGATCCCGAGACAAATCCGGCACGGCCGTTCTATCTGAAGGCGCCCGACGCAAAGCCGACCGCAGCGCCGCCGCTCGCACAAGCCGCAAGCTCATGATGAGATGGTTTTCGGAATGGTGGCGCGGCGGCACGCCCGTCGTCGAACCCGGCTCCGCGCGCGACGCGCTGCGGCTCGCGCAGCTTCACGGCCAGTCCTTCGCTCACGGCTGGGGCGAAGGCGAGTTCGAGGCCATGCTCGGCGAGCGCAACACGCTCGTCCATCGCCTGCGCCTCGGCCGCAGGGTCATCGGCTTCGCGGTGTCGCGGATCGGCGCGGACGAAGCGGAAATTCTCTCGATCGCGGTCGACCAGGCCCATCGCGGCCGCGGCCTCTCCCGCATGCTGCTGATGACCCATCTCGGTCATCTCGCCGGGCGCGGCGTGCGCACGATATTTCTGGAGGTCGAGGAGAACAACCAGCCGGCACGGCGGCTCTATGACAGGGCCGGATTCGTGGTGGTCGGACGCCGCGAACGCTACTATAAGCAGCCCAACGGGGAACAATTGAATGCACTTCTGATGCGACGTGACTTGTCGTAATATCGATGGCAGAAAGCGCCCCGTCAGGCAGACAACACATGACTGGACTTAAACCTTCCACCGCATCCAAGGCGTCCGGCATCGAGGCACGCTGTGCCGCGACCGGCATGCGCATGACCGAGCAGCGCCGCGTCATCGCCCGCGTGCTCGCGGAGGCGATCGACCATCCCGATGTCGAGGAGCTTTACCGGCGCTGCGTCGCCGTCGACGACAAGATCTCGATCTCGACGGTCTACCGCACCGTCAAGCTGTTCGAGGATGCCGGCATCATCGAACGCCACGATTTCCGCGAGGGCCGCGCGCGCTACGAGACGATGCGCGACAGCCACCATGACCACCTCATCAATCTGCGCGACGGCAAGGTGATCGAGTTCACCTCCGAAGAGATCGAGAAGCTGCAAGCGGAGATCGCCCGCAAGCTCGGCTACAAGCTGGTCGATCACCGGCTCGAGCTGTATTGCGTCCCGCTCGACGACGACAAGCCGACGTCTTAGTTTCGTGCCGATAGACCTCATCATCTTCGATTGCGACGGCGTGCTCGTGGACAGCGAGGTGATCTCCTGCCGCACGCATGCGGATGTGCTGACGAAGCACGGCTATCCGATCACCTCGGAGCAGGTGTTCGAGCGCTTTCTCGGCCGCTCGACAAAACAGGCCAATCTGGAGATCGAAACCGAGCTCGGCCGCAAGCTGCCCGAAGCCTATCATGGCGATCTGCAGGACGAGCTGTTTCGCTCGTTCGAGGCCGACCTCGAAGCGATCCGCGGCATCCATGACGTGCTCGATGTCGTGACGCAGCGCGTCTGCGTCGCCTCGAGCGGCTCGCACCAGCGCATGCAGGTGAGCCTGGGGAGCACCGGCCTCTATGACCGCCTCGCGCCAAACATCTTTTCGGCCTCGCAGGTGAAGAACGGCAAGCCGGCACCGGATCTGTTCCTGTTCGCGGCCAGGGAGATGGGCGTGCCCCCCGCACGCTGTGTCGTCATCGAGGACAGCCTTGCCGGCATCGCCGGCGCCCGGGCGGCCGGCATGACCGTGTTCGGCTTTTGCGGCGGCAGCCATTGCGGGGACGGCCATGCCGAGACCCTGCGCCAGGCCGGCGCCGACCTGACCTTTGCCGATATGCATCAATTGCCGGAGCTGGTCCGGCGGGTCGGGGCGGACGCTCTGGCGGGCTAGCCATTGCTGTCATTCCGGGGCGATGTGTAGCATCGAACTATGGTGCGCCCTTGCGCACCTGAGAATCTCGCCCCAAAACCTCTGGATTCCGGCTTCGCCCGCTATACGGGCGCCCCGGAATGACCGTTTGGCCCCATTCGCTGGATTTTCGCTGCTCCAGCCTATATCTCAGGGCCGTCCTCCAGCTCCATTCCGGGTTCCATGACGCCGCCGCGCAAGCTGCACATCAAATCTTATGGCTGCCAGATGAACGTCTACGATGCCCAGCGCATGGTGGACACTCTGGCTCCGGAAGGATTCGTGGAGACCGCCAGCGCCGAGGACGCCGACCTCGTCATCCTCAACACCTGCCATATCCGCGAGAAGGCCTCCGAAAAGGTCTATTCCGAGCTCGGCCGGCTGCGCGTCGCCAAGGACGAGGCCGCGCGCGGGGGCCGCACGATGCAGATCGCAGTCGCCGGCTGCGTGGCGCAGGCCGAGGGTGGAGAGATCACGCGCCGCGCGCCCGTCGTCGACGTCGTGGTCGGCCCGCAGAGCTATCATCACCTTCCGGAGCTTCTGAAGCGAGCGCGCGATGAGGGCCGCGCGATCGAGACCGAATTTCCCGCAGCCGACAAATTCGGCTTCCTGGCCCAGCCCAAGCCCGCCGCGATCCGCGCACGCGGCATTTCCGCTTTCGTCACGGTGCAGGAAGGCTGCGACAAGTTCTGCACCTTCTGCGTCGTGCCCTATACGCGCGGCGCCGAGGTCTCGCGCCCCGTCGCGAAGATCATCGACGACGTGAAGCGGCTGGCCGACAACGGCGTGCGCGAGCTGACCCTGATCGGGCAGAACGTCAACGCCTATCACGGCGAGGGGCCGGACGGAAAAAGCTGGCCGCTCGGCCGGTTGCTCGAGCATCTGGCAAAGATTCCCGGCATCGCCCGGCTGCGTTATTCGACCAGCCATCCCCGCGACGTCGACGACAGTTTGATTGCAGCCCATCGCGATCTCGGCCAGCTGATGCCGTTCGTGCACCTGCCGGTCCAGTCGGGCTCGGACCGGGTTTTGGCCGCCATGAACCGGAAACATACCGCCGATGATTACCGGCGGGTCGTCGACCGTTTCCGGGCCGCGCGCCAAGACATTGCTTTTTCATCAGATTTTATCGTGGGCTTCCCCGGCGAAAGCGAGCAAGATTTTCTCGCCACACTCGCGCTTGTCACGCAAATCGGCTACGCTGCGGCTTATTCGTTCAAATACTCCGCCCGGCCGGGAACGCCGGCTGCGGACATGCAGGAGACGGTGTCCCCCGCCGAGATGGACCAGCGATTGGAGCGGCTCCAGGAACTGATCGACAGCCAGCAATCGGCCTTCAACAAGGCTGCGATTGGCTCAACGGTCGATGTGCTGTTCGAACGTCCGGCGCGCAGGGACGGCCAGATCGTCGGCCGCACCGCTTTCCTTCAGCCCGCCCATGTGATTGCCTCGCCCGACATCATCGGACAAATCCTGCCGGTGCGGATCGACAGCCTCGAACGCTACAGCTTCCTCGGTGAGCTCGCCACACCGCGCGTTGCGCGCGAGCCCGCTTTTTCGCCCATAGCCACTGGAGCCTGAACCCTTGCCAAAAAGTGCATCGGATTCGTCTTCTATCGCTCCCAGCCGCAAATTCGACCGCGACATGCAAGTACCGCCCGAGACCCAGGTCGTCATCGACTTCGACGACAATCGCGCGGCGTCCGCGCTGGTCGGCCCCTACGGCCAGCACCTGGCGCAGATCGAGCGGCGGCTCGGCGTCGTCGTCGATTCCAAGGGCAACCACATCACCATCGGCGGTTCGCGCGACGGCTGCGATGCCGCCCGCCGCGTGCTGGAGACGCTCTACGCCCAGGCCGTGAAGGGACAGGATCTCGACCAGGGCGAGGTCGAGGGCGCGATCCGTGCGGTGATCGCCCAAGGCTCGCTATTCGAGTTCGACGCCAAGTCGGCCAAGTCGACCTTCGACAGCATCAATTTGCGCAAGCGCCCGGTGCGCGCGCGCACGGCGGCGCAGGATTCCTACATCCGGGCGCTGAAGCGCCACGAACTGGTGTTCGGCATCGGTCCCGCCGGCACCGGCAAGACCTGGCTCGCGGTGGCGCACGCCGCGCAGCTGTTCGAGCGCAAGGAGGTCGACAAGATCATCCTGTCGCGCCCGGCGGTGGAAGCCGGTGAGCGGCTCGGCTTCCTGCCCGGCGACCTCCGCGAGAAGGTCGATCCCTATCTGCGCCCGATCTACGACGCACTCTATGATCTCATGGATGCACGCATCGTCGAGCGCGCACTGCAGACCGGCGAGATCGAGATCGCGCCGCTGGCCTTCATGCGCGGCCGCACGCTGACCAACGCCGCCATCATCCTGGACGAGGCGCAGAACACCACATCGATGCAGATGAAGATGTTCCTGACCCGTCTTGGCGAGAACAGCCGCATGATCGTGACGGGCGATCCCTCGCAGATCGACCTGCCGAACGGCCAGACCTCGGGCCTCGCCGAGGCGACCCGGCTGCTGAGCGGCGTCGAAGGCATTGCGCAAGTTCATTTCAAGGCCGAGGACGTGATCCGCCACGAACTCGTGGCGCGGATCGTCTCCGCCTATGAAGGGCAGCCGCAGCGGCCGGCCGCCGGTAAATTCTGACGAGACAACAGCCGGATCATACGGGCGCGGACGCAGGCGCCTTTCGTTCCGAACAAAGAGAATGTCACACCCCAACCTTCCCATGACCGAGGTCCTTGTCGTTGCCGATTGCTGGCAGCGCGAGCCCGATTCCGAAGCCGTGATCCAGCGCGCCGTTGCGGCCGCCGCCGAAACTGTCGACGAGGACGTCGCGGGCGCGGAAGTGGCCGTGATGCTGACCGATGATGCCGGCATCCGCACCCTCAACAGCAACTGGCGCGGCCTCGACAAGCCGACCAACGTCCTGTCGTTTCCCGCGCTCCAGCCGGAGGCCGAATGGAAGCCGGGCGATGCGCCGCGCATGCTCGGCGACATCGCGATCGCCTACGAGACCATGCGGCGCGAGGCGGACGAGGAACACAAGCCGTTCGATCATCATTTGAGCCATCTCGCCGTGCATGGTTTCCTGCATCTGATCGGCTTCGACCACGAGAACGACGACGAGGCGGAGGAGATGGAAGCGCTGGAGACGCAGATCCTGGCTCATCTCGGCATCCCCGACCCCTATGCAGACCGTGCAGGGACGCATTGAGATGCCGGATTCCGAACCGATCCACGACAATCCGCGCGATACGCCCAATCTGCCGGCCGTAGTGACGTCAGGCGAGGTGCTGCGCCCGACCGCGGACGGCTGGCTGCTCCGCGCCATCCGGACGCTGTTCGGCTGGAAGGCCGGATCGGTGCGCGACGACCTCCAGGTCGTGCTCGACGCCACGACGCCCGACGACACCGGCTTCTCGACCGTCGAGCGCACCATGCTGCGCAACATCCTCGGCCTGCACGAGCGCCGGATCGCCGACGTCATGGTGCATCGCGCCGACATCATCGCTGTGAAGCGCGACATCCCGCTTGGCGAATTGATGGACCGCTTCGAAAGCGCCGGCCATTCGCGCCTGGTCGTTTACAACGAGACCCTCGACGATCCCGTCGGCATCGTCCACATCCGCGACCTGCTTGCCTACATGACCGCGCGGGCGCGCGTGTCGGACGCCACCAAGACGAAGCGCAAGAAACCGCTGCCGGCCGGACTCGACCTGCGCACGGTCGATCTGGCGCTGCCGCTGCAGGATGCGCGCATCATCCGCAAGCTGCTTTACGTGCCGCCGTCGATGCGGGCGATCGACCTGCTCGCGCAGATGCAGGCCACGCGCATTCATCTGGCGCTGGTCGTCGACGAATATGGCGGCAGCGACGGGCTGGTTTCGCTCGAGGACATCGTCGAACAGATCGTCGGCGAGATCGACGACGAACACGACAGCGACGAGCCGCCCTCGATCGTGCGTCTGCCCGACAACGCCTTCATCGCCGATGCCCGCGCCAGCCTCGACGACGTCCGCACGGTGATCGGCGAGGATTTCGTCACCGGCGAGGCCGGCGAGGAAGTCGAGACGCTCGGCGGCTATCTCGTCAGCTTCGTCGGCCGTCTGCCGGTGCGCGGCGAGGTGATCTCGGGCCCCGGCAATTACGAGATCGAGGTGCTCGATGCCGATCCGCGCCGCGTCAAGCGGCTGCGCATCTCGACGCGGAAGGAACGCGCCGCGCCGCGCACCCAGCGCGAAAGCCGCCGCCGCGAGACCACGCCGGAGAGCGGCCAGCCGCCGTCCAGCGACACGCCCACCCCGCCGCCGAGCGACGGGGCCGGCCCGCAGTGAGCCCGTTCCAGCGCCTTCGGCAGATCGCCCTCGCCATCATCCTCGCCTGGGGATGGAAGCGCGCGCTCATCGCGACGGGGTGCGGCGCGCTGTCGGTGCTGGCGCTGGCGCCGTTCAACATCTTTCCGGTGCTGTTCGTCACCTTGCCTGTGATGGTCTGGCTGATCGACGGCGCAGGTGCCGGACGATATGGCGGCGTCCCCGTCGCGGCACTGACCGGCTATTGTTTCGGGCTCGGCTATTTCGTGCCCGGCCTCTACTGGATCGGCTACGCGTTCTTCGTCGATGCCGATGTGTTCGCGTGGCTGACGCCGTTCGCTGTTCTCGGCCTGCCGGCCTATCTCTCGATCTTCACGGCGCTCGGATTTGCCTTGGCCCGCCTGCTCTGGACCAAGGATGCCACGCGCATTCTCGCACTCGCGGCGAGCCTCACAATTGCCGAATGGCTGCGCGGTCACGCGCTGACCGGCTTTCCCTGGAATGCGTTCGGCTATGCGCTGTCCGAGCCTCTGCCGCTGGCGCAGACGGCGTCGTTGATCGGCCTCTGGGGCATGACGTTCGTCGCGATCGCGATCTTCGCCAGCCCCGCAGCGCTGATCGACCGCACGCCTGATCGCCGCCCGGCGTGGCGCGCGCCGGCTGCTGCGATTGCACTCCTGATCGTGATGAGCATCTTCGGCGCGATCCGCCTGTCGCTGCATCCGACCACGATGGTCGCGGGCGCCAAGCTACGCCTGATGCAGCCGGACCTCCAGCAGGACGCAAAGTTCAACTACGCCGCCAAGGCGGACGTGATGAAGAAATACCTGGCGCTGTCGGACCGCGCCTCCGGACCGCAATCGACCGGCGTGCGCGATGCCACCATCCTGATCTGGCCGGAATCCGCCTTTCCGTTCTTCCTGACCCGCGAAGCCGATGCGATGGCCGAGATCGCCGAACTGCTGCCGAAGGGCACGGTGCTGATCACGGGTTCAGTCCGCGCACCCGACTTGCCGCGCGGCACGCCGATCACGCGCGCATATAATTCGATTTACGTCATCGATCACGACGGCAGCGTGCTCTCGGTCTACGACAAGCTGCACCTCGTGCCGTTCGGTGAATTTCTGCCCTACCAGGACCTGATGGAGAAGCTCGGCTTCGAGCAACTGACGCGCATGCGCGGCGGCTTCATTCCCGGCACCGTGCGGCACGCGCTGCCGGTGCCCGGCGTACCACCCGCGCTGCCGCTGATCTGTTACGAAGCCATCTTTCCCGGTGAGGTTGCCGGGCGCAACGAACGCCCAGGCTGGATCGTGAACCTCACCAATGACGGTTGGTTCGGCATCTCGACCGGTCCCTATCAGCATCTGGAGCAGGCACGGATGCGCGCAATCGAACTCGGACTGCCGCTGGTCCGCTCCGCCAACACGGGTGTCTCGGCGGTGATCGATCCGGTCGGGCGCACCGTTGCAAGCCTTGGCCTCGGGGTCGAGGGCATTTTGGATGCAAGCCTGCCTGCCGCAATCCCACCGACCGTCTATGCGCGGGTCGGCGACGTGCCTGCAGCCATGCTCGTCGCGCTGGCTGTGTTTTTGGCGGTCAGGCGACGTGTTGCCAAACGGCATCCGTAATCACACCGTCGCTAGCGGTTTTCGGTCGATGCGACCGGAATCCTTTGACAACCGTAGTCCCACGGTTGACAGACTGCACGCGGCCTCCTCATTCTGCACCCGCTGCAAAAGACAGTGGGCATTGCTAAATTTCTCCGCAATGTTCCCCAATAACAGGGTTTGATTTTTACGTTGCTTGCACCTGAGGCATTCTCTTCGATTGCGCCGACGGTGATGTTTGGAGGCTCAGGAAATGTCGAAAGCGCCCAACCCTGTTGACAAATATGTCGGCAGCCGCGTGCGCATGCGCCGCATCATGTTGGGCATGAGCCAGGAAAAGCTCGGTGAAGCTTTGGGCCTGACTTTCCAGCAGATCCAGAAGTACGAGAAGGGCACGAATCGCGTCGGCGCGAGCCGCATCCAGCAGATCGCCGAGATTCTGCAGGTGCCGGTGTCGTTCCTGTTCGAAGGCGGGCCGAGCGGCGTGGCCGGAACGGACGGCTTCGCGGAAGGCGCTTCGCCCTCTTACGTCTCGGACTTCCTCGCGACCTCCGAAGGTCTCGCGCTGACCAAGGCGTTCACGCGAATCACCGATTCGAAGATGCGGCGCTCGATCGTCGATCTCGTCGAGCAGATCGCGGCTCGCGAAGGTCCCGACAAGCGCTGACTGCCACCGCTGTCCGATTTGTGACAGCGCCAAATCTGGCCTATGTCGTCATTTGCGGCCGCGCTTTGATGCGCGCCCTTTCCGATGATGCGGTTCAAAGGCACAGATGCGCTCATGACCAACGCCAATTGGTTCGATTCTCAAACTATTCTCGACGGCATCCGGCGCTGGGTGGAGATCGAGACGCCGACGGAAGCGCCTGAACAAGTCAACAAGCTGATCTCCTTGGTCGCGGCGCTATATCGCGATCTGCCGGTCACGCTCGAACGCATCGCCGGCGTCGACGGCTGCGGTGATCATCTCGTTGCGCGCACGACCTGGGGCCAGGACCTGCCGGGCATTCTGGTGCTGAGCCACCTCGACACCGTTCATCCCATGGGATTCATCGAGCGCCTGCCGTTCAAGGTCGAAGGCGACAGCGCGTTCGGCCCCGGCATCTACGACATGAAGGGCGGCGCCTACATCGCCCACCACGCTTTTCGCGCGCTTTGCGCCACCTCCGATCGCTCGCCGCTCGGCATCACCCACGTCTTCACCTCCGACGAGGAGATCGGCAGCCCCACCTCTCGCGCGCTGATCGAGAAGGAAGGGCGCAGGGCCAAATACGTTCTGGTGACGGAGCCCGCGCGCGACGGCGGCAAGATCGTCACCGGGCGCAAGGGCGTCGGGAGATTCGAAGTGTTCATCAAGGGCGTGCCCGCGCATGCCGGCACGCGGCCCCAGGACGGCCGCAGCGCGAACCGCGAGCTCGCCAACGTGATCCTGGCACTGGAGGGAATGAACGATCTGGAGCGCGGCGTCACCGTCAATGTCGGCGTGGTGCGCGGCGGCACGCGCCCCAACGTCACGCCGGAAGAGGCTCATGCCGAAATCGATCTGCGCGTCCCGAGCTTCACCGATGCGGAAGAATTCGTCGGCAGGATCCTCGGGCTGACGTCGAAGACGGAAGGTGTCACCGTCAAGGTCACGGGCGCGCTCAATCGTCCGCCCTACGAGAAGAACAATTCCGGCGCCTCGCTGTACGAGCACGCAAGGACGCTTGCCGCCGAGATCGGCTTCGAGCTGATCGACACCCACACCGGCGGCGGCTCGGACGGCAATTTCACGGCCGCGCACACCGCGACGCTCGACGGGCTCGGCGTCGACGGCAAGGGCGCGCACACCCATTATGAGCAACTCTACGTCTCGTCGCTCGAACCGCGGGCGCGGCTGCTGCATCGCCTGTACCAGACGCTGCGATGAGCGAACGCAAATCAGATCCCGAGCGCGACGACGGCGAGCGCGCCTTCTTCGGGCGCCGCAAGGGCCATAAGCTCAGGCAGCACCAGGCCGAGCTGATCGATCATCTGCTGCCGCATCTTGCGCTCGACATCGACGGTGAGGCGCCGGCCAATGCCGGCGAGATCTTCGATCCCGCAGCGGACGAGGTGCGGCTCGAGATCGGCTTCGGTGGCGGCGAGCATCTTGCGGCCGAGGCGCAAGCCTTCCCCGGGACCGGCTTCATCGGCTGCGAGCCCTATGTCAACGGCATGGCGAAGATCCTCGCGCAGATCGAGGCCGCCAACATCGCCAACATCCGCCTGTTCGCGGGCGACGCCGCCGAACTGCTGGCCTGGCTGCCGCAGGCCTCGCTGTCGCGGATCGACCTGATCCATCCCGATCCCTGGCCGAAGCGGCGGCACTGGAAGCGGCGCTTCGTCCAGGACCGGACGATCGCGGCGATGGCGCGCGTCTTGAAGGTGGGCGGCGAATTCCGCTTCGTTTGCGACATCGACGATTACTGCGCCTGGACGCTGTCGCATCTGTCGCGCTCGCCGGACTTCCGATGGCTCGCCGAACGCGCCGACGATTTCCGGCTGCCGTGGAACGGCTACACCATGACGCGCTACGGCCGGAAGGCCACGCGCGAAGGGCGCAAGGCGGCGTATCTGCGCTTCAGGAGGATCTAGATCGTCCGCCGGTTGCGCCAGAATTTCACGACGCGCTCGGCCGTCGCCGGCATCAGGCGCGTGAAGTTCACGCGCGCCTGTTCAAGATCGGCATCCGCTGGCGCGCGATTCGGGCCGTACCACATCAGGATCAGTGCACGCACCGTGGGCCAGCCGAGATTCAGCATCCGCCCCAAAATCAGAATTGGATCGTAGCGATCGCCCGCGATCAGGCGGTCGAGAACCGAGAGGCGGACGCCGGCCATCGCCGAGAGCGAGGCGATCGACTCCTCGTATTTGTGCGCCTTGGCAAAGCTGAGCAGCGCGCTCTCGCCGAGATGCCCGCCGCGATGCAAGGCGAGCACGGTGCGCTGTGCCGCCGAGAAATCACGCCGCGGCCCGGGCGGCAGAGCGGCCTCCTCGATCGCGGACATGGCGCGCTTGATCTCGACCTGCCGCGCCGGATTGACCACGCGCGAGAGGCGGCGGCGGATCACGTCGAGCGTGCCGTTGAGAAGCTCCTTCAGGTGCTCGCCCGAAAGATCGTCGCGCTGGCCGATCTTGAGCGTCAGCACGCCGTCCTGTGCCGCACGCTTGATCAGCTCGGAATAGCTGCCGGGCGAGAACACCGCGCCGGCATTGCCGGCCGCGCGCCGCACCACGTCGCGATCGCCACGCTCGACCAGCACGTCGGTGACGACGGCCGGCAAGGCGGGGCGCTCCGTCATCGCCAGCAAATGACCCTGGCCCTTCAACCGTGCGATCTCGACCAGGGCGGCTTCGTCGAGCACGGGCGAGTGGCGCAGCACGGGGCCCGCCACCATGATCTCGTTTTCGCGCGCGAGCTGGGTCACCAGATGCGGCGGCGCGTTGTCCAGGCGCGAGAAGCGTTCGGCAAGATCGACCCGCGAGGCCAGCTCGGCATGCGGGACGAGATCGATCAGGAGATTGTCGAACAGCTCGATGAGATCGGGACGGAGCCTTGCGGCATCGTGGAAGAACAGATCGGAGATGGCGCGCGCGATCTCGCCGCGACGCCGGGGATCACCGCGTTTGACGATATCGTCCAGTCCGGGAATGAGCGACGTGGCAACGGTCATGAAACTCAACTCGAACAGGGCACGCCGCGGGTGCGCCCTTGATCCAAGCCGCCCCGCAATCAGGGAATCTAGGCCTGCTTGATGAAGGAAGCGTTGCGCGAGGGGCCGCGGACCGGGCGCAAAAAGCCTCGTCCTGCCTGCGATGGGCCTTGTCCGGGAGGACGGAAAGGGCTATATCAGCGCCAATTCATCTTCTCATACGATCCGCGTAGTGAGAGTGGGCCCGAAAGGACCCGCTCTTTTTTATTACCTGAGCGCGGCTTGGCGGAAGATACGGCCTGACGCGTTGTCGGGAAAGTTCCGAAGCGGGCTTTGCAGTCGTAACCAAGCCTTAACCATCGAGCGCCTTGACCCTGGATATGACCGAACCGACCACTGGTTCCACGGATGCCGAGTTGCTGGCCGAGCCGAGGCTCGTCGTCGAGCCGGGCGTGGCGGCACGGGTATCCGCGGTCGCGGCGCCCGTGCTCGAGGGCATGGGTTATCGCCTGGTGCGGATCCGCATTTCCGGGGAATCCGGCTGCACGGTGCAGATCATGGCCGAGCGGCCGGACGGCTCGATGCAGCTCGAGGATTGCGAGGCGATCTCGCGGGCGCTGTCGCCCGTGCTCGATGTCGCCGATCCCATCGATCGCGCCTATCGCCTGGAGATTTCCTCGCCGGGGATCGATCGGCCCCTGGTGCGTCGCTCGGATTTCGAGCGGTATTTGGGCCATCTGGTGAAAGTCGAGATGGCCGTCGCCCATGAGGGGCGGAAGCGGTTCCGTGGCAAGATCGGTGCCGTCGAGGGCGACCGCGTGCATCTGCATCGCGACGACGTCAAGTCGGGCGACGAGATCGACGTTCTCCTGACGATGGAGGATATCGGCGAGGCGCGGCTGGTGCTGACCGACGAGCTGATCGCGGAGTCGATGCGCCGCGGCAAGGCCCAGGCGCGCGAGATGCGCCGCAATCTCGGCCTGGAGCCGCCGGCGGCGCCGCATGCCAGCATCAGCGAGAAAACGACCAAGAACACCAAGCCGCAAAAGAAGCCGGCACCGACGCAAAAAAAGCCGGCTCCGACCAATACGAAGAAACATCGCCTTGCCGCCGATCGCGCGCGGCGGGGCGAGATCGAGCCTGACGAAGGAGACTAGCCATGGCAGTCAGCGCCAATCGACTTGAGTTGCTCCAGATCGCCGACGCCGTTGCGCGCGAGAAATCGATCGACCGCGGCATCGTCATCGCGGCGATGGAGGACGCCATCGCCAAGGCCGCGCGGGCCCGATACGGCAGCGAGACTGACGTTCACGCCGAGATCGACCCCAAGAAGGGCGAGTTGCGGCTGTCGCGCCACATGCTGGTCGTCGAGAAGGTCGAGAACCATTCCAACCAGATCTCGCTGGTGGACGCGCAGCGCGCCAATCCCGGTGCCCAGGTCGGCGACACCATCGCCGACACCCTGCCGCCGCTGGAATACGGTCGCATCGCCGCGCAGTCGGCCAAGCAGGTGATCGTGCAGAAGGTGCGCGAGGCCGAGCGTGACCGGCAGTACCAGGAATTCAAGGACCGCATCGGCGACATCGTCAACGGCGTCGTCAAGCGCGTCGAATATGGCAGCGTGATCGTCGACCTCGGCCGCGGTGAAGCCATCATCCGCCGCGACGAGATGCTGCCGCGCGAAGTCTTCCGCAACGGCGACCGCGTCCGCGCCTATATCTTCGATGTCCGCCGCGAGACCCGCGGTCCCCAGATCTTCCTCTCCCGCACTCATCCGCAGTTCATGGCGAAGCTGTTCGCGCAGGAAGTGCCGGAAATCTACGACGGCATCGTCGAGATCAAGGCGGTGGCCCGCGATCCGGGCTCGCGCGCGAAAATCGGCGTGATTTCCCGCGATTCCTCGGTCGATCCGGTCGGCGCCTGCGTCGGCATGCGCGGCTCGCGCGTGCAGGCCGTGGTGAACGAACTGCAGGGCGAGAAGATCGACATCATTCCTTGGTCGCCCGACATCGCGACCTTCGTGGTCAACGCGCTGGCGCCGGCCGAAGTCTCCAAGGTCGTCATCGACGAGGACCGCGAGCGCATCGAAGTCGTCGTGCCCGACACCAACAACCAGCTCTCGCTGGCGATCGGCCGCCGCGGCCAGAACGTGCGTCTGGCCTCGCAGCTCACCGGCTGGGACATCGACATCCTGACCGAGCAGGAGGAATCGGAGCGCCGCCAGGCCGACTTCGAGAACTCCACCCGCGTCTTCATGGAATCGCTCAACGTCGACGAAGTGGTCGGCCAGCTGCTGGCGTCCGAAGGCTTCACCTCGGTCGAGGAGCTCGCCATGGTGGACCTCAAGGAGCTCGCCGGCATCGAGGGCTTCGACGAGGAGACCGCGCAGGAGCTCCAGAACCGTGCCCGCGAATATCTCGAGCAGCAGGAAGCCGAGATCGAGGCCAAGCGCAAGGAGCTCGGTGTCGAGGACGCCGTCAAGGACGTGCCGGGCGTGACCTCGAAGATGCTGGTGAAATTCGGTGAGAACGACATCAAGACGGTCGACGACCTCGCTGGCTGCGCCACTGACGATCTGGTCGGCTGGACCGAGCGCAAGGAAGGCGGCGAACAGACCAAGTTCCCCGGCGCGCTCGATGGCCTCGAGATCTCCCGCGACGACGCCGAAGCCATGATCATGCAGGCCCGCGTCAAGGCCGGCTGGATCACCGAAGCCGATCTCGCCAAGCCGGCCGAAGAGGCCGAGGCGGCTGAAGATCAGCCGGCTTAAGGGCCAAGGAGAATGTCGCCCGGATGCTCGCAGATACTGACCACGATCTCGACAATGGCCCGCGGACCGAGAGGTCCGCGACCATGCGGATGTGCGCGGTCAGCCGCGAGGTCCGGCCGATCGACGAGCTGATCCGCTTCGTCGTCTCGCCGGATGGGCATGTCGTCCCCGATCTCAAGCGCAAGCTGCCCGGACGCGGCATGTGGCTCACTGCCTCGCGCGAGGTGGTTGCGGAAGCCGTTCGTCGTCACCATTTCAGCAAAGCCTTCAAGCGCGAGCTGCGCATCCCCCTGACGTTTCCTGCGGACATCGAGGCGCTCCTGGTTCGGGGCGTGACCGAAGCCCTTGGGATTGCTGCCAAGGCGGCCCAAATCGTGGCCGGTTTCGGCAAGGTCGAGAGCGCCCTGCGGGAAGGCACGGTCGAGGTCCTGATCCATGCCAGCGACGGGGCCGCGGACGGAATCCGCAAATTGGACATGCTGGCACGTCAAAACGACGGGAATCGCGGCGCCAAGCCGCAAATTCCCGTCATCACCGCACTTAAATCAGTAGAATTGGATTTGGCACTTACCCGGTCAAATGTGATACATGCTGCCCTGCTCGCGGGCCCGGCGAGCAAGTCATTCCTGTCACGTAGCCAGATGCTGGTCCGATACCGGATGGCGGACGATGACAAGACTGCCGAAAAGCCCGGCCAGGATTTCTGAGAGACAACGACCACCCGATAGGACGGTGCGGCAACGCACAACGCTAACAGATCAGGATTAGGACTGCTGAATGGTTGATACCAAGACCCCTGACGACAAGAAGCTGAGCGTTCCGAGCAAGACGCTATCGCTCAAGCCGCGCGTCGAAACGGGCACTGTGCGCCAGAGCTTCAGCCATGGCCGCAGCAAGCAGGTCGTGGTCGAGAAGCGCGGCAAGCGCCGCATCGACGGCAGCCCCGAGCCGCAGCAGGCTCCCACGGTTGTTGCGAAGCCGGCTCCGGCCGCGCCTGCTCCCGCTCCCTCGCGCCCGGCCCCGCCGCGTAACTCCGGCTCTGGCGTGGTGCTGCGCACCCTGACCGAGGACGAACGTTCCGCCCGCGCCAGCGCGCTGGCCGATGCCAAGGTGCGCGAAGTCGAAGAGCGCCGCCAGGCCGAGGAAGAGGCCCAGCGCCGCTCCGTTCGCGAGGCCGCCGAACGCGCCGATCGCGAAGCCGCCGAATCCCGCCGCAAGGCCGAGGAAGAGCGCCATCGCCACGAGGACGAAGCCAAGCGCAAGGCCGAGACCGAGGCCAAGAAGCGTTTTGGCGAAGGCGAGCAGCCGCAATCAGCTCCGCGACCCGCGACGGCAGCCCCGGCTGCTCCCGCGCCGCGAACCGGCGCGCCCACGGCGCGGCCCGGCACCACCACCACGGCACGCCCCGGAACAACGACCGCGCGCCCAGGAACGACCACGGCGCGGCCGACAGGCGGCCCGCTGGGCCGCGCTCCCGCGGTCGCAGCCGGACCGGACGAGGACGATGGTCCGCGCCAGATCCGCCGCGGCCCCGGTGGCGCAGCGCGCCCTGTGGTCCCCCCCAAGCCCACGCACAAGCCCGGCCCGCAGAAAGAGCGCGGCCGCCTGACCGTCGTCACCGCGCTCAATGCCGACGAAGTGCGCGAGCGCTCGATCGCCTCGTTCCGCCGCCGCACCCAGCGCCTGAAGGGCCATGCCGCGAACGAGCCGAAGGAAAAGCTCATCCGCGAAGTGATCATTCCTGAAGCGATCACCATCCAGGAGCTCGCCAACCGCATGGCCGAGCGCGCGGTGGAAATCATCCGCATGCTGATGAAGCAGGGCGCGATTCACAAGATCACCGACGTGATCGACGCCGACACCGCGCAGCTGATCGCCGAAGAACTGGGGCACACCGTCAAGCGCGTTGCCGCGTCCGACGTTGAAGAAGGCCTGTTCGACGCAACCGACGATTCCACCGACACCGAGACGCGTTCGCCCGTCGTGACCGTGATGGGTCACGTCGACCACGGCAAGACCTCGCTGCTCGACGCGCTCCGTCATGCCAACGTCGTCTCCGGCGAGGCCGGCGGCATCACCCAGCACATCGGCGCCTATCAGGTGCTGTCGCCCGAGAGCGGCAAGAAGATCACTTTCATCGACACGCCCGGCCACGCCGCGTTCACCGCGATGCGCGCCCGCGGCGCCAAGGTCACCGACATCGTCGTGCTGGTGGTCGCGGCCGATGACGGCGTCATGCCGCAGACGATCGAAGCCATCAACCACGCCAAGGCGGCCAATGTGCCGATGATCGTGGCGATCAATAAGATCGACAAGCCCGACGCCAAGCCCGAGCGCGTGCGCACCGAGCTGCTCCAGCACGAAGTGCAGGTGGAATCCTTCGGCGGCGAAGTCGTCGACGTCGAGGTGTCCGCCAAGAACAAGACCAATCTCGACAAGCTGCTTGAGATGATCGCGCTCCAGGCCGAACTCCTCGACCTGAAGACCAATTCGGATCGCCCGGCGGAAGGCACCGTGATCGAAGCCAAGCTCGATCGCGGCCGCGGTCCGGTGGCGACCGTGCTGGTGCAGCGCGGCACGCTGCGGGTCGGCGACATCATTGTCGCCGGCGCCGAAATGGGCCGCGTCCGTGCCCTCATCAACGATCAGGGCGTCACCATCGACGAGGCCGGTCCGTCAGTGCCGGTCGAAGTGCTCGGCTTCAACGGTCCGCCGGAAGCCGGCGATCGTCTTGCCGTGGTCGAGAACGAAGCCCGCGCCCGTCAGGTCACCAGCTACCGCGCTCACCAGAAGCGCGAGAACGCGGCTGCCTCGATCTCCGGCATGCGCGGCTCGCTCGAACAGATGATGTCGCAGCTCAAGACGTCGGGCCGCAAGGACTTCCCCCTCATCATCAAGGCCGACGTGCAGGGCTCGCTGGAAGCTATTTTGGGATCGCTGGAGAAGCTCGGCACCGACGAAGTCGCCGCCCGCATCCTGCATGCCGGCGTCGGCGGTATTTCGGAATCCGACGTGACGCTCGCGGAAGGTTTCAACGCCGTGATCCTCGGCTTCTCGGTTCGCGCCAACAAGGAGGCCGCTGCGGCCGCCAAGCGGAACGGCATCGAGATCCGCTACTACAACATCATCTACGACCTCGTGGACGACATAAAGAAGGCGATGAGCGGCCTGCTCGCGCCGACCTTGCGCGAAACCATGCTCGGCAATGCCTCGATCCTGGAGATCTTCAACATTTCCAAGGTCGGCAAGGTTGCCGGCTGCCGCGTCACCGACGGCACCGTGGAACGCGGCGCCAATGTGCGCCTGATCCGCGACAACGTCGTCGTGCACGAAGGCAAGCTGTCGACGCTGAAGCGCTTCAAGGACGAAGTGAAGGAAGTCCAGTCCGGTCAGGAATGCGGCATGGCCTTCGAGAACTACCACGACATGCGCGCCGGTGACGTGATCGAGTGTTATCGCGTGGAGACGATCCAGCGCTCCCTGTAAGTCCAAATCTTACCGAAGCGCCCGGATCTTTTTGAACTGAAATTGCGAGAGTGCGGTGGCCGGATTTTTTCCGGCCATCCGCCTCTCATTCGCTTCAACAGGACAAATGACAATGCTCGTGTCCCAAGCACGGGCAATGAGGTGATTTCGAACCATGCCACGCCATCATCAGAAGAAGAGTTCCGCGCCAGGCGGTGGCTCGCAGCGCCAGTTGCGCGTCGGCGAGCAGGTTCGCCACGCGATGGCCGAGATTCTGGCGCAAGGCAACGTGCATGATGCGGACCTCGAAGGTCACATCATCACCGTGCCGGAGGTGCGGATGTCGCCCGACCTGAAGCTCGCGACAGTTTACGTGATGCCGCTCGGTGGCCGCGACACCGGGGTCGTCATCGCTGCGCTCGAGCGCAACAAGAAATTCCTGCGCGGCGAGGTCGCGCATCGCGTTAACCTGAAATTTGCACCTGATCTTCGCTTCCGCGTCGACGAACGATTCGACGAAGCGGAACGGATCGAGAAGCTTTTGAGAACACCTGCGGTGCAGAAGGACCTGGAACAGGATCCGGACTCGGATCGGGAAGAAGAGCAATGACGATGGACCCGGCTCACGGCACGATCGGCGGCGAAGAGACCGATCAGCGCGATGTGCAGAAAAATAATTTTGCGGATCTGGGCGACAATTCTCAGCCGCATCAAGAGCCGCGCCGCGTCAACAACGATCCGCGCGCCAGGCCGCAGAAGGGCAACCAGCCGCGCCGCGACCGCCGCGACGTCCACGGCTGGGTCGTGCTCGACAAGCCGATCGGCATGACCTCGACCCAGGCCGTCGCCGTGCTCAAGCGCCTGTTCAACGCCAAGCGCGCGGGACACGCCGGCACCCTCGATCCGCTCGCCTCGGGCGGCCTGCCCATTGCGCTCGGAGAAGCCACCAAGACGGTTCCCTTCGTCATGGACGGCCGCAAGCGCTACCAGTTCACCGTATGCTGGGGCGAGGAACGCGACACCGACGACATCGAGGGCCGGGTGACCGCGACCTCCGACCAGCGCCCGACCCGCGAGGCCATCCTGGCCCTGTTGCCCCGCTTCACCGGGGTGATCGAGCAGGTCCCGCCGCGCTATTCCGCGATCAAGGTCCAGGGCGAGCGCGCCTATGACCTCGCCCGCGACGGCGAGGTCGTGGAGCTGGCCCCCCGCCCGGTCGAAATCCATCATTTAACCCTTGTAGATCAACCGGATAGCGACCGGGCCGTGTTCGAGGCCGAGTGCGGCAAGGGCACCTATGTCCGCGCGCTCGCCCGCGATATGGGCCGGATTCTCGGCACTTATGGCCATATCTGCGCGCTGCGGCGGACCCTGGTCGGCCCATTTGACGAGAACGACATGATTCCGCTGGATCAGTTGGAGGCTTTGTGCGATAGAGCCGCGTCCGGCGAGGGTAGCCTCGCCGACGCGCTTATGCCCGTTGAGACCGCGCTGGACGACATCCCGGCACTGGCCGTCACTCGGGCTGATGCGGCAAGGCTCCATCGGGGCCAGGCCGTTTTGTTGCGCGGACGGGATGCGCCCACTAGTAGCGGCACAGTCTATGTCACGGTGGCAGGCCGTCTCTTGGCGCTTGCTGAAGTCGGCAATGGCGAAATCATCCCCAAGCGTGTGTTCAACCTGACCGGCCTGACTGCCAGCTCCGGTCGTAACGAGAGAAATTGACGATGTCGATTGCCGCAGAACGCAAAGCGGAAGTCATCAAGACGAACGCCAACAAGGCCGGCGACACCGGCTCGCCAGAGGTTCAGGTCGCGATCCTGTCGGAACGCATCAACAACCTCACGAACCATTTCAAGACCCACGTGAAGGACAACCATTCGCGTCGTGGCCTCTTGAAGCTGGTCTCGACCCGCCGCTCGCTGCTCGACTACCTGAAGAAGCGGGACGAGGCGCGTTACAAGGCACTGCTCGAGAAGCACAACATTCGTCGCTAAGTGTTCCCACGCGCGCCATTGGCGCGCGTTTTCGTGCGCGGTTTCGAACGAAAGCGTTTGCTTAAAGGTTTTTGATCGAGGCTGCGTGCGCGTCGGGTGCGAACCGTTGACGGCGAGCATCCGGGCGCGATGGGCGAAGGCCGCAATTCGGTGTTCGCTTTCGTGCCGACTGACAGTCCAGCAGCAATCCGGCGGCTGGGCACAACGGGCAAGGCGCCCGTATGACCCGAAAGGATGGACGCCATCCGAAATCCAAAAACCATGGCAGGATCGCAGGACGCTGATCGCCCGCTTCGATCAGCGTCCCGCAATCTTGCGCATGGTTTTTGTTTTTTGGGGCTCCCCTTCTTTCGAGAACCCATGAAAGAAGACCTCTATGTTCAATAAGCATTCCGTCGAGATCGACTGGGGTGGACGCCCCCTCAAGCTCGAAACCGGCAAGATCGCCCGCCAGGCCGACGGCGCCGTCGTCGCCACCTATGGCGAGACCGTGGTGCTCGCCACCGTCGTCGCGGCGAAGTCCCCGCGCGAAGGCGTCGACTTCCTGCCGCTGACCGTCGACTACCAGGAGAAGACCTACGCTGCAGGCCGCATCCCCGGCGGCTATTTCAAGCGTGAGGGACGTCCGACCGAGAAGGAGACGCTGGTCTCCCGCCTGATCGACCGTCCGATCCGCCCGCTGTTCGTCGACGGCTGGCGCAACGAGACCCAGGTCATCGTCACCGTGCTCTCCCACGACATGGAGAACGATCCGGACATCGTCGCGCTGGTGGCGTCGTCCGCTGCGCTGACCCTGTCGGGCGCTCCCTTCAAGGGCCCGATCGGTGCTGCCCGCGTTGGCTTTGCCAATGACGAGTTCATCCTCAACCCGACGCTCGACGAGATGGTCGACACCCAGCTCGACCTCGTCGTCGCCGGTACCGCCGACGCCGTGCTGATGGTGGAATCGGAAGCCAAGGAACTGAACGAAGACATCATGCTCGGCGCCGTGATGTTCGGTCACCGCCACTTCCAGCCGGTCATCAACGCGATCATCGAGCTCGCCGAGAAGGCCGCCAAGGAGCCGCGCGAAGTCACCGTGATCGACAATTCGGCGCTCGAGAAGGAAATGCTCGGCCTCGTCGAGCAGGAGCTCCGCTCCGCCTACGCCATTCCGGTCAAGCAGGATCGCTACGCCGCGGTCGGCAAGGTCAAGGAAAAGGTGATCGCCCACTATTTCCCCGAAGGGCAGGAGCCGAAATACGACAAGCTCCGCATCTCCGGCGTGTTCAAGGAGCTGGAAGCCAAGATCGTTCGCTGGAACATCCTCGACACCGGCAAGCGTATCGACGGCCGTGACAGCAAGACCGTGCGCAACATCATCGCCGAAGTCGGCGTGCTGCCCCGCGCCCACGGCTCGGCGCTGTTCACCCGCGGCGAAACCCAGGCACTGGTCGTGACCACGCTCGGCACCGGCGAGGACGAGCAGTACATCGACGCGCTGTCCGGAACGTACAAAGAGACGTTCCTGCTGCACTACAACTTCCCTCCCTACTCGGTCGGTGAGACCGGCCGCCTCGGCGGCACCAAGCGCCGCGAGATCGGCCACGGCAAGCTCGCCTGGCGCGCGATCCACCCGGTGCTGCCGCCGCATCACGAATTCCCCTACACCACGCGCGTGGTGTCGGAGATCACCGAGTCGAACGGCTCGTCCTCGATGGCTTCGGTCTGCGGCGCTTCGCTCGCGCTGATGGATGCCGGCGTGCCGTTGAAGCGGCCGACCGCGGGTATCGCGATGGGTCTGATCCTCGAAGACAAGCGCTTCGCGGTTCTCTCGGACATCCTCGGAGACGAGGACCATCTCGGCGACATGGACTTCAAGGTTGCCGGCACGGAAGCGGGCATCACCTCGCTCCAGATGGACATCAAGATCGAGGGCATCACCGAAGAGATCATGAAGGTCGCGCTCGGTCAGGCCAAGGATGGTCGTATCCACATCCTCGGCGAGATGGCCAAGGCGCTCACCAACGCCCGCGCCGAGCTCGGCGAATACGCGCCGCGCATCGAGACCTTCAAGATCGCCACCGACAAGATCCGCGAAGTGATCGGCACCGGCGGCAAGGTGATCCGCGAGATCGTCGAGAAGACCGGCGCCAAGGTCAACATCGAGGACGATGGCACCGTGAAGGTCGCATCCTCCGACGGCGAGGCGATGAAGGCCGCGATAAAGTGGATCAAGTCGATCGCGTCCGATCCGGAAGTCGGCCAGATCTATGATGGCACCGTCGTCAAGGTGATGGAGTTCGGCGCGTTCGTGAACTTCTTCGGCTCCAAGGACGGTCTCGTCCACATCAGCCAGCTGGCTTCGGCGCGCGTGCAGAAGACCTCCGACGTCGTCAAGGAAGGCGACAAGGTCAAGGTCAAGCTGCTCGGCTTCGACGATCGCGGCAAGACACGCCTGTCGATGAAGGTCGTCGACCAGACCACCGGCGAAGACCTCGAGGGCAAGGTCGGTGACGGCGAGAAGGCCCCGCGCGAAGCGGCCGGCGAGTAATCGCCCGGCACAACCAGAAAAACGAAGGGCGGCCGAAAGGCCGCCCTTTTTGTTTGTGCTCGGCGTATCGCCTCTCCGCAGTCCGTAGCCCGCATGAAGCGAAGCGGAATGCGGGACCGGCGCCCCGGATTTCGCTGCGCTCCATCCGGGCTTCTGTAACGGGCCCTGGTTAGTCAATCCCTTTTTGCGTCGTCCACTCGCCGGGAACCTGCTTCTGTACGGGATCGGCGCGGAGGCCGTCGCCTGATGGGGTTCTAGAGAGGAGCAGGTCGGCCAATCTACGGAAGCGTGATCGCATCGACGGATGCGTCGACAACCCGGATGACGGCCTGGCCTGATCCATCGTCCCGGCGAAGGGACTTCGCTTCGGGGAGGCTGGTGTGATGCCCGCCCGAATCTGTGTGCTCTTGCTTTAAGCCATGGCAGTCGTCCTGAACGGTGCGTTGTCCTTGAGCATGCGCAGCATGATCACGGCGAGCTTGCGTGCTAACGCTACCTTGGCCTTGTTCATGCCGGCGCGCTTGGCGATCCGCATGGCCCAGCTCTTGAGCGGCGCGCAGCCCTTGATCGGCTTGGTCAGGATGATGTGGGCGGCTTCATAGAGCGCCTCGCGCACGGAGGCGTCGCCATTTTTACTGATGCGGCCGCAGTAGTCGGTCTCGCCTGACTGGTACTTCTTCGGCGTCAAGCCGAACAACGGTCCCGCGCGCTTCGCCGAGTTGAAGCGCGAGGGGTCATCGATGGCGCTGGCAAAGGTCAGCGAGATGATCGGTCCCACGGCCGGTGTCGACATCAGCAGCTTGGCTTTGGCATCCAAAAGCGACATCGCCCGCACCCGCTTCTCAAAGCCGTTGAACTCGCGCAGTAGCACTGCATGAACCGCCAGCGTCGCAGTAGCGATCGTCTCGAGGGCCGGATGGCCGGCCACCAGCTCACGGATGCGTGCCGCAAAACTGCGCTTCGTCGTTTTGCCAACCTTCAATCCGAAGCCGCGCAGGATCCCGCGCAGGCTGTTCTCGATGTCCTGAAGCTTGGCCTGGATCAGCTTGCGCGCCGTCAGCATCGCACGGGTCTCCTGGGCACTCATCGACTTGCAATGCACCGGCCGGAACCAGCCGAGCCGCATCAATTGCGCGATGTTGCGGGCGTCGTTACGGTCCGACTTCACCGGCATCGCCTTGAAGGCATCGCTCACGTGCCGCGTTTCCAGGAGCTCGACCGCGAGGCCCTCGTGCTTCATGGCTGTATAAAGCCACTGAGACAGCGGTCCGGCCTCCAGCCCGATCCTGGCGAGTTCGAACCCGAGCGAGCGGAACCAGCCAATCAGCGCCACAGGCTCGCTGGCAACCTTGACCTCCCGAACGATCTTTCCGCTCGCGTCGACAACGCACACGCTGGAGCATTCCAATGACACGTCGATTCCGGCATAGTAGTCCATGGTCGTTCCTCCTTGATGCTTGGAGCGAAGCTTAGGCCTCGACTCCGCTACACCATCAATGTGAGGGACGACCGCAAACCTTCCAGTCAAGCCGCGCGACGCGCGCAATCAAAATAGCGCCGTAGCTAGCGCGGCTTGACTGGAAGGCCGCCGGGGCCCGTTACCCCATCTACGGGAAGTTACCTCTCCCGCTTGCGGGAGAGGTGCACCACCTCAAGCTACGATGTCGTACCGGTCGAGGTTCATCACCTTGGTCCAGGCCTTGGCGAAGTCCTTGACGAACTGCTCCTTGGCATCCGACGTGGCATAGACCTCGGCATAGGCGCGGAGCTGCGAGTGCGCGCCGAAGATCAGATCGGCGCGCGTGCCGGTCCACTTCACCGCATTGGTCTTGCGGTCGCGGGCCTCGTAGGTGCCGTCAGCCGCCGCCGTCCACTGCGTGCTCATGTCGAGCAGGTTGACGAAGAAGTCGTTGCTCAGCGTTCCCACTTTCGCGGTGAGGACGCCGTGCTTCGAACCGTTCGCATTGGCGCCGAGTACGCGCAGGCCACCGACCAACGCCGTCAGTTCAGGTCCGGTCAGCTTCAGCAGCTGCGCGCGATCGACCAGGGCTTCTTCCTGCTGCAGGAACTGATGCTTCTTGCTGACATAGTTGCGGAAGCCGTCGGCCCGCGGCTCCAGCGGAGCAAAGGACGCAGCATCGGTCTGCTCCTGCGAAGCATCCATGCGGCCCGGCGTGAAGCCAACCTTCACGTCGACGCCGGCATCCTTCGCGGCCTTCTCGACCGCGGCGGTGCCGCCGAGCACGATGAGGTCGGCGAGCGAGACCTTCTTTGCGCCTGACGACGCGTTGAAGTCCTTCTGGATCGCTTCGAGCTTGCCGAGGACCTTCGAGAGCTGAGCCGGCTGGTTCACCTCCCAATCCTTTTGCGGGGCAAGACGGATGCGCGCGCCGTTGGCGCCGCCGCGCTTGTCCGAGCCGCGGAACGTCGAGGCCGACGCCCAGGCGGTCGAGACCAGCTCGGGCACCGAGAGACCGGACGCCAGGATCTTGGTCTTCAGCGCCGCGATATCCTGATCGCTGGCCAGTTCGTGATTCACGGCGGGAATCGGATCCTGCCAGATCAGCGTCTCCTTCGGCACCAGCGGGCCGAGATAGCGCTGGATCGGTCCCATGTCGCGATGGGTGAGCTTGAACCAGGCGCGGGCAAAGGCGTCCGCGAACTGAGCCGGGTTCTCCAGGAAGCGCCGCGAGATCTTCTCATAGGCCGGATCGAAGCGCAGCGAGAGGTCGGTCGTCAGCATGGTCGGCCGATGCTTCTTCGACTTGTCGAACGCGTCGGGAATGATGGCATCAGCGTTCTTGGCCGTCCACTGCTGCGCGCCGCCCGGGCTCTTCGTCAGCTCCCATTCGAAGTTGAACAGGTTCTCGAAGAAGTTGTTGCTCCACTTCGTCGGCGTCGTCGTCCAGGTCACCTCGAGGCCGCTGGTGATGGAATCGCCCGCCCGACCCGACGCGTACTTGCTCTTCCAGCCGAGGCCCTGATCTTCCAGCGCGCCCGCTTCCGGCTCCGGTCCGACCAGCGACGGATCGCCTGCGCCATGGGTCTTGCCGAAGCTATGGCCGCCTGCGATCAGCGCGACGGTTTCCTCGTCGTTCATCGCCATGCGGGCAAAGGTCTCTCGGATGTCCTTGGCCGCGGCGACCGGATCCGGCTTGCCGTTCGGGCCTTCCGGATTGACGTAGATGAGGCCCATCTGCACCGCGCCGAGCGGTTCTGCGAGCTCGCGTTCGCCGCTGTAGCGCTCATCGCCCAGCCAGGTGCCTTCGGGACCCCAATAGAGTTCTTCCGGCTCCCAGACGTCGGCGCGGCCACCGGCAAAACCGAAGGTCTTGAAGCCCATCGACTCCAGCGCGACGTTACCGGCGAGCACCATCAGATCGGCCCAGGAGAGCTTGCGGCCGTATTTCTGCTTGATCGGCCAGAGCAGCCGGCGCGCCTTGTCGAGATTGGCATTGTCGGGCCAGCTGTTGAGCGGCGCGAAACGTTGCTGACCTGCACCGGCGCCGCCACGACCGTCCGTGGTGCGGTAGGTGCCCGCGCTGTGCCAGGCCATGCGGATCATCAGGCCGCCATAGTGACCGAAGTCGGCGGGCCACCATTCCTGCGAGTCCGTCATCAGCGCGGTCAGGTCCTTGATGACCGCATTGAGATCGAGCGACTTGAATTCCTTGGCGTAGTCGAAGTCCTTGCCCATCGGGTCGGACTTGTCGGAATTCTTGTGCAGCATCTCGATGCTGAGCTGGGTCGGCCACCAGTCGCGGTTTGCCGGCACGCGTTTTCCACCCGAAAACGGGCACTTTGAAGTGTCGTCCATGAATACCTCCTCTGGTGGCGTCGAAACTCGCGCCTTTTGTCCAGGTAGAACCACTCTAAGCTTCGCATTCGATCAGGGGAAGTTGACTTTAATGATCGCTGCGATAGGATTTTCTGATGGTCAATGTGACGATGCGCCAGCTCAGGTATTTCGATGCGCTGGCGCGCCACGGCCATTTCGGCCGCGCGGCGGAGGCAAGCTCGATCTCGCAGCCGGCCCTGTCGATGCAGATCAAGGAACTGGAGGACGCGCTCGGCGGTCTGCTGCTGGAGCGCAGCGCCCGGCAGGTGGCGCTGACCCGGTTCGGCGAAGAGCTCGCGCCGCGCGTCCGCGACATTCTGCGCTCGGTCGACGAACTCGGCGATTTCGCGCGCGCCTCGCAGGACCGGTTCGCCGGCCGGCTGCGGATCGGCATGATCCCGACGATCGCGCCTTATCTGCTGCCCAAGATCACCAAGAATCTCACGCGCCTGCATCCGGAGCTCGACATCCGCGTGCGCGAGACGATGACGCCGCGGCTGATCCAGGAACTCGTCGAAGGCCGGCTCGACACCGCCATCGTCGCATTGCCGGTGTCCGAGCCCTCGCTCACCGAGGTCGCGCTGTTCGACGAGAAATTCCTGCTGGTCCGGCCGAGCTCCGATGAAGGCACACCGGTGCCATCGCGCGAGATGCTGCGCGAGATGCGGCTGCTGCTGCTCGAAGAGGGCCACTGCTTCCGCGATCAGGCGCTGTCCTTCTGCAACATGCAGTCGTCGCCACCGCGCGAGATGCTGGATGCGAACTCGCTGTCGACGCTGGTCCAGATGGTCAGCGCCGGCATCGGCGTGACCTTGATTCCGGAGATGGCCGTGCCGGTGGAGACGCGATCCGCCTCGGTCTCGCTGGCGCGCTTCCGCGACCCCGAACCTTCGCGCACCATCGGCATGGTCTGGCGCAAGACCAGCCCGCTGGCGCGCCAGCTCCTGCAAATCTCCGAGGTGGTGTGCCTGTCGGCCGGCAAGACGCGCGCACGTCAATCTGCACGCAGCCCGCGGGCCTGAGGTTCCGATGTCGCATCCGATCATCCGTCCCGCACGCGCCGACGAATACGACGATATCGGCCGTGTCTGGATGGAGAGCTGGGTCTCAACCGGGCTCGAACAGGCCAGCGGCTTCCTGCTGGCCAATTTGCGCGCACGTGTCAGGCGCGAGATCGCGAACGGCTGGAGCCTGTTCGTCGCCGACGACAACGGCTCGATCGCCGCGATGCTGGCCTTGCACCTGCCAAAACTCTATCTCGACATGCTGTTCGTCGCCCCCGCCTATCAGGGGCAATCGCTCGGACGAAAATTGCTCGCCTTCACACGGACCCAGATGCCCGATGAGATGCACCTGCGCTGCGTGCGCGAAAACGAAAAGGCCTGGCGCTGGTACGAGCGCGAAGGTTTCGTGTTCGAGAAGGAAGAGGTTGAGCCATCGAACGGGTTCGTGATGAAGTATTATCGGTGGAAGGCCAAAGGAAACGCCCGATGATCAAGCTCTATTGGTCGCCTCGTTCGCGCTCGTTCTGACGCTCTGGCTGATGATCGCAGCCGGCTGACGCAGACGTAGGGTGGGCAAAGCGAAGCGTGCCCACCATCTGTCCCGCTATTATTGAAGAGGTGGGCACGTCGGTTGCGCTCCTTTGCCCACCCTACAACGTCGTCGCCTATTCCGTCTTCAAATCGTCCGGCCTCGGCATCAGGATCGTGTTGTAGCCGGAATCGACATAGTGGATTTCGCCGGTCACGCCGCCGGAGAGATCCGACAACAGATAGAGCGCGGAGCCGCCGAGCTCGTCGAGCGTGACGCCGCGGCGGAGCGGCGAATGCTTTTGCATGAAGGCGAACATCGCGCGCGCTTCGCCGATGCCCGAGCCGGCGAGTGTCCGGATGGGCCCGGCTGAGATCGCATTGACGCGGATGCCGCGCGGTCCGAAATCGGAGGCGAGATAGCGCACCGAGGCTTCCAGCGCCGCCTTGGCCACGCCCATCACGTTGTAGTTCGGCATCGCACGCTCCGAGGCGCCGAAGGTCAGCGTGATCATGCTGCCGCCCTCGGTCATCAGCTCGGCGGCGCGTTTTGCGACTTCCGTGAACGAGAAGCAGGAGATCACCATGGTGCGCGAAAAATTCTCGCGGCTGGTGTCGGCATAGCGGCCCTTCAGCTCGTTCTTGTCGGCAAAGCCGATGGCGTGGATCACGAAATCCAGCCGGCCCCATTTTTCACGCAGCGCATCGAACGTGGCATCGACACTGGCGATGTCCTCGACGTCGCAAGGCAGCACCAGTTCGACGCCGAGCTGCTCCGCCAGCGGCTTGACGCGCTTGCCGAGGGCTTCGCCCTGGAAGGTGAAGGCGAGCTCGGCGCCATGGGCATGCAGCGTCTTCGCCATGCCCCAGGCGATCGAATGATCATTGGCGATGCCCATGATCAGACCGCGCTTGCCCTTCATCAAACCTTCCATTGCCTCGCTACTCCCACCATTCCGGGGTCATCGCCCGCGCAGGCGGGCGATCCAGTATTCCAGAGACGTTCGTGATAAATCGAGAGGCCGCGGCGTACTGGATGCCCCGGTCAAGCCGGGGCATGACAGCGCCCCGAAATCACACATCCAGCCGGCTGAACACCAGCGTGGCGTTGGTGCCGCCGAAGCCGAACGAGTTCGACAGCACGGTGCCGATCTTGACGTTGTCGATGCGCTTGCGCACGATCGGCATGTCGGCGAACGCGGGATCGAGCTCCTGGATGTGCGCGCTTTCGCAGATGAAACCATTGTTCATCATCAGCAGCGAATAGATCGCCTCCTGCACGCCGGTGGCGCCCAGCGAATGGCCGGTCAGCGCCTTGGTCGCCGAGATCGGCGGGCACTTCTCGCCGACGCCGAACACCTTTCGGAGCGCCTCGATTTCCGGCGGATCGCCGGCCGGCGTCGAGGTCGCGTGCGGATTGATGTAGTCGACCTTGGTCTTCACCGTCGACATCGCCATGCGCATGCAGCGCTCGGCGCCTTCGCCTGACGGCGCGACCATGTCGTAACCATCCGATGTCGCGCCGTAGCCGACGATCTCGCCGTAGATGCGTGCGCCGCGCGCCTTGGCATGCTCGAGCTCTTCCAGAACCAGCACGCCGGCACCGCCGGCAATCACGAAGCCGTCGCGGTTGATGTCGTAGGGACGCGAGGCGGTGGCGGGCGTGTCGTTGTATTTCGAGGACATCGCGCCCATGGCGTCGAACAGCACCGACAGCGACCAGTCCAGTTCCTCGCAGCCGCCCGCGAAGATGATGTCCTGCTTGCCGATCTGGATCGTCTCGTAGGCATTGCCGACGCAATGGTTGGAGGTCGCGCAGGCCGAGGAGATCGAATAGTTCACGCCCTTGATCTTGAACCAGGTCGCAAGCGTCGCTGAGGCCGTGGACGACATCGCCTTCGGCACCGCAAACGGCCCGACGCGCTTCGGGCCCTTGGTGCGGGTGATGTCGGCAGACTCGACGATGGTGCGGGCGGACGGGCCGCCGGAGCCCATGATGATGCCGGTGCGGATGTTGGAGACTTCGTCAGGCGACAGACCGGAGTCCTGGATCGCCTGCTCCATCGCGATGTGATTCCATCCCGCGCCCTGGCCGAGGAAGCGCATCGCACGACGATCGACAACCGTCGCAGGATCGATCGTCGGCGCACCTTGCACCTGCGAACGGAAGCCGAGCTCGGCATATTTCTCAGCCCGCGAAATGCCCGACTTCGCCTCGTGAAGGCTCGCAAGCACTTCCTGGGTGTTGTTTCCGATGGACGAGACGATGCCCATCCCGGTGACCACAACCCGCCTCATGACAGCCTCGCCTAAATCGTTGTCTTTCTTGGTGATGCGCTCAGCTCAGGCTCGTGCCCTGCTTGAACAGGCCGACCTTCAGATCCTTCGCGCGATAGATAATCTGGTCATCGACCGAAAGCCACCCGTCGGCGATGCCGAGCACCAGCTTTGAACGCATCACGCGTTTGATATCGACGTTGTACACAACCTTGCGGGCCTCGGGCAGCACCTGCCCGCTGAACTTTAATTCGTTCAGCCCAAGCGCGCGCCCACGACCTTCGCCCCCGGTCCAGCCCAGGAAGAAGCCGACCATTTGCCACAGCGCATCGAGGCCGAGGCAGCCGGGCATGACAGGATCGTTCTTGAAGTGGCAGCCGAAGAACCAGAGGTCGGGCTTCACGTCGAGCTCGGCGCGCACCACGCCCTTGCCGAACTCGCCACCGTTATCGTTGATTTCCGTGATGCGGTCGAACATCAGCATCGGCGGCAGCGGCAGCTGGGCATTGCCCGGGCCGAACATCTCGCCGCGGGCACACGCCAGCAGATCTTCGTATTCGTAACCGTTACGCCTGTTCAACATGCGGAAGCCTCTGTTCTAACCCCGATTGAGCGGCGTTTCTGGCAAAAATGGGCCCCGTTTAGTTCGGCAAGCAGCGCCAATTGTCGTCATCAGGCGCGAATGCCGAAAACCCGGATGGTCTGCGGACCAGGCCTCAATGCCTGGCAGCGCCAAAATCGGTTTAGCGGAACCGCGCGCTCTCTAACACAGGCCATTTCGGGTGGCAAAGCAGTCTCATGAAGGTAAAATGACGCTATTCTCGCCCGGTTCCATGCTGATTAGAACCACTCTAGTTGCGAGAAACTTGCATGTGCATCTATCTGTCCATATATTGCATATAGATAGTGTCCACGCGTGCCCGAAATTGGAAATGATCGAGAATACAGCGCCCCGTCACGACGACGACATCCATGCCGCGGCCCTCCTGTCCGGCCGCCAGCCGGCGTTGACCGGCTGCCCGTGGCATGACGTCAACGAAATGCTCCAGTCCGCGGGGCTTCGTCCGACGCGCCAGCGCATGGCGCTCGGCTGGCTCCTGTTCGGCAAGGGTGCACGCCACCTCACGGCTGAAATGCTCTACGAGGAAGCGACGCTGGCCAAGGTGCCGGTCTCGCTGGCGACCGTCTACAACACGCTGAACCAGCTCACCGATGCCGGCCTGCTCCGCCAGGTCAGCGTCGACGGCACCAAGACCTATTTCGACACCAACGTCACCACCCACCACCATTACTACCTCGAAAACAGCCACGAGCTGGTCGATATCGAGGATCCGCATCTGGCGCTGTCCAAGATGCCGGAGGTGCCCGAGGGCTACGAGATCGCGCGCATCGACATGGTCGTGCGCCTGCGCAAGAAGCGCTGAGATTTCCCTGAGTTCAATCTGACTCTGTCATGGCCGGGCTGTTGTCCCGGCCATTGTCGTTTATGGCGTCAGTTGACCTGCTCGTCCGAGTAGACGCCCCAGAGGCGCTCCTGCTGGATCCAGCCGTCGAAGCCATTGCCGGTGACGCGGCACCAGTTTGCGCTGCACTTCTTCACCTGTGTGACGACGCCGGCCTGGAGCTTGGCCGCAACCGCGCTGTCCGCGTCAGCGCGGTCGTAGATCGGCGCGAGCTCGTCCTTGTGCTTCATGGTCACGACCGCGGTGCGGCGGCCCGACAGCAGCGAATGATAGACCCAGCCTTCGGCGCCTTCGGAATCGCGCACCCGGCGCCAGTTCTCGAACTCCGCGGTGATTTCGACCGGCAGGCCGGACCGGGTGTAGACCCAGGCCACGTCATTGTCCTTGGTCGGGCCGGCGCGGACGTTGACGTGATCCGATTTGAGGCTGACATAGCGGGGCACCGGAAGGCCGCTGGCGGTCTGGGGGGGGCTGTCCTTGGCCGAATGCCCAGGGCTCACCGAGGCGCTCAACCAGGTGCAAACGAGCGCCATCACCGAACAAAAACGCCCCAACGCCATCAACCCGTCTCCTGTCGAAAACCCGGTCGAGCCAGGTCTTCACCCCAATTCCAAAACCCTGCCGCGCGACCCCCAACCCGTCCCACGCGGGTGTTCCCGAGCCCTTTGCCCGTGGTTCTTGTCTTGGCCCGGCCTTCTGCTAGAGAGGACGGACACTTGAACAACCAGTTTGCCCCGATTTTCCGGCCGGAAATGTCGGGAGAGCTTGAAGGGAACGCCGGGGACGACACGGCAGTCGCAGTGTCGAACAACCGGGTTAATGAGGCCTCAACGGCCGGCCTTTGGCGACAGAGGCGGCCTGCGGCGCCTCATGAGGGCAGGACATGTCGGTGAAGAAAAAGCCCCTCGTCGTGGTGACGCGCAAGCTGCCGGACTCGATCGAGACCCGGATGCGCGAGCTGTTCGACGCGCGGATCAATCTCGAGGACACACCGATGTCGGCCGAGCAGATCGCGGAGGCCGCGCGCACCGCCGATGTGCTGGTTCCCACGGTCACCGATCACATCAGCGCCGACATCGTCAACCAGCCCGACTGCAAGCTCCGCCTGATCGCGAATTTCGGCAACGGCGTCGACAATATCGACGTCGAGGCCGCGCATGCCCGCGGCATCACCGTGACCAACACCCCGAAGGTTCTGACCGAAGACACCGCCGACATGACCATGGCGCTGATCCTGGCCGTGCCGCGCCGGATGATCGAGGGCGCCTCGATCCTGACGGAAGGAAAGCCCTGGGCGGGCTGGTCGCCGACCTGGATGCTCGGCCACCGCATCGGCGGCAAGCGCCTCGGCATCATCGGCATGGGCCGCATCGGCCAGGCGGTCGCACGCCGCGCCCGCGCCTTCGGCCTGCAGATCCACTATCACAACCGCCGTCCCGTCGCGCCCAAGATCGCCGAAGAGTTAGGGGCGACCTATTGGGAAAGCCTCGACCAGATGCTGGCGCGGATGGACATCATCTCGGTGAACTGTCCGCATACGCCGGCGACCTATCATCTGCTCTCGGCGCGGCGGCTGAAGCTGATCCGGAAAGACGCCTACATCGTCAACACCGCGCGCGGCGAAGTGACCGACGAAGACACGCTGATCAAGCTGATCGAAGGCGGCGAGATCGCCGGCGCCGGCCTCGACGTCTATGAGCACGAGCCCGCGGTCAGTCCGAAGCTGGTACGGCTCGCCAGGGCCGGCAAGGTGACGCTGCTGCCGCATATGGGCTCGGCCACCATCGAAGGCCGCGTCGAGATGGGCGAGAAGGTGATCATCAACATCCGCACCTTCCTCGACGCCCACAAGCCGCCGGATCGCGTGCTGCCGAGCATGCTCTGAGGTTATTTGCTACGCGTTTCGCGCTTGCGCCAATCAGCGACGAAATCGATGAACGCACGTAGTGCGGGCGGCGTCTGGCGCCGGCTCGGATAGTACAGGAACGGTCCGGGAAACGGCTCGCACCAATCTTCCATCAAGCTGACCAGCGCGCCGGATGTCACGGCGTCATGGACGTAGCCGTCGAGCGTTGCCCAGATGCCGACGCCGTCGAGCACGGCGCGCATGGCAAGGCCCATATTGGTCGAGATCAGCTTCGCCGGCGGGTCGACTTTCACGAGCTGGCCGGCTTTCTCGAACTCCAGATCATGCATGACGCCGCTGGAGTAACGGGCGCGGATGCAATCATGGTCGAGCAGGTCCTTTGGGTGCTTCGGCCTGCCGCGGCGCGCGATATAGTCGGGCGAAGCGACCACGACATAGCTTTGCGGACCACTCAGCGGGATCGCCACCATGTCCTGCGCGAGATGCTCGCCATAGCGCACGCCGGCGTCGTAGCCTCCACTCACGATGTCGACGAAGCCGCTCTCGCTGACGATGTCGAGATCGATCTGCGGATGCGCGCCAAGAAACGGCCCGACCATCGGCGCGAGCACGAGATCGACCGCCGGCGGCGGCGCATTGATGCGCAGGCGGCCCGAGGCGATCTCGCGCAGGCCTCTGACCTGATCCAGGGCGTCACCGACATCGCGCAGCGCCGGGGCCACCCTTGAAAGCAGCAGCTCGCCCGCCTCGGTCAGCGCGACGCTGCGGGTGGTGCGGTTCATCAGGCGGACACCGAGGCGCTCCTCCAGATCTCGCAGCCGCTGGCTAAGGCTCGACACGGACACACGAATTTCGACCGCGGCACGCCTGAAATTGCGGGTGCGGGCCACCGCCACGAAGGCGTCGAGATCGCGCAGGTCGGGATCGGACATTGTTCGATAATGTGAACAAGCCATTCTGGATTGTCCAGCTTATCGGCGCAATCAGGCAGGCGCATATCTCGCCTCGTCACGCGGCGCCATCAGCCGCCTTTCGAGGGAGCCATCATGGAACAGCGCAAACTCGGTTCAACGGGCCCCAATGTCTCCGCCCTCGGCCTCGGTTGCATGGGCATGTCGGAGGTCTATGGCCCCGCCGATCGCGACGAGAGCATCGCCACGGTCCATGCCGCGCTCGATGCCGGCATCACGCTGCTCGACACCGGCGATTTCTACGCGATGGGGCACAACGAGCTTTTGGTGCGGGAGGCGCTGAAAGGTGTGCCGCGCGAAAAAGTGCAGATCAGCGTCAAGTTCGGCGCGCTGCGCGGTCCGGCCGGCGACTTCATCGGAATGGACACACGGCCGGCCGCGACCAAAAACTTCCTCGCTTACTCGCTGCAGCGGCTCGGCACCGATTACCTCGACGTCTACCGTCCGGCCCGTCTCGATCCCAGCGTTCCCATCGAGGAGACCATCGGCGGCCTCGCCGATCTCGTGAAGGCCGGTTACATCAGGCATATCGGCTTGTCGGAGGTGGGCTCAGACACCATCCGCCGCGCGCATGCCGTACATCCGATCGCCGATCTGCAGATCGAATATTCGCTGATCGAGCGTGGCATCGAGCGCGACATCCTGAAGACGTGCCGAGAGCTCGGCATCGCCATCACCGCCTATGGCGTGCTGGCGCGTGGCCTGATCAGCGGCCATTGGTCGAAGGATTCCGGCAAGACCGGCAAGGACTACCGGCTGATGACGCCGCGATTCCAGGGCGCGAACCTCGACGCCAATCTCGCGCTGGTGGAACAGCTGCGCGCGATCGCCGCCGCGATCGGCGCGACGCCAGCGCAGTTCGCCATCGCCTGGGTCGCTGCGCAAGGCCAGGAAATCGTACCGCTGGTTGGCGCACGCACCCGCAACCGTCTCACCGAAGCGCTCGGTGCAACGAAGGTCACGCTGACGCCGGCTCACCTCGCGGCGCTGGCCAAGGCCTTTCCGCCCGATATCGCCTCCGGCACACGCTACGCCGCCGAGCAGATGGCGCATCTCGACAGCGAGAAGCCGGCCACCAGGTAACGGCGACAATCAAGTGCGATGGGCGCTGAGGTCCGCGACCACGGGCCCATCGCCATTGAGCGGATTGGCCGGATCGCGCGCGTAGCGCAACGTCTCGAAGCGCATCGCGCGTGCATCGACCATCAGGAGGCGGCCGACCAGGCCGTCGCCAAACCCGACGATCTCGCGGATCGCCTCCAGCGCCATCATCGAGCCCATCAGGCCCGCAAGCGCACCCATGACGCCGGCCTCCGCGCAGGCCGGCACCGTGCCGGGCGGCGGTGCCTCCGGAAACAGGCAGCGATAGGTCGGATTGAATATTCCGTCGGCGTTCGTCTCATGCGCGCGGATGGTGGTGAGCGAGCCGTCGAAGGTGCCGAGCGCCGCCGTGATCAGCGGCTTCTTCGCGAAGAAGCAGGCGTCCGAGACCAGATAGCGCGTCGAGAAATTGTCGGAGCCGTCGAGCACGAGATCGTAGTCGCCTATCAGGCTGAGCGCATTGTCGGCGTTGAGCCAGGTGGCGTGGCCGACGAAGCGGACATGCGGATTCAGCGCCGCGATCCGTTCGGCGGCGCTGTCGACCTTGTGCCGGCCGATGTCGGGCGTGGTGTGGATCACCTGGCGCTGGAGGTTTGACAGCGACACAACGTCGTCATCGACCACGCCGAGCGTGCCGATCCCGGCGGCAGCCAGATACATCAAAGCGGGCGCACCGAGCCCGCCGGCGCCGATCACCAGCACGGAGGCCCGTTGCAGCGCAGCCTGGCCCGGCCCACCGACATCGCGCAGCACGATATGGCGGGCATAGCGTTCGAGTTCGTCCGGGCTGAGCAAGCTCTTTGACTCCTGAACCACCCCAATAGTGTTCGCGACCAACGAGATGTGCTTGAATGGCATTGCGTTCAATGGGCTGGCTGGATTTGTCATGAGATCGATGCTTGCGGCAACACTGATGTTGACTTCTGCCACAGGCGCGAGCGCCCAGATGACGACGCCGCAGGTCCCCGGCACCAAGCCCAAGGTGGTCCAGACCGTCCCGATCAAGCCGCCTGCCCTGCAGACGCCGTCGGAGACGGCGGACGGCATGACGCAGGCGGAACGGCTGTCGCTGAAATCGGACCTCGCCTGGGTCGGCCAGTATAACGGCGCCATCACCGGCGACGTCAGCGCGCGCATGGTCGAGGCCATCAAGGAATACCAGAAGCTCAAGGGCGGCAAGCCGACCGGCGTGCTCAATCCGCAGGAGCGCGCCGCGCTCGCCGAGACCGCGCGGCGGAAGCAGGAGGGCGTCGGCTGGAAACTCGTGACGGAAATGACCAGCGGCGCACGGCTCGGCATTCCCTCGAAGCTGGTGCCGCAGCAGGCCACCGACGCCAACGGCTCGAAATGGACCTCGCCAACCGGAACCGTGCAGGTGCTGCTCAGTCGCCGCAAGGAGGCCAACCCCACCACCGCAAAGCTCGCCGATCTCGAGAAGAAGGAGCCTGCCGGCCGCAAGGTCGACTACACCGTGGTGAAGCCCGACTTCTTCGTGCTGTCGGGACTGCAGGGCCTGAAGAAATTCTACGTGCGCGGCACCTTCAAGGGCGACGAAGTCCGCATCATGACGATCCTCTACGACCAGGCGACCGAGAACACGGTCGAGCCGGTCGTGATCGCGATGTCGAGCGCGTTCAACGCATTCCCGTCTGGGCCGCAAGCCGGGCCACCGCCGCGCAAGAACGTCGAATACGGCACCGGCCTCGTCGTCAGCGACGACGGCGCGATTCTGGCCGACCGCCTCGTCACCGATAGCTGTCTTGCGATCACCATCGCCGGCTACGGCAGCGCCGACCGTCTGGCCGAGGACAAGGAGCACGATCTCGCGCTGCTGCACATCTACGGCGCGCGCGGCCTGAAGCCGCTCAGCCTCGCAGGTGGCGGGGCGAAGACGAGCGTCGATGTCGTCGGCATCGCCGATCCGCAGAGCCAGGGCGGTGCGGCCGGCGTGTCGAGCCTCAAGGGCGCGCTGGCATCGGTCGGTGGCGGCGATTCCGCGCTGTCGCCACCGCCGGCGGTTGGCTTCTCCGGCGGCCCCGCCATCGACGCCGACGGCAAGTTCGCCGGCGTTGCACTGCTGAAGCCGGCGATGATCGCGGGACCTGCGACATCAGTGCCGGCCTCACAAGCGGCGATGGTCTCGGCGGAGACGGCGCGTGATTTCCTGAAGGCGAACGGTGTCGCTGCGAACGGCACGTCCACGGACGCGAAAGCCGCCGTCGTTCGCGTCATCTGCGTACGGAAGTAACATGATGCGTCGTCCAATCTCCCTCTCCATCGCGGTGATAGCCGCGCTGATGGGCTTCGCGGCCCGGGCACAATCGCCGGCGCTGCCGACGCCGAAAGTGGAGGAGGTGATGGTGAAGGTGGCGCTGCTGACGCTCAACGACGCCAATCTCACCGGCAACTACAATGTCCTCTATGCGAAAATGGCGAGATCGTTTCGCGAACGCTATTCATCCGACACGCTGAAGCAGGCCTTCAGGACCTTTGCCGGGCATCACATCGACGCCATTGCCGGCATGCCGATCGTTGCGACTGAAGACCCGGCGATCAACGACAACAGCGTGCTGTTGCTGCGCGGCCATTTCGACACGACGCCCTCACGGCTGAGTTACGAGTTGGACTACGCCGTGTCGGAGGGCGAATGGAAGCTGATCACGATCGACGTCAAGGTACGATCGATTCAGACCGAAGCAAGCGCAACCGACCTGATCGCGCGCGCCGCCGCAGACCTCGCCGGCGGCAACGCTAAAAAATGACACTCAGGCGAGCCTGAACCTGATCCCGGCCTTCGCAAGGCCACCGGAAATCCCGACCGGCGTGCCGTCCGCGCGCCAGCAAGCGGCGCCGGTCGTGGTGCCGTCGTCGTGGAAGGCGATGCCGTTCATTCCGCCGGCGACCGTCGCAACCGGCTGCACCTTGTGGCCGAGCCCCGCGAGCTTCGCGCGCACGGCCTCCGGCACGGTCTGTTCGACCTCGAGCGCATTGCCCTCGGTCCAGACCCGCGGGGCCTCGACCGCCTCCTGCAGACTCATGCCGTGGTCGATCAGATTGACCAGCGCCTGCATCGCGCTCGGGAAGATGCGTTTGCCGCCGGGCAGGCCGAGCGCATAGCGCAGCTTGCCGTCGCGTACCGCCATCATCGGCGACATCGAGGTCGTCACGCGCTTGCCCGGCGCCAGCGACAGTGCGTGGCCGGGACGCGGATCGAACAGGTTCATGTAGTTGTTGGCGATGGCGCCCAGCCCCGGGATCATGATCTTGGCGCCGAACAGATTGTTGATGGTCTGCGTGGTCGCCACCACGTTGCCGAAGCTGTCCGCCGCCGTCATGTGGGTGGTGTGCGCGCCTTCGAGCGGTGACACGCCGGCCCCCCAGGCCTGCGCCCGCGCCGGATCGATGGCGCGGCGGCGCTCCTCGGCATAGGCCTTCGAGGTCAGCCGCTCGACGGGCACGCCGACATAGTCCGGGTCGCCGCTGGCCGCGGCACGATCGGCGAAGGCGATCTTCAGGACCTCGGCGAGGTAGTGGATCGTCTCCGGTGTGCCGAAGCCGAGGCCGCCGATGTCATAGCCCTCCAGGATATTCAGCATTTGCGCGATGTGCACGCCGGAGGCTGCGGGCGGCGGCGGGCCGAGAATAGTCCAGCCACGATAGTCGGCGCGGATCGGCTGCCGTTCGACGGTCTTGTAGTTGGTGAGATCGTTGCGGCGGATGAAGCCGCCGGTCTTCTCCATGTAGTCGGCGAGGATGTCGCCGAGCGGCCCCTCGTAGAGCGCGGCCTCACCGTGATCGGCAATATAACGCAGCGTCTCGGCATATTCGGCCTGCACGACGCGCTCGCCGACCTTGAGCGGCGCGCCGTTCGGCAGGTAGATCGCCGAAATCGGCTTGTCCTTGCGCATCTCGGCGGCGCTCTCGCTGATGCATTCGTGCAAATAAGGTGTTGCCGCATAGCCGCGCGCGGCGTGCTTGATCGCGGGCTGCAGGACGTCGGCGAGACTCATGGTGCCGAACCTGCGCAGCGTCTCGCACCAGGCCTTCAGCGAGCCCGGCGTGGCGACGGCCTTCGGGCCGTTGAGATTTTCGTCGCCGACGGTGTCGAACACGTCATGCGCCGAGCCCGGCCTGGACGTGTAGGTGGTGTCGCGCACCGCCGCGGGCGCGGTGCTCTGGCCGTCGATGAAGCGATGGCTGCCGTCGGCGAGCCGGATATGCGCCATGCCGCCGCCGATGATGCCGACCATCATCGGCTCGACCACGGTCAGCGTGAACAGGGTGGCGATCGCGGCGTCGATGGCATTGCCGCCGGCCGCCAGCATCTCGGCGCCGGCGCTGGAGGCCAGCGGGTGATTGCTGACCACCATGCCACGGCTCGAGACCGCCGGCATCTTCTGGCAGTCAAAGGTCGTTGCCGTCCGGTCGCGCCAGTTTCCGCTCATGCCGCTCGTCCCTCTCATTCACGGCGGCGAGCACACCACACGCACGATTACGGGTCCAGTAATGGTACGGATTAGCTGGCATTCCCGATTCTGCCATCATTGTTGGCGTTGATTCGGACATCCGCGGTCCCCTTTGGATCGGGCAGGGCACGTCCTGAGCGAGAAGAGCTCAGCATCGAGAAGCGATGCACGTTCGCGTGGCGTTTCCCCAGACCCCGGCACTCCAAAGGATTCATCTTCCAATGCACACGATCGTACTCGCCACCCAAAAGGGCGGCAGCGGCAAGAGCACCCTCGCCATCGGCCTCGCGCTGGCAGCCAGGCAGGCCGGCTTCACCGTCCGCCTGATCGAGACCGACCCGCAGGGCACCCTGTCCAACTGGCTGCGCCGCCGCAACAATGACGACGTCGTCGTCGAGCCGATCTATCAGGCCGCCGATATCGAGCCGCGCCTGAAGATGCTGGCTGACAGCAGCCTGCAGATTGCGATCGTCGACACCGCGGCCGGCCTGTCCGCCGCCACCACCGCCGCGATCCGCTACTCCGACCTCTGCCTGATCCCGGCCCGCCCGAGCGTCGCCGACATCGAGGCGACGGTCTCCACCCTCAGCGTCGCGCGCGCCTGGAAGCGTCCCTACAGTTTCGTGCTGAACCAGACGCCGATCCGCGGCCAGCGCATCGACAACGCCGCCAACACGCTCGCCGAGGAAGCCGCGCTCGATCTCGCCGACGTGCTCGCGCGCCCGCTGATCGTGATGCGCAACGACCACCAGGACTCGCTCGCCAGCGGCCTCGCCGTCAGCGAATTCGCACCGAACGGCAAGTCGGCGGACGAGATCCGCGGCCTCTGGCGCTGGGTCGAGACCCGGCTCGAGCTCGGAGCCACCACCAATGTGCTGATCGACCAGGTCATCTCGGCCGCGGACGGCATGCTGCACGTCGCCGCCGAGCTTGCGGCGGACGAAACCCTGGCGTCCTGAGCGGGGCAATCGCTCAGGCGGCAGTCGGCCCTTCACCATCCGGAAGGGCCCCAGCGACGAAGCAATCCGGCCACCAGCCCGGCCGGATTGCTTCGCTTCGCGTTTTTGGCGATGGCGGGATGCCGTCGCACAGAAATGTCGAAAACAACCCCATGCACAGTAGAACGCATCGTGGCCGAGTCATCTCGGTAACGGCGCGCAGGCGTCTGACTTGTCGGGCGGAATGGAGCTGCGCTCCATCCGGGCTTCTGTAACGGGCCCTGGTTAGTCAATCCCTTTTTGCGTCGTCCACTCGCCGGGAACCTGCTTCTGTACGGGATCGGCGCGGTGGCCGTCGCCTGATGGGGTTCTAGAGAGGAGCAGGTCGGCCAATCTACGGAAGCGTGATCGCATCGACGGATGCGTCGACAACCCGGATGACGGCCTGGCCTGATCCATCGTCCCGGCGAAGGGACTTCGCTTCGGGGAGGCTGGTGTGATGCCCGCCCGAATCTGTGTGCTCTTGCTTTAAGCCATGGCAGTCGTCCTGCGCAGTAGCACTGCATGAACCGCCAGCGTCGCAGTAGCGATCGTCTCGAGGGCCGGATGGCCGGCCACCAGCTCACGGATGCGTGCCGCAAAACTGCGCTTCGCCGTTTTGCCAACCTTCAATCCGAAGCCGCGCAGGATCCCGCGCAGGCTGTTCTCGATGTCCTGAAGCTTGGCCTGGATCAGCTTGCGCGCCGTCAGCATCGCACGGGTCTCCTGGGCACTCATCGACTTGCAATGCACCGGCCGGAACCAGCCGAGCCGCATCAATTGCGCGATGTTGCGGGCGTCGTTACGGTCCGACTTCACCGGCATCGCCTTGAAGGCATCGCTCACGTGCCGCGTTTCCAGGAGCTCGACCGCGAGGCCCTCGTGCTTCATGGCTGTATAAAGCCACTGAGACAGCGGTCCGGCCTCCAGCCCGATCCTGGCGAGTTCGAACCCGAGCGAGCGGAACCAGCCAATCAGCGCCACAGGCTCGCTGGCAACCTTGACCTCCCGAACGATCTTTCCGCTCGCGTCGACAACGCACACGCTGGAGCATTCCAATGACACGTCGATTCCGGCATAGTAGTCCATGGTCGTTCCTCCTTGATGCTTGGAGCGAAGCTTAGGCCTCGACTCCGCTACACCATCAATGTGAGGGACGACCGCAAACCTTCCAGTCAAGCCGCGCGACGCGCGCAATCAAAATAGCGCCGTAGCTAGCGCGGCTTGACTGGAAGGCCTCCGGGGCCCGTTACCCCATCTACGGCGCTACATCACTTCTGACATTTCGGACACCAGAAGGTCGACCGGCCGTTCTGCGTGAACCGCTTCACCGTGCCGCCGCAGCCGGGCGTCTTGCAGGTCTCGCCTTCGCGATCGTAGACCTTGAAGGAGTGCTGGAAATAGCCGAGCTCGCCGGAGGTCTGGCGATGATCGCGCAGTGACGATCCGCCCGCCTTGATGGCGTCGTTCAGCACGGTGTGGATCGCACTCACCAATCGCTTGGCGTGATCGGTCGGCTCGCCCTTTTTTGTCGACAGCGTCGCGGCGATCCGGCGCGGCGACAGGTGGGAGCGGTGCAGCGCTTCGCAGACATAGATGTTGCCGAGCCCTGCCACCACGCGCTGGTCGAGCAGTGCGGCCTTCAGGCTCGCGGTCTTGTCCTGACAGGACCGCGCCAGCATCGCCGCATCGAACGCGTTGCCGAGCGGCTCGGGGCCGAGGTCGCGCAGCAGAGGCTCGTCATCGAGCGCGTTGCGCGCGATCACTTTCATGTAACCGAAGCGGCGCGGGTCGTTGAAGACGATGTCGGCGCCGGAGGACATCCGAAACAACACGTGGTCGTGCGCGGAGTCCTTGCCTTTCGGATAGTGAAACTCGCCAGGCGACGCGTCGTTGTCCGGCTTGATGACGCGGAACGAGCCCGACATGCCCAGATGCATCAGCAGCACGTCGCCGGAGGCGAGATCAGCCATGAGATATTTTGCACGGCGTCCCAGCCCCGTGACGACCTGTCCCTGGAGCCGGGCCACGAAATCCGGCTGGAACGGAAAGCGCAAATCGGGCCTGCGGGCCTCCGCGACGAGGATTTTCGCACCCTCCATGACCGGCTGCAGGCCGCGGCGGACGGTCTCGACTTCGGGCAATTCGGGCATGGTCAGGCATTCACCTTATGAGGGCGGTGTGATAGCGCCATTGCGGCGGGCGCGCTATGGTTCGCCCAGTGGAGTAGAGTAATGGATCGGCCGGGCGAAACCACGCATTTTGGCTTCAAGGACGTTCCCCTGGGGGACAAGCAGACGCTGGTGAACGATGTGTTTCACAGCGTGGCGTCGCGCTATGATTTGATGAACGATCTGATGTCCGGCGGACTGCACCGGGTCTGGAAGGACATCATGATCAACGCGCTCAACCCGCCGAGGTCCGACCGGCCGTTCGCGCTGCTCGACGTCGCAGGCGGCACCGGCGACATCTCGTTCCGGGCCGCCGAGGCGGCGGGGCCGGGCTTTCACGCCACCGTCTGCGACATCAATTCCGGGATGCTGGAGGTCGGCCGCGAGCGCGCCGCCAAGCGGCATCTCGAGACCCAAGTCGATTTCGTCGAGGGCAATGCCGAAGCGCTCGCCTTCGCGGACCGCAGCTTCGACGCATATACGATCGCTTTCGGCATTCGCAACGTGCCGCGGATCGATCTGGCGCTGAGCGAGGCCTACCGTGTGCTCAAGCCCGGCAGCCGCTTCCTGTGCCTGGAATTCTCCACCGTCGAGATGCCCGGCCTCGATCGACTTTACGACCTGTTCTCGTTCAAGGTGATCCCGCCGCTCGGCCGCATGGTCACGGGCGACGCCGAGTCCTACCAGTATTTGGTGGAATCGATCCGCAAGTTCCCGAAGCCCAACGCCTTTGCCGACATGATCCGCGATGCGGGCTTTTCCCGCGTCAACTGGCAGACATTGTCGGGCGGCATCGTCGCACTGCATTCGGGCTGGCGTTTGTGATCTCTGCCATCACCCACATTTCGCGCCTGATCCGCGCCGCATTCGTGTTTGCGCGCGAAGGCGTGTTCGGCTCGGTCGATCCGAGCCTGGTGCCGCCGCCCGGGCAGCTCGCGCTAAAGCTTGCGCGCATCGTCGAGCGGCGTGGCCCTAAAGACGGGCCACGGATGTCGCGCGCGCTGACGCGGATGGGCCCGGCCTATCTCAAGCTCGGGCAGTTCCTCGCCACGCGCCCCGACGTCGTCGGCGTCATCATGGCGCGCGACCTTGAGAGCCTGCAGGATCGCCTGCCGCCGTTTTCGCAGACCGAGGCGGAAGCCGTGATCGCGACCTCGCTGGAGCGTCCGGTGGCGGATGTGTTCGCGAACCTCGGCCCGCCGGTCGCGGCCGCCTCGATCGCACAGGTGCATCGCGGCGAAGTGGTGCGCGACGGCGTCCGCAAGGCGGTTGCGGTCAAGGTGCTGCGTCCGAACGTGGCCGCGCGCTTCCGCCGCGACCTCTCCGATTTCTTCTTCGTCGCGCACAAGGCCGAGGCTTACTCGTCCGAGGCGCGGCGGCTGCGCCTGATCGAAGTGATCAACACCATGTCGCGCTCGGTCGCGATGGAGATGGACCTGCGGCTCGAAGCCGCCGCGCTGTCGGAGATGGCCGAGAACACGCGGGACGATCCCGATTTCCGGGTGCCGACCGTCGACTGGGACCGCACCACGCACAACGTGCTGACGATGGAGTGGATCGATGGCATCGCGCTGAACGATCACAAGCGCCTCGCGGAGTCGCAGGTCGATCTGCCCGATCTCGGCCGCAAGGTGATCCAGAGCTTTCTGCGGCACGCGCTGCGCGACGGCTTTTTCCACGCTGACATGCATCCGGGCAATCTGTTCCTCGATGACGCCGGCCGCCTGGTCGCGGTCGATTTCGGCATCATGGGCCGGCTCGGCATGAAGGAGCGGCGTTTCCTCGCCGAGATCCTGCTCGGCTTCATCACCCGTGACTATCGCCGCGTCGCCGAGGTGCATTTCGAGGCGGGCTACGTGCCCGCGCATCACTCCGTCGAGAATTTCGCGCAGGCCATCCGCGCCATCGGCGAACCCATTCACAACCGCACCGCCGAGGAGATCTCGATGGCGCGGCTGCTGACGCTGCTGCTCGAGGTCACCGGCCTGTTCGACATGACGACGCGGCCCGAACTGATCCTGCTGCAGAAGACCATGGTGGTGGTCGAGGGCGTGGCGCGCGGCTTCGATCCCAGGCTCGACATCTGGAAGGTCGCCGATCCCGTGGTGCGCGAATGGATCGAGCGCAATCTCGGACCGATCGGCCGGGTGCAGGGCGCGCTTGCCGGGGGCGGCGACCTCGCCCGCGTGCTGATGCGCCTGCCCGACATCGCGCAGCGTTCGGTCGCAGTGCTCGAACAGCTTGAAGCCATGACCCGTGACGGCATCCGGCTGTCGCCGGAGAGCATCGCCGCGATGGGCCGCAGCGAGGGCCGCAAGAACCGCTGGCGCACCGTCGCGCTCTGGATCATCGCCGCGACCTTCATCGGAATCCTGATCGCAGTCCGGAATCTGTGATTGCACTGCAATCATATGATTGATAGCATCGCTATCATCCGTGCTGGAGGGACGTCATGGCAAGCCTGACCATCCGCAAGCTCGACGAGGGCGTCAAAACCTATCTGCGCCTGCGCTCGGCCAGGAACCGCAGGTCGGTCGAGGAAGAAGTGCGGGTCATCCTCGGCGAGCTGATCGAGGGCCGCGAGGAGCCGCTGACGCCGTTCGCGCCGCCGCCGGCCCCATCCACGGCCCCCACGCCGCAGCGCATCGGCGCCGTCGCAGAGGCCAGCGTCACCCTGATCATTGGCGGCGGGATCGCGGCCTACAAATCGCTGGACCTGATCCGCCGGCTCAAGGAGCGCCGCATCGAGGTCCGCTGCGTGCTGACCAAGGCGGCGCAGCAATTCGTCACGCCGCTGGCGGTGAGCGCGCTCTCGCACGAGCGCGTCTACACCGATCTGTTCGACCCCCAGAGCGAGTTCGACGCCGGCCATATCCGGCTGGCGCGCGAGTGCGACTTGATCGTGGTGGCGCCAGCGACGGCCGACCTGATGGCGAAGATGGCCAACGGCCATGCCGACGATCTCGCCAGCGCCATCCTGCTCGCCACCAACCGCAAGATCCTGCTGGCGCCGGCGATGAATCCGCTGATGTGGAACAACGCGGCGACCCGCCGCAACGTTGGCTTGCTTCAGCGCGACGGCGTGGTGCTGATCGGCCCGAATTCCGGCGAGATGGCCGAGGCGGGCGAGGCCGGTGTCGGCCGCATGTCCGAGGCGATCGAGATCGCCACCGCCGCCGAGCGCCTGCTGCGGCCGCCGGTGCCGCGCCCGCTCGCCGGCAAGCGCGTGCTGATCACCGCAGGCCCCACGCACGAGCCGATCGATCCGGTGCGCTACATTGCCAACCGCTCCTCCGGCAAGCAGGGCTTTGCCATTGCCGCCGCCGCACAGGCCGCGGGCGCCGAGGTGATTTTGGTGAGCGGCCCGGTCGATCTCGCCGATCCCCGGGGCGTCACGGTGAAGCACGTCGAATCGGCGCGGCAGATGCTGGAGCAGGTGCAGGCCGCGCTTCCCGCCGACATCGCCATCTTCGCCGCCGCCGTTGCCGACTGGCGCGTCGCCAACGAAGGCGAGCAGAAGCTGAAGAAGACCTCGGCCGGCATGCCGCCGCTCCAACTGGTCGAGAACCCCGACATCCTCGCCACGATCTCCAAGCTGACCGACAACCGTCCGCCGCTGGTGATCGGCTTTGCCGCCGAGACCGAGCACCTCATCGACAACGCCAAGTCCAAGCTGGCCCGCAAGGGCTGCGACTGGATCGTCGCCAACGACGTCTCGCCCGCAACAGGCGTGATGGGCGGCGACCGCAACACTGTTCATCTCATAAGTCGGAAGCACGGCGAGATTGCAGTTGATTCCTGGCCGGTGATGACCAAGGAACAGGTCGCCATCGAACTGGTCGCGCATGTCGCCAAGAGCGTGACCGGAAAAGCCCCGGAGTCCGCATCTTGAGCACTGAGGTCACTGTCGAACTGCAGCAACTCGCCCACGCCGAGGGCCTGCCGCTGCCGGCCTATCAGACCGCGGACGCCGCCGGCCTCGATTTGATGGCCGCGGTGCCGGACAGCGAACCGATGACGCTCGCCCCCGGCCAATACGCGCTGGTGCCGACGGGGCTCGCGATCGCGCTGCCGCCCGGGCACGAGGCGCAGGTGCGGCCGCGCTCCGGTCTTGCCGCCAAGCACGGCGTCACCGTGCTGAACTCACCGGGCACGATCGACGCGGACTACCGCGGCGAGATCAAGGTGATCCTGATCAACCACGGCGCGGGCCCCTTCGTGATCAAGCGCGGCGAGCGCATCGCGCAGATGGTGATCGCGCCCGTGCTGCAGGCCACGCTGGTTCCGGCCGCAACATTGTCCGCGACCGATCGCGGCGCCGGCGGTTTCGGCTCGACCGGCCGCTAACCCACGACAATCCCAGCCGAATCATCCCGAAGAACGACGTGGGCTGGAACAGCGTCGCCGGCATTTTTGGGGGGCGGCCTCGGCGTTCACGATCTGGACTCTTACCGGTGGAGTCACGGTGAGGGTATTGTCGTTTGATTCGCGCGCGCGACGGGGGTCGCCGCGCGTCAGATTCGTGCGGTCTTGGGGCAACTATGTCAGGCGTGATCGTGTCGATGCGTCGGACGCTGCTGTCGTGCACATCGCTCGTGCGCAACGGCATGATTGGAAGCGCTCTCGCGGCGCTGCTGCCGGCTGCGCCGGCTGAGGCTGCCGACCTCGTCGATACACTCTCGGTATTGCTGGACTTCAACCGGCAGGAACTCGCGGTGCTGACCACCGCGCTGGCCCTGCTCGGTTTCTCGGTCGTGGCCGCCATCCTGCTGATGCGCACGCGCGTGCGCACGGTGAAGAACGAGGCGCGGCTGCGCGCGCGGATCGGGGAACTGCAGCTCCAGGCCGATCGCTTCGGCGCACTGCTGTTCGCCGAGCCGCAGGTCCTGATCTCGTGGCCGGCCGGCGACAACCGCGCGCAGATTTCCGGCGACATCTCCATGGTGCTGCCGCGCGATTCCTCGCCGCAGCGCGTGCTCGCGTTCGGAACCTGGCTGCCGCCGGAACCGGCGCTCCAGATGGACCACGCGGTCGATGCGCTGCGCGATCGCGGCGACGGATTCCAGATCACGCTGACGACGGCGCATGGTCACACGCTGGAGGCCATCGGCCGCGCCATCGGCGGCCAGGCCATTGTCAGGATTCGCGAACTCTCGGGCCTGCGCCGCGAACTGGCCGAAACCAATCTGCGCTACAAGGCGCTCTCCGACGAGACCGAGATGCTGCGCGGCTTCGCCGCCGCCGCGCCATGGCCGATCTGGGGCAAGGCCGAGAACGGCGCGCTCACTTTCGCCAATCCGGCCTATGTCCGCGCAACGGAGGCGACCAGCGTCGGGGACGCCCAGGAGCGCAAGCTCGAGCTGCTCGACAGTGCCGACCGCACCGCCATGGACCGCGGCCTGAAAGAGGCCGCCAGCTTCACCTCCCGGCTGCCCATCGTGATCGGCGGCGAGCGGCGTATCTACGACGTCCGCGCGGTCAATGTCGGCAGCAGCAGTGTTGGCGTCGCGATCGACGCCAGCGAGGCGGATGCGCTGAGCTCGGCCCTGGTGCGGATGGCGGAGGCGCATCGCCGCACGCTCGACCAGCTCTCCTCGGGCGTCGCCGTGTTCGACGGCCAGCGCCGGCTCGCCTTCTACAACGATTCCTACCGGCGGCTGTGGGACCTCGACCGCACCTTCCTCGACGCCAATCCTGACGATTCCAGCGTGCTCGACCAGCTCCGCGCCGCACGGAAACTGCCGGAGCAGCCGGACTTCCGTGCCTGGAAGGCAAAATTGCACGAGGCCTATCGTGCCGTGGAGGCCGCCAAGGACACCTGGTACCTGCCCGACGGCCGCGCGCTCTCCGTCGTCACCACGCCGAATCCGGAAGGCGGCGTCACCTATCTGTTCGACGACGTCACCGAGAGCCTCGAGCTCGCCCGCCGCTTCGACGGCATGATCCGGGTCCAGCGCGAGACGCTCGACAGCCTCGCCGAGGGCGTCGCGGTGTTCGGCAGCAACGGCAAGGCCCAGCTGTTCAACCCGGCCTTCGTCCGGATGTGGAAGCTGTCCGCCGACGCCATGCGCGACGAGCCGCATATCCAGACCGTCGAAGGCTGGTGCCACCAGCTGTTCGACGACCCCGCGGTCTGGCGCCAGATCCGTGAGGCCGTCACCTCGATCGAGAGCCGCGCCGACATTCCCCTGAAACTGGAACGCAAGGACGGCAGCGTGCTCGACGGCATGATCCGCCCGCTGCACGACGGCGCCACCATGCTGACGTTCCAGGACATCACTGACACCGAGAACGTCGAGCGTGCGCTGCGTGAGCGCAACGAGGCGCTGGAGGCCGCCGACCAGATGAAGGTGGATTTCGTCCACCACGTCTCCTACGAGCTGCGCTCGCCGCTCACCACCATCATCGGCTTCGCGCACTTCCTCAGCGATCCCTCCACGGGGCCGCTGACGCCGAAGCAGGCCGAATATCTCGACTACGTCACCAAATCGACCAACGCGCTGCTGGCGCTGACCAACAACATCCTGGACCTCGCCACCATCGACGCCGGCGCCATGAAGCTGGAACTCGGCCCGGTCGACGTCAGCAAGACCATCGAGCTGGCCGCCGAGGGCATCCAGGACCGGCTCGCCACCGACCGCATCCGTCTCAAGGTCGAGATCGCGCCCGATATCGGCAGCTTCATCGGCGATGAGAAGCGCGTGGTGCAGGTGCTCTATAACCTCCTCGCCAACGCCGTCGGGTTTTCTCCACAGGATTCCACCGTCGGCATCAGCGCGCGCCGCACCGAGGGCAGCGTGGTCTTCACCGTGACAGATTCCGGGCCTGGAATACCTGCCGACATGAAGGACAAGGTGTTCAACTGGTTCGAAAGCCGCTCGCAGGGGTCGCGTCACCGCGGCGCCGGGCTTGGCCTGTCGCTGGTGCGTTCCTTCGTCGAGCTGCATGGCGGCAAGGTGCGGGTGGATTCGATCGTCGGCCGGGGCACGCTCGTGATCTGCGATTTCCCGACCGACCAGGCGGCGCATCGCGACGCCGCCGAATGACTGCGTCCACCACATTCTCCGTCGCGCTTCCCAATGAGACGGCGACTGCGCAACTGATGGCCGACCTCGCGCTGCTGGTCGGTCCCGGCGATGTCATCACGCTCACCGGCGATCTCGGCGCCGGCAAGACTGCGGCCGCCCGCAGCCTGATCCGCTACCTCGCCGGCGACGAGGAACTGGAAGTGCCGAGCCCGACCTTCACTCTGGTGCAGGGCTACGAGCTGCCGCCATTTCCGGTGATGCATGCCGACCTCTATCGCATCGAGGACGAGAACGAACTCGAGGAGATCGGGCTGTCGCCGCTCCCCGATGCCACGCTGGTGCTGATCGAATGGCCGGAGCGCGCGCCGTCGGCGATGCCTGGGGATCGCATCGACATCACGCTGACGCACCGGCCGGCGCTGGGCCCGAACGCGCGCGCCGCCGAGATCACCGGTTACGGCAAGAGCGCCGCCGTCGTTGCGCGGCTGCAGGCGTTGCGCGACTTCCTCGATAGGTCCGGCTATATCGACGCAGGCCGCAAGCGCATGGCCGGCGACGCCTCGACCCGCTCCTATGCGCGACTGCTGCGCGATGACGGCGTCGTCATCCTCATGAACTTTCCGCAGCGCCCGGACGGCGCCGCGCTCTACAACGGAAAATCCTACAGCGCCGCTGTGCATCTCGCCGAGAACATCAGGCCGTTCGTCGCGATCGACGAGGGCCTGCGCGCGCAGGGACTCTCGGCGCCTCAGATCCATCATTTCGATCTCGACCACGGCTTTCTGATCAGCGAGGACTTTGGCAGCGAGGGCGTGATCGAAGGCGATCCGCCGCGGCCGATCGTAGACCGCTATGAAGCCGCGACCGATGTGCTCGCGATGCTGCACGGCAAGACGTTGCCGGAGATGCTGCCGCTGAACGGGCAGGCCTACGACATTCCCGTCTTCGACATCGAAGCACTTTTGATCGAGATCGGATTGATGCCGGAATGGTATCTGCCCGATCGCAACGCGCCGCTGAGCGACGACAAGCGCGACGAATTCTTCGCGATGTGGCGCGAGCTGTTGAAGAAGCCGCTGGCCGCGCCGAAGACGTGGATCATCCGCGACTATCACTCGCCAAATCTGATCTGGCTTGCGGACCGTATCGGCATCGCCCGCGTCGGCTTGATCGACTTCCAGGACACCGTGCTGGGGCCGCACTCCTACGACGTGGTGTCGCTGCTCCAGGACGCCCGCATCGACGTGCCCGAGGCGCTCGAGCTGACGCTGCTGTCGCGGTACATCAAGGCGCGGCGCGCCGATGATGCGAGCTTCGATCCGGCCGGCTTTGCCGAGCTCTACGCCATCATGTCGGCGCAGCGGAACACCCGCTTGCTCGGCACCTTCGCCCGGCTCAACCGCCGCGACGGTAAGCCGCATTATCTGCGCCACCAGCCGCGGATCTGGACCTATCTCCAGCGTTCGCTGGCGCATCCTGCGCTCAGCCCTTTGCGCGACTGGTATCTCGCCAACGTTCCACCGCCCCGGTCCGGAACCTGATTTACCGGCTGTTAGCCATCCCATCGGTATCATCGCCCGAACGCAGCCGGATAAATACGGGGCTGGAGCAAGGCAGATGGCGGTCAAGACGGACCAGCGCGGGAACAGCAGGGTTGTTTTCGAACGTGGGATTGCGGCCCAGATGATGGGGATCGACGGCACCTGGCGACGCGACTGCACCATGGAGGACGTCTCCGAGACCGGCGCCAAGCTGACGATCGACGGCTCCGTCGAAGGCCTCCATCTGAAGGAATTCTTTCTCGTGCTGTCGTCCACCGGGCTCGCGTACCGGCGCTGCGAGCTGGCCTGGGTCAATGGCGACCAGATCGGCGTCAATTTCCTGAAGGTCGGCGACAGGAAGAAAAAGGCGCGTTCCACATCGGTCGGGGCGTAACGGCAACACCCGTCGTACAACCGTCACGGCAGCTGGCTATGGCGGTTAAGACGCGGTGCGGCCAGATGAGGCCCGTGCTAGGATTGCCGCGAATACGAATTTCAGGAATCTGACAGAGACGAGTCCAGGAAAGCGAAGGATGTCCGTCAAACCGACCAAAGCCATGGTGCTCGCCGCGGGGTTCGGCCTGCGTATGCGTCCGTTGACGGAGAAGATGCCCAAGCCCCTGGTGCCCGTGGCCGGCCAGCCGCTGCTCGACCATGTGCTCGACAAGCTCGGCGAGGCCGGTGTGACCGAGGCCGTCGTCAACGTGCACTATTTGCCGGACCAGATCATCAATCACGTCGCGTCCCGCCAGCATCCGCGCGTCACCATCTCCGACGAGCGCGACCAGGTGCTCGGCACCGGCGGCGGCGTGGTCAAGGCATTGCCGCTGCTCGGCGACGCGCCGTTCTTCCACGTCAATTCCGACACGCTGTGGATCGACGGCGTGCGCTCCAATCTGGCGCGGCTTGCGGAAAACTTCGACCCCGCGCGGATGGACATCCTGCTGCTGATGGCGCCGACCGCGACCAGCATCGGCTATAGCGGCCGCGGCGATTACGGCATGCTGCCCGACGGCGCCCTGCGCAAGCGCAAGGAAAAGGAGGTCGTTCCGTTCGTCTATGCGGGCGCGGCGATCCTGTCCCCGTCGATCTTCGCCGATGCGCCGCAGGGCGAATTCTCGCTGACCAGAATGTTCGACCGCGCGAACGAGCAGGACCGGCTGTTCGGCCTGCGCCTCGACGGGGTCTGGATGCATGTCGGGACGCCCGATGCGGTGCACGCGGCGGAAGAAGCGTTTCTGGAGAGCGTGGCGTAAGCCGCCCGCCACTCGCACCGCTGTCATGCCCCGCGAAGGCGGGGCATCCAGTACGCCGCGGCTTCTCGGCCAGGACTTTACCGCCTGTGGAATACTGGATCATCCGCCTTCGCGGATGATGACACCTGTCCCTGCCCGACGAACAGCGGGGATGATCTCCCCTCCACCCATATCCATTTGAGTCCGCCTCCCTATATTGGCGCCTGATCCTTCGAATCAGGCAGCCATGCGCGTTTTCAGCGTTCCCCTCTCAGTTCCGTTCCTGCGCACGGTCGTCACGGCCCTGCTCGACGGCCGGCTGGTCGACGGATTCGAGGCGCGCAAGGAGCCGGCGCGGCTGGCCGATGCCACGCTGTACCTGCCGACACGACGCGCCATGCGCGTCGTCCGCGAGATCTTCCTCGACGAGATGGAGGCCGATGCCGTGGTGCTGCCGCGCATCGTCGCGCTCGGCGACATCGACGAGGACGAGCTGGCTTTCGCCGACGAAGGCGAGCAGTTTTCCGGCGCAACGCCGCTCGACATTCCGCCGCGGCTCGGCGAGCTCGAACGGCGGTTGACGCTGGCGCAGCTCGTCGCCGCCTGGGCCAAGGGCCCGGTGTTGTCGCCGCTGGTGGTCGGCGGCCCGGCCTCGACGCTGGCGCTGGCCGGCGACCTCGCGCGCCTGATCGACGACATGGTCACGCGCGGCGTCGACTGGAGCGCGCTCGACGGCCTCGTGCCTGATATGCTCGACCGCTACTGGCAGCATTCGCTCGAATTCCTGCGCATCGCGCGCATCGCCTGGCCCGGCCACCTCGCAGAGATCAACCGGATCGAGCCTGCGGCGCGGCGCGATCTCCTGATCGCGGCGGAGGCCAACCGGCTGACTACGCATCCCCGTGGCCCCGTGATCGCGGCCGGATCAACCGGCTCGATGCCGGCCACCGCAAAATTCCTGCATGCGGTCGCCTCGCTGCCGCACGGCGCCGTCGTGCTGCCGGGCCTCGACACCGATCTCGACGACGACGCCTGGCGGACTATCGGCGGCGTGCGCGACTCACTCGGAAAATTCGTCGAGCATCCGGCCTCGAACCATCCGCAATATGCCTTGCATGCGCTGCTGGATCGTTTTGGCATCAAGCGCGGCGACGTCGAGATCCTCCAGTCGCCCGCGGACGGCGGCCGCGACCTGCTGGCCTCGGAATCGATGCGGCCGTCCACGAGGACGGAGGTCTGGTACGACCGGCTCAAGCAGCCGGATGTCGCCGCCAGGATCGCCGGCGGCATGACAGATCTCGCCGTCGTCGAAGCCCCCAATCCTGAAATGGAAGCACTCGCAATCGCCATTGCGATGCGCGAGGCGCGGCATCTCGAAAAATCGGCGGCGCTGGTAACGCCGGACCGCGCGCTGGCGCGGCGGGTGATGGCGGCGCTGACTCGATGGGATCTCGCCTTCGACGATTCCGGCGGCGACGTGCTGATGGAAACGTCTGCCGGAACCTTCGCACGTCTGGCGGCGGAGGCGGCGACCAAGGGCCTGGAGCCGCCGACGCTGCTGGCGATGCTGAAGCATCCGCTGTGCCGGCTCGGCCGCGCGCCCGGCGCGTGGAAGACGGCGATCGAAGGGTTGGAGCTCGCGCTCCTGCGCGGGACGCGGCCACCCGCTGGCACGGCCGGCCTGCTGCGGGAATTCAACCGCTTCCGCGAGGAGCTTGCGAAGCTCGAGCGCAAGGAGGTCTCCTCACTCCATCACGCCGAGCCGCGCGCGCGTCTCAAGGCGCCGGACATCGAGCGGATCCAGGCGCTGATCGATATCCTGCAAAAGGTGCTGGCACCGATCGAGAGCCTGGCATCATCAAAACCGTATGACTTCGCCGAACTCGCGCATCGGCATCGCGAGATCCTGATCGAGCTGTCGCGCGACGAGCAGGGTATCCCGCTGGCCTTCGAGGAGCGCGAAGGCCTCGCGCTCGCCGGCGCCTTCGACGATCTGCTGCGCGGCGGCACGACCAGCGGGCTGATGGTGCAGTTGGCCGACTATCCCGAACTGTTCCAGACAGCCTTCGGCGACCGCGCCGTGCGGCGGCGTGACAAGCCCGGCGCGCGGCTGCAGATCTACGGCCCGCTGGAATCGCGCCTGATGCAAGCCGATCGCATCATCGTCGGCGGCCTGATTGAAGGCGTCTGGCCGCCGGCGCCGCGCATCGATCCCTGGCTCAGCCGACCGATGCGGCACGAGCTCGGCCTCGACCTGCCGGAGCGCCGCATCGGCCTTTCCGCCCACGATTTCGCGCAGCTGCTCGGCGGCGGCGAAGTCATTCTCACCCACTCCGCCAAGGCCGGCGGCGCACCGGCGGTGGCCTCGCGCTTCCTGCACCGGCTCGAGGCCGTCGCGGGCGAGGAGCATTGGAAAGCGGCCATTCGCGCCGGCGAAAAATACGTGAAATTCGCCGAAGCGCTCGACCAGCCCGAGGAGGTCGAACCGGTCAAGCAGCCCGAGCCGCGACCACCGCGCGCGACACGGCCGATGAGAATGTCGGTGACCGAAATAGAAGACTGGTTGCGCGATCCCTACACCATCTACGCCAAACGCATCCTGAAGCTCGCCGCGCTCGATCCCGTCGACATGCCGTTGTCGGCCGCCGACCGCGGCTCGGCGATTCACGATGCGCTCGGCGAGTTCACGGAAACCCATTCCACGCATCTGCCCGCCGATCCCGCCCGCGTGCTGCGCGCGATCGGCGAGAAGTATTTCGCGCCGCTGATGGAGCGGCCCGAGGCGAAAGCGCTGTGGTGGCCGCGCTTCCAGCGCATCGCGCGCTGGTTCGGCGAATGGGAGACGGTGCGGCGCGAGGCGATCGAGACGATCACGGCGGAGACCCAGGGCAGGATTTCGATCGGGCTCGACAACGAGCGCAGCTTCATTCTCACTGCACGCGCCGATCGCATCGAACGGCGTCGGGGCGGAGGCTATGCCATCCTCGACTACAAGACCGGACAGCCGCCGACCGGCAAGCAGGTCCGCATGGGCCTGTCACCGCAGCTCACGCTGGAAGCCGCGATCCTGCGCGAGGGCGGTTTTCCCGATATCGATGCCGGCTCCTCGGTGAGCCAGCTGGTCTATGTCCGCCTGAGCGGCAACAATCCGCCGGGCGAAGAACGCATCCTCGAGCTGAAGTTCAAGCAGAGCGACGAGCCGCAGCCGCCGGACACCGCCGCCGCGGAGGCGAGGGCCAAGCTGGAGGTACTGATCCGCGCCTTCGACGACGAGAACCAGCCCTACACCTCGCTGAACCTGCCGATGTGGACCAACCGCTACGGCACCTATGACGATCTCGCCCGGATCAAGGAATGGTCCGCGGCCGGCGGTTTGGGAATCGAGGAATGGTGAAGCTGCCGCGCCCCATCCCGGAGGAGGTGCGCGCGCGTCAGGCGCGTGCGTCCGATCCGACCGCGTCGGCTTTCGTGTCGGCCAATGCCGGCTCGGGCAAGACGCACGTGCTGGTGCAGCGCGTGATCCGCCTTCTGCTGTCGGGCGTGCCACCGGAAAAGATCCTCTGCATCACCTTCACCAAGGCTGCCGCGGCTAACATGGCCGAGCGCGTGTTCACCACGCTTGGCCATTGGGTGACGCTGGACGACGATGCGCTCACGAGGGCCATTGTCGCGGTCGGGATCCCGTTTCCCACCGCAAAACTGCGGCGCGAAGCACGAAAGCTGTTCGCCTGTGCGCTGGAGACGCCGGGCGGGCTGAAGGTGCAGACCATCCACGCGCTGTGCACCCGACTGCTCCAGCAATTCCCGTTCGAGGCCAACGTTCCCGCGCGCTTCGCCGTGATCGACGAGCGCGACCAGACCGACATGATGGAGCGCGCCAATCTGAAGGTGCTGCTGGAGGCCGCGCGCGATCCGGACAGCGTCACCGGCCGCGCGCTGCTGACCGCGATGGCGAGCGCCGCCGATGTCACCTTCAAGGAGGTCGTGCGCGAGGCCTGTCTCAGCCGCGACCATTTCATGGCCTGGACCGACGAGGCCGGCAATGCGGAAGCGGCGGCCGTGCAGATGGCGGCGGCGCTGGGTGTGGATGCGAGCGACCGCATCGAACACGTCGAGACGGAGATTCTCGACGGCCCGTTCCTGCCGCGATCGCGCTGGGACGACATCGCGTTTGCGCTGGAGGACGGCAGCAAGTCCGACAACGACCAGGCCAGCCGGCTCCGCGAGGCGAAGGTGTTTTCCGGCGCCGCGCAGGTCGACGCCTATCTCGGCGTCTTCCTCACCGACGAGAAGCTGCCGCGCAAGGCGGTGCTGACCAAGAAATTTGGCGAGCACAACCCGTCCGTCGCGCGCCTGTTCGAGAATGAGGCGCAGCGCGTCAGCGGCTTGATCGAGAAGCGCCGCGCGGTGTCCATGCGCGACCGCACCGCAGCTCTGTTGCACATCGCGACCGCAGCCGCCGCAAACTATCGGCGCGAGAAGCAGGAGCGCGGCCTGCTCGACTACGACGACCTCATCGACAAGACGCTGGCGATGCTGAACCGCGTCGCTTCGGGCTGGGTGCACTACAAGCTCGACCGCGGTGTCGACCACGTACTGATCGACGAAGCCCAGGACACCAGCCCGCGGCAATGGGACATCGTCGCGCACATCATCTCCGAGTTCACGGCCGGCGAAGGCGCGCGCGAGGGGCTGAACCGCACGGTCTTCGCGGTCGGCGACGAGAAGCAGTCGATCTTCTCGTTCCAGGGCGCGGCCCCGCACGAGTTCGACGCGCGGCGGCGCGAGCTGCACCGCAAGTTCACCGCGGCCGGGCTGAAATTCGATCCCGTCGCCTTCACCTATTCGTTCCGCTCGGGCGCTGCGATCCTGCACTCGGTCGACCACGTCTTCCGCGATCCCGCGATCTACAAGAGCATCCATTCCGTCGAGATCGGCCATCCCCTGCATAACGCGCTCGCCGATGCTGGCCCGAGCGTGATCGAGCTGTGGGACCTGGCGCAAGCCGACGACAGGCAGGACATCGAGGGCTGGCGTGCGCCGTTCGACGGCGTCGCCGTCACCAGCCCCGAGGTCAAGCTCGCCCGCCGCATCCAGGCCGAGATCAAGCGGCTGGTCGAGAGCGGCACGCTGACCGGACACGAAGGCGAGCGGCGCCCGCTGCGCTATGGCGACATGCTGATCCTGGTGCGCCGGCGCGGCAATGCGTTCGACGCGGTGATCCAGGCGCTGAAGCACGCGGGCGTCCCGGTCGCCGGCGCCGACCGGCTCAAGCTCACCGAGCATATCGGCATCATCGATCTGATGAACCTCGCCGACGCACTGCTGCTGCCACAGGATGATCTCGCGCTCGCGGTGGCGCTGAAGAGCCCGTTGTTCGGGCTCGATGACGACGATCTGTTTCAGCTCGCCCATGATCGCAAGGGATCGCTGCGCCGCGCGCTGGGCGTGCATGCGGCTGGAAGCGAGAAATTCACGACCGTGCTGCGGCGGCTCGAAGCCTGCGAAGCGCGCGCACGCGATGAAACGCCATTCGCCTTCTATGGCTGGCTGCTCGGCGGCGACGGCGGACGCGCGCGCATCCTGCGACGGCTCGGCCATGAGGCCAACGACGCGCTCGACGAGTTCCTGGAGCTCGCACTGAACTACGAGCGCAAGGCGCCGGCCTCGCTGCAGGGCTTCATGGCCTGGCTACGCTCGGCCGACACCGAGGTGAAGCGCGACATGGAGATCTCGCGCGACGAGGTGCGGGTGATGACGGTGCACGGCGCCAAGGGCCTCGAGGCCTCCGTTGTGTTCATGGTCGACACCACGTCCTCGCCGGCGGATTCGCAGCGGGTCCGCTTGATCCACGTGCCGCGCGGCAATGGCGGCGAGGTCGTGGTCTGGGCGGGGCGCAAGGCGGATGATCCGAAGCCCGTCGCCGACGGGCGCAAGGCGATGATCGAGGAGACCGAAGACGAATATCGCCGCCTGCTCTATGTCGCGATGACGCGCGCGGCCGACCGGCTGATCGTCGGCGGCTGCATGCCTGGCAACATGAAGACGGTGCGCAAGCTGAGCTGGTACGACCTGATCGACACCGGGCTCAAAGGCTCAGGCCTCGACAAGCAGACGATCGAGACGCCGCTCGGCAAGGTGACGAGGTTCGCCCGGCCCGAGGATGTCGCTGCGCAGGGCACGCCCGCCACAGCGGTGGACCAGACGATCGCGTTGCCCGGCTGGCTGCGGACGCCGGCGCCGCGCGAGATGATCGACGACGATCCGGTGCGTCCCTCCGGCCAGTCGGCCGAGGAGGGCCGCAGCGTGCGATCAGGCGAATCAGTCCAGTCTCGCGCGCTGGCGCTGCAACGCGGCACGCTGGTGCACCGGCTGCTGCAATCCCTGCCCGACATTGCCATGGAGCGCCGGCGCGAGGCCGCGCTCGGCTTCATGGCGCGCAACGCCGCGAACTGGCCGGAGGCCGACCGCACGGCGCTGGCCGACAAGGTGCTCGCCCTGATCGCCGAGCCGCGCTTCGCAGCCGTCTTTGCAGCCGGCAGCCGGGCGGAGGTCGCCATCGTCGGCCGGCTGGAGCGGCCGGGCCGCGCCCCGGCGCTGGTGTCGGGGCAGATCGACCGGCTGGTCGTTCGTCCGGACGAGGTCCTGATCGTCGATTTCAAGACCAATCAGGCCGCGCCCAAAAACGCCGCGGAAGCCCCTGCCGCCTATGTCCGGCAGCTCGCACTGTACCGGGCGGTGCTGGCGCGGCTTTATCCCCAAAAGCCGGTCAGGACCGTCCTGCTCTGGACCGAGGCCCTTGAATATATGGAGATTTCAGCCCCCGCGCTGGACGCGGCGCTGGCATCCCTTCATGTCGGCGTGAGCGTCCTTGACCCGGCAAGGGGCCGTTCATAGGTTGGCTCCATGATCCCCGGCGCGATTCCAGGTCGCGCCGATTCTCTTTCAACCGAACGAGGTACTCCCATGGCCGTTGGCAAGGTTTCCGACACCGATTTCGAAGCCGAAGTGCTCAAGGCGAACGGTCCCGTCGTCGTCGATTTCTGGGCCGAGTGGTGCGGCCCCTGCCGCATGATCGCCCCCGCGCTCGACGAGATCGCCGGCGCGATGGGCGACAAGGTCAAGATCGTGAAGCTCAACGTCGACGAGAGCCCGAAGACCGCGTCGAAGTATGGCGTGATGTCGATCCCGACCCTGATGATCTTCAAGGGCGGCGAGATGGCCTCCCGCCAGGTCGGCGCAGCGCCGAAGGCGAAGCTCCAGCAGTGGATCACGTCGGCGGTCTGATCCGCGGCGCGCAAGAGTTTGTGCAACGGCCGGCGAAAGCCGGCCGTTTTGTTTTGGCCTTGCCCAAAGCCAGATGCCTGTCATTCCGGGCTCGATGCTTCGCATCGCCCCGGAATGACGGAGGGGCTACTTGATCCGCCCCGTCGCCAGCGCGTTCGCCAGTTCGGGTTGATTGTTGCGGCGTGCCAGCGCGGCCATCGTTTCATGATCGTAGGCGATGTGGCGGAACGTCACCTGCCAGGCACCATCCGCCAATTCGAGGATCGCATAGCGCGCGTGCGGCGTGCCGGCTTCGACGACATGCGGGAATGGATGCACGTCGCGATAGCCGGGGCTGCCGACACTGCCGGGATTGACGATCAGCCGGCCATCGCGAAGCCGCACCGCACGAGCGAGATGGGTGTGGGCGCACAGGATCAGCGATTGCGTGATGCCTTGCGCGAACTGCTCGATCCGGTCCAGCGGCGATAGCGCCACCGTACCATCGGGATGCACGGTATCGAGCCAATAGACCTCGTCATTCCCGGGCGTCGCATGGCAGAGAAACACCTGATCACGAAAGACGCGCGTCTTCGGCTGCGCGCGCAGCCAGTCGAGTTGCGCAGCATCGAGCGCGTCGTAGGCGGGACGATCCCACGAGCCCATCTTCTCCGGCGGGCGGTCGAGCAGATAGCGATCGTGATTGCCGAGCACGTGCACGGCGTCGATCCTCATCAGGATCTCGACGGTTCGCCGCGCATCGAGCGGGCCGCTCAGCATGTCGCCGAGATTGACGATGTCGGAGATGCCTTGCGCGTGGATGTCGGCAAGCACCGCTTCCAGCGCGAGGTGGTTTCCATGGACGTCCGCTATCGCGGCAAAACGCATCGGCATTCTCACTCTCGTGCCCCGGACGCGGCGCAGTACGTACCTCGCGATGCGAAGCATCGTCGAGTGTGGTGCGCTGCAGAGCCGGGGCCCATGTGGCGGCATTCTGGGTCCCGGCTCTGCGCAGCAACGCTTGCGCGTTGCAGCGCGTCCGGGACACGAAACTACCTATGCAGGAGGCGTGCCGTTGATATCAAGCACATGGCCGGCGAGATAGAGCGAGCCTGATATCAGGATTCGCGGCGGCACTTCGTAGGCGAGCTTCGACAGCCCGCGCAATGCGGCCTCGATGCCGGGCGCGATCTCGACGCGCATGCCGAGGCTGCGCGCGGCGTCCGCGAGCCGGTCGACCGGCATCACGTTTTCGATGTCGGGAATCGGTACCGCGATGATGTGACGGGTGAGGCCGGCGAAATTGGCGAGGAAGGCCTGCGCGTCCTTGTTGGCCATCATGCCTGATATCACCACCAGCGGCCGCGACACCCGCTCTTCGAGATCACCAAGCGCCGCCGCCGCGACGCGGCCGCCCTCCGCATTGTGGCCGCCATCGAGCCAGAGCTCCGACCCCTGCGGTCCGAGGCCGAGCAGCTCGCCCGAGGTGATGCGCTGCATCCGCGCCGGCCATTCCGCGCCGACGATGCCGGCCTCGAACGCCGCATGATCGACCTTGAATGTGGGAATCGCGCGCAGCGTCGCGATCGCGAGGCCGGCATTGTCGAACTGGTGACGACCGAACAGGCGCGGCGCGGTGAGATCCATCAGGCCACGCTCGTCGGAATAGACCAGGCGCCCGTGCTCGACATTGACATGCCAGCTCTCGTTCGAGGCAAACAGCGGCGCGCGCATGCGCCTCGCCTGCGCCTCGATCACGGCCATCGCTTCCGGCGCCTGCTCCGCGCAAACCACGGGCACGCCGCGCTTGATGATCGCGGCCTTCTCGCCCGCGATGGAGGTCAGCGTATCACCGAGGAAGTCCATGTGATCCATGCTGACGGGCGTGATCACGCAGGCCGCCGGCGTATCGATGACATTGGTCGAATCGAGCCGGCCGCCGAGGCCGACTTCGAGCAGCACCACATCGGCCGGGTTCTGTGCGAACAGGTGAAAGGCGGCCGCGGTCTTCAGCTCGAACACGGTCGCAGGCTCGCCGGCATTGACGCGCTCGACCTCTTCGAGCGCCGCACGCAACTCATCATCGCCGACGAGCATGCCGCCGCCGACGCGGCCGATCCGGAAACATTCGTTGATGCGGACGAGATAGGGCGAGGTATAGGCGTGGACACGCAGGCCTGCCGCCTCCAGCGTCGCGCGCAGATAAGCGAGCGTCGAGCCCTTGCCGTTGGTGCCGGCGATGTGGATTACCGGCGGCAGCTTGCGTTCAGGGTGGCCGAGCCGCTCGAGCAGGCGGTGCATCCGCTCGAGCCCGAGATCGATGCGCTTCTGATGCAGGGCCGACAGCCGCCCGATCAATTCGCCGAGCGGCGGCTTTGCATTGTCCGCGGAAGCGTTCACGCGTGCGGCGCGGCCGGCGCCACTTCCGGGGCCGATACGATCTGCGCCGGGCTGACGACAGGCTGCGCTGACTTGGATGCACTTTCCAGCGCGGGCGCCTTTGTCAGGAGACGGCAAAGCCGCGCCAGGGTCGGGCGCAAATCGTGGCGGTGCACGACCATGTCGACCATGCCGTGCTCTTTCAGGTACTCGGCGCGCTGGAAACCCTCGGGAAGCTTTTCGCGAATGGTCTGCTCGATCACGCGCGCGCCGGCAAAGCCGATCAGCGCGCCGGGTTCGGCGATCTGCACGTCGCCCAGCATCGCATAGGACGCGGTGACACCGCCGGTGGTCGGGTTGGTCAGCACGACGATGTAGGGCAGCTTGGCCTCGCGCAGCATCTGCACGCCGACCGTGGTGCGCGGCATCTGCATCAGCGACAGGATGCCTTCCTGCATCCGCGCGCCGCCGGATGCGGCGAAGACGATGAACGGCGACTTCTTCTCGACCGCGAGCTCGAGCCCGCGCACGAGGGCCTCGCCAGCGGCCATGCCGAGCGAGCCGCCCATGAAATCGAAATCCTGCACGGCGATGACGACGGCGGCGCCTTCGAGCTTGCCGTAGCCGACCTTGACCGCGTCGTTCAAATTGGTTCGCGCGCGCGCATCCTTGATGCGGTCGACATATTTCTTCTCGTCGCGGAACTTGAGCGGATCGGGGGTGACGTCAGGCAATGCGACGTCGAACCAGGTCTCGTTGTCGAAGATCGACTTCAGACGCGCCACCGCGCCCATGCGCATATGGTAGTTCGAGCCGGGGATGACGAACTGGTTGGCCTCGACGTCCTTGTAGAACACGAGCTGTCCGGAATCCGGGCACTTGATCCACAGATTCTCCGGCGTCTCCCGCCGCAGCATGTTGCGGATTTTCGGCCGGACCACATTGGTAAGCCAGTTCATGGTTTGCTCCGATGTGCGACCCCCGCCCGGGGATCGCCTGAAGGGATATATGGCGGCCGGGCCGTTGCCCGGCAAGCCGCCGTGTCGCCCGCCCTGGAAGCGGAATTATGGCCTATTCCGCCGCCTGTTGCGCGCCCCTGACGCCCTGGGCCAGGGACGCCGTCAGCTCGGCAACGGCGTTAACGGTTTTGGCGGTCGCGCGGCCTTCCGCATCAAGACTGCTCTTGAGCGCGTCGACCAGCGCGGTGCCGACCACGGCGCCGTTCGCATGCGAGGCGATGGAGCGCGCGGTCTCCGGCGTCCGGATGCCGAAGCCGACGCAGACCGGCAGTTTCGTATGCCGCTTGATGCGGGCAACCGCCTCGCTGACGGCCGAGGAGTCCGCGGCCGCAGCACCGGTGATGCCGGTGATCGAGACGTAGTAGACGAAGCCTGAGGTGTTGGCGAGCACGGCCGGCAGACGCTTGTCGTCGGTGGTCGGCGTCGCCAGGCGGATGAAGTTGAGGCCGGCCTTCATCGCGGGCAGGCAGAGCTCTTCGTCTTCTTCCGGCGGCAGGTCGACGATGATCAGGCCATCGACGCCCGCGCTCTTCGCATCGACCAGGAATTTGTCGACGCCGTAGATGTAGATCGGATTGTAGTAGCCCATCAGCACGATCGGCGTGGCATTGTCGTCCTTGCGGAAGCCGCGCACGAGCTCCAACGTCTTCTTCAACGTCATGCCGGCCTTGAGCGCGCGCAGGCCCGCGGCCTGGATCGACGGACCGTCGGCCATCGGATCGGTGAAGGGCATGCCGATCTCGATCACATCGGCGCCTGCCTTCGGCAGCGCCTTGATGATCTCGAGCGACGTTGCCGGATCGGGATCGCCTGCCATCAGGAAGGTGACAAAGGCCGAGCGGCCCTGCTTCTTCAATTCTGCAAAACGGGTGTCGATACGCGTGGTCACTTGCTCTTGCCCTTCAGGATGTCGCCGACCTGCGGGACGTCCTTGTCGCCGCGGCCGGAGAGGTTGACGACCATCAGGTGATCTTTGGGAAGCTTTGGTGCGAGCTCCATCACCTTGGCGATGGCATGCGCGGGCTCGAGCGCGGGGATGATGCCTTCCAGCTTTGACAGCAGCTGGAACGCGGCGAGCGCCTCGTCATCGGTCGCGGAGAGATAGTTGACGCGGCCGATCTCGTGCAGCCAGGAATGCTCGGGGCCGATGCCGGGATAATCGAGGCCGGCCGAGATCGAATGCGCATCCTGGATCTGGCCGTCCGCGTCCATCAGGAGATAGGTGCGGTTGCCGTGCAGAACGCCGGGACGGCCACCGGCGATCGAGGCCGCATGCAGCTGCGTGAGCCCGTGGCCCGCGGCTTCGACGCCGAAGATCTCGACGGAGGGATCGTCGAGGAACGGATGGAACAGGCCCATCGCGTTCGAGCCGCCGCCGATGCAGGCGACCAGCGAATCCGGCAGGCGGCCTTCGATCTCCTGCATCTGCGCCTTGGTCTCGTTGCCGATGATCGATTGGAAATCGCGCACCAGCATCGGATAGGGATGCGGGCCCGCCACCGTGCCGATGCAGTAGAAGGTGTTGTGCACGTTGGTGACCCAGTCGCGCAGCGCCTCGTTCATGGCGTCCTTCAGCGTGCGCGTGCCCGACTGCACCGGCATCACCGTCGCGCCCAGCATCTCCATGCGGATCACGTTGGGCTGCTGCCGCTCGACGTCGACCGCGCCCATGTAGACGATGCATTCGAGCCCGAACCGCGCGCACAATGTCGCGGTGGCGACGCCGTGCTGGCCGGCGCCGGTCTCGGCGATGATGCGCTTCTTGCCCATGCGCCGCGCCAGCATGATCTGGCCGAGCACGTTGTTCACCTTGTGCGAACCGGTGTGATTGAGCTCTTCGCGCTTCAGATAGATCTTGGCGCCGCCGAGATGCTCGGTCAGGCGCTCGGCGAAATACAGCGGCGAGGGCCGGCCGACATAGTTCTTGAGATAGCCGTCCATCTCGGCCTGGAAGGCCGGATCGGCCTTGGCCTCGGTGTAGGCCTTCTCCAGATCGAGGATCAGCGGCATCAGGGTTTCGGCGACGAAGCGTCCGCCGAAAATGCCGAAATGGCCGCGCTCGTCGGGGCCGCTGCGGTAGGAGTTTGGTTTGGCGATGTTCATCGGACGCTCAATTCTTGCGTGGCGCGGCTTGCGCGAATGAAGGCTTTGATCATCTCCGGATCCTTGACGCCGGGAGCGCTCTCGACACCGGAGGAGACGTCGACGCCGCCGGCGCGGGTGACCCGAACGGCTTCGGCGACGTTCCCTGCATGGAGACCGCCCGAAACCATATACGGCAGCCCGAGCTCCAGGTTTTGCAGAAGGTGCCAATCGAAGGGGGCGCCGAGCCCGCCCGGCCGCGTTGCGTCCTTGGGCGGCCTCGCGTCGAACAGGATGCGGTCGGCGACCGCAGCATAGCCGGGCAGGACGGCGAGATCGGCGGCGGTCTCGACCGGCAGCGCCTTCATCACCGGGCGACCGAACTTCTGCTTGATGTCGCGCAGCCGGGCCACGGTCTCCTTGCCGTGGAGCTGAAAGATGTCCGGCGACAGGGCATCCATGATGTTGTCGAACGTGGCATCGTCGGCATCGACCGTGAGTGCGACCTTGAGGGCGCGCCGCTTCACCTGGCGACCGAGATCACGGCCAAGCTCCAGTGCGACGTGCCGCGGCGACGGCGGAAAGAAGACGAATCCCACCATGTCGGCGCCCGCGTCGAGCGCTGTTTCAAGCGTTTCGCGCGTGGACAGGCCACAGATTTTAACGAGCAGGGACATGGTCTCGAAGCAGCTGGAGGCCGCAGGTCCGCGGCCGGAAAACAGGGTTTTCTGTCGGGGCCGCTTCTACAACGTCGCGCGCTGCTTGTCTCGCCCGACGGGCCCGTAAAGGCCGACCCCGGCGGGGACGGGGAGGCGCTGGACCTCGGGTTTCGCTGCGGCCGCCTGGGCCCGCAGATCGGCCAGTTCGAGCCTGGCAGCCCGCGCATCCGCATCGTTCCGGCGCGCCGCGCGCCGCCAGTGGCGCTGGTCGAACCAGACCGCGCAGCCGCCTGCCAGGACCCCGAGGGCGCCCACCAGGATCAGCAGCAGGAACAGCGGCAGAGTGACCGACAGCGACGGATCGTCCGAGATGAAGGGGTCGAAGGAGACCGTGACGAAATGCCGGTTGGCAACGGCGAAGGCCACCAGGATCAGGCCCAGCGGGATCACGATCAGCGCGGTCAGGAACTTTCGCATCGCGATCGCTCGTCTTGAATCAAGCTTGCTGCCGCATCATGCGGCCGTTCGGTTAAGCCCGGACGACAGTCGACGACGGCCTTAATCCGGCGCGCCGGGATCCGGATGGTCGCGATTCAGCCGCTCGCGCATTTCCTTGCCGGTCTTGAAGAACGGAACACTCTTCTGGTCGACGGGCACATGGGCGCCGGTGCGTGGATTACGCCCGGCGCGTGCAGGGCGATGCTTGACCGAGAAGGCACCGAAGCCGCGCAACTCGACGCGATCACCGCGCGCGAGGGCTGCTACGATCTCTTCGAGAATCGCATTCACAATGTTCTCGACATCCCGCTGGTACAGATGCGGGTTGTGCTCGGCGATACGCTGAACAAGTTCGGATTTGATCATCGAGAGATAGGACCCGGAAGCGTGCGGATGACCATTTCCGTGAAAATACCGTGATCTGTCAAGACGCTAAATCAAGGTTGAGCGTCGTGAAAATACGTGACAAATGCCGAAAAAGCGGGCTGACTCGACACCCGCGAGACGGGAAAAGCCTTTGGCGCTCGCCCGACCCCGGTCAGTTTGACGCCGCCGGCTGCCACAGGGCCAGCATTCCATCCATTCCGAACCGGTCCACGGCCTGCGCGACACCGGTTTGCCCGATCTGATGCGCAATCGAGCCTAAACCGAGCGCTTCCAGCGTCACGGCAGCCGCCGCCTTGAGGAACGGCAAATCGCTGAAGCGCGGCTGAAGCTTGTAATCGCGGACGGTGAGTCCCTTCTTGACGCCCTTCTGTTCGACCAGCCAGGTCACCGCGGTCTTCTCGTCGCCGAGCTGATCGATCAGCTTGAGATCGATTGCCTGGCGCCCGGTGAAGACGCGGCCATCGGCGACTTTTTCGAGCTGCGTGTCATCCATGCCACGCCGTTCCTTCACCAGGCCCTTGAACCAGGCGTAGGAATCCTTCACCAGCGCATCGAGCGCGGCGCGCGCCTCCGGGCTGGTCGGCTCGAAGCCGTTGGGCGCGGCCTTCAGCGGCGAGGACTTTACCTCCTCGACCTTGACGCCGACGGTCTTCAGCAGCTCCGAGACGTTGGGAAACTGGAACAGCACGCCGATCGAGCCGACCAGCGAGCTCTGCTGGGCGATGATGTGGTCGCTCGCAATCGCCGTGATGTAACCGCCGGAAGCGGCAAGGCCTTCGACCACGACGACGAGCGGCTTCTTCGCCTTCAGCCTCACCAGCGAATCGTAGAGCTGCTCGGAGCCGGCGGTGGTGCCGCCCGGCGAGTTGATATGGACGATGACCGCGGCGGCCTGCGAATTCTCCAATCGCTCCAGCGCCTGCGTGCGGTCGGAATCGCTGCGGATCAGGCCTTCGATCTGAACGCGAGCGATCGAGCCGGCGGCTGCGAACGTGCCGCGCGCGCCGGGCGTCGCGATCAGCGCGAAGCCTGCGATCGCCGCGATCGCGATCAGGGCGGCGGCCACGCGCCAGAACGTCAGCTTGCGACGGATCCTGCGGCGATCGACGATGATGTCCGAATCGAGCGACATCGCAATATCTCCAAATGAAAGGCCAGGCGCGTTGTGCCGTCACAGCGTGACCATTGGCTTATCTGGATACATCAATTGCGGCGCAATTTGAAGAAAACAAGGCCTGCCGAGGGCGGAGGAAGTCGCCACAAACTCATTCGTCATCCCCGCGAACGCGGGGATCCATAACCCCAGGGAGAAGTTGTCGCGCGAAGCTCGTAACTCCGGGTCTTCGCCAAATGTCTCCCTGGGGCTATGGGTCCCGGATCGGCGCGCCGCTTCGCTGCGCTTGTCCGGGACGACAGTTGAGAATGTAGCAACAAAAAAGCCCCGGCTCGCGCCGGGGCTTTGGTGTCAGCGAAACCTTCGTTTCGCTTACTTGTCGCGGTTCTTGAGCGCGGTGCCGAGGATGTCGCCGAGCGTCGCCCCCGAATCGGAGGAGCCGTACTGCGCGATGGCTTCCTTCTCTTCGGCGACTTCGAGCGCCTTGATCGACACCTGGACCTTGCGGGCCTTCTTGTCGAACTGGATCACGCGGGCATCGACCTTCTCGCCGACGGCAAAGCGTTCGGCGCGCTGGTCGTTGCGGTCACGGGCGAGCTCCGAGCGCTTGATGAAGGTCGAGAAGTCGGTACCGGTGATCTTCACCTCGATGCCGCTTTCCTTCACTTCGAGCACTTCGCAGGTCACGACCGCGCCCTTCTTGACATCGCCCGGCTCGGCGAATGGGTCGCCTTCGAGCTGCTTGATGCCGAGCGAGATGCGCTCCTTCTCGACGTCCACATCGAGCACCACGGCCTTGACCATGTCGCCCTTCTTGTAGTTGTCGATCACCTGCTCGCCGGGAAGCTTCCAGTCGAGGTCGGAGAGATGGACCATGCCGTCGACGTCGCCCTCGAGGCCCAGGAACAGACCGAACTCGGTCTTGTTCTTGACTTCGCCCTCGACCACCGAACCGGTCGGGTGACCTTCGACAAAGACCTCCCAGGGGTTGCGCATGGTCTGCTTGAGGCCGAGCGAGATGCGGCGCTTGACGGAATCGACTTCGAGCACCTGCACTTCGACTTCCTGCGAGGTCGAAACGATCTTGCCGGGGTGCATGTTCTTCTTGGTCCACGACATCTCGGAGACGTGGATCAGGCCTTCGATGCCCGGCTCGAGCTCGACGAACGCACCGTAGTCGGTGATGTTGGTGACGCGGCCGGTGAAGCGGGCACCCAGCGGGTACTTGGCTTCGATGCCCTGCCACGGATCGTCCAGCAGCTGCTTCATGCCCAGCGAGATGCGGTGCGTCTCGTGGTTGATCTTGATGATCTTGACCTTCACGGTCTGGCCGATCGAGAGCACCTCGGTCGGGTGGTTGACGCGGCGCCACGCGATGTCGGTGACATGCAGCAGGCCGTCGATGCCGCCGAGATCAACGAACGCACCGTAATCGGTGATGTTCTTGACCACGCCGTCGATGACCTGACCCTCTTCGAGGTTCTGCACCAGCTCCTGACGCTGCTCGGCGCGTGTCTCTTCCAGCACCGTGCGGCGGGAGACGACGATGTTGCCGCGGCGGCGGTCCATCTTGAGGATCTGGAACGGCTGCGAGTTGTTCATCAGCGGCGCAACGTCGCGGATCGGACGGATGTCGACCTGCGAGCGCGGCAGGAAGGCCACGGCACCGTCGAGGTCGACCGTGAAGCCGCCCTTGACCTGGTTGAAGATGACGCCGTTGACCTTCTCGTTGTTCTGGAACGCCTTCTCGAGCTTGCCCCAGCTCTCTTCGCGGCGCGCCTTGTCGCGCGACAGCACGGCTTCGCCGAGGGCGTTCTCGATGCGATCGAGGAACACTTCCACCTCGTCGCCGACCTTGAGCTCGCTGTCACGGCCGGGGCCGGAAAATTCGCGCAGGGCGACGCGGCCCTCGGTCTTCAGGCCGACGTCGATGACGGCCATGTCCTTTTCGATTGCAACAACCCTGCCCTTGATGACGGAGCTCTCCTGCAGGTTGCCACCTGCGAAGGACTCATCGAGCATCGCGGCGAAATCATCGCGCGAGGGGCTATAGGTATCAGCGGAAGTCGAAGCCATTTGTTCTCCAGTTGCGGATGTCGTGCCGGCCGTTGGGTTCAAGGGCGTATCGGGCGCGCAGTGTCGGAAGGTCCACAAAACCTTCGAGCGACCGCTCGTTGCTCCGGTTTGAACCGGAACAGCGGAAGCGGGCCGGCTGAGGCCCGCGCATTCGATACGTGGAATCTTTGTCCGGAGCCTGGATCGCGCCGGTCCCGAAACGAAGGACCCGACGTATCGACCTCAAAGAGCGGGAGCGGGCGCTTCCTCCAATGACGGCAGCGGCTTAACCCCGCGACCGGCCCGCTCGGACGGCCTCGATAATGTCGATGGCGGCCCGGACGCCCGCTTCTATATCCAGTTGGGAGTTATCTAGCAAGTAAGCATCGGAGGCGGGTTTCAGGGGGGCGATCGGCCGGTTCTGGTCGCGTTCGTCGCGCTGGATGATGTCCGCCAGCACGGCCGCCTCGTCCGCCTCCTCGCCCCGCGCCAGGGCTTCCATGGTCCGGCGGCGGGCGCGGACCTTGGGGTCGGCGACGACGAAGATCTTCACATCGGCATCCGGGCAGATCACGGTTCCAATGTCGCGGCCATCAAGCACGGCACCGGGCGGATCGGCGGCGAACTGCCGCTGGAAATTGACCAGGGCCTCACGAACCCTCGGGATGGCCGAGACGATGGAGGCGCCCTCGCCGGCCTTCTGGGTCTTCAGGGCGGGATTGCCGAATTTTTCGGGATCGAGCTCCAACGCCGCCGCGACCGCCGCCGCTTCGTCCCTGAGGTCATGTCCGGACTGCATCAGGGCGTAGGCCACCGCGCGATAGATCACGCCGGTATCGAGATGACGATAGCCGTAGTGATGAGCGAGCCTCTTGCCGAGCGTCCCCTTGCCCGAGGCGGCCGGTCCGTCGATGGCGATGATCATGAAAACTCGGCCCCCAGCGAACGCATCATCGGGATGAAATCCGGGAAGCTGGTGGCGATGAAGGCGGTGTCGTCGACGGTGACCGGCTGGTCGGACGCGCAGCCCATCACCAGCGCGGACATCGCGATGCGATGATCCATGTGGGTGGCGACCGTGCCGCCGCCGGGGACATGGCCGCGCCCCTCGACGATCAGATCGTCGCCGGAGACCTCGACCTTCACACCGTTGACGCGGAGCATATCGGCGGTGGCCTCCAGCCGGTCGGATTCCTTGACGCGCAGCTCCTGCAGGCCGCGCATGATGGTGGTGCCCTCGGCGAAAGAGGCCGCCACCGCCAGCACGAGATATTCGTCGATCATCGACGGCGCGCGCTCGGGCGGCACCTCGACGCCGCGCAATTTCGAGGCGCGCACGCGCAGCTGCGCCATCGGCTCGCCGGCATCGCCGCGCACGTCGCTTTCCTCGATCGAGGCGCCCATTTCACGCAGCGTGGTGAACAGGCCGGTGCGCAGAGGATTGGTCATGACATCGGACAGAACGACATCAGACCCCTCGACGATGAGCGCAGCAACGACCGGGAAGGCCGCCGAAGACGGATCGGCGGGCACGATGACAGTCGCGCCATGCAGCTCGGGCTGGCCCACCAGCGTGATGCGGCGGCCATGCTGGCCTTCCGGCACAGACGTGATCTCGGCACCGAAATGCTTGAGCATCAGCTCGGTATGGTCGCGGCTGGCCTCGCTCTCGATCACCGTGGTGGTGCCGGGTGCGGCGAGGCCCGCCAGCAGCACCGCCGATTTGATCTGGGCCGATGCGACCGGGGTCTTGTAGGTGATCGGCAGCGGATCGCGCGCGCCCTGGACGGTCAGCGGCAGACGGCCGCCCTCGCCACCGGAAACGACCTTCGCGCCCATCTTTTCGAGCGGGTCCAGGATCCGGCGCATCGGGCGGCTGCGCAGCGAGGCGTCGCCATCGAACACGGCCGAGATCGGGCAGCCCGCAACGGCGCCCATGACGAGCCGGCAGCCGGTGCCGGAGTTGCCGAAATCGAGCGGCGCCTTGGGCTCGGCGAAGCCGGCGACGCCGACGCCGTTCACCTTCCAGGCGAAATCTCCGGTGCGTTCGACCCTGGCGCCCAGTGCCTGCATGGATTTGGCGGTGTTGAGGACGTCTTCGCCCTCCAGCAGGCCCGAAATCCTGGTCTCGCCGACCGCGAGCGCGCCCAGGATGAGGGCGCGGTGGGAAATCGACTTGTCCCCGGGCACCCGTACTTTTCCGGTCAGGGGACCGCTGGCCCGCGACTTGAGCGGCGTCGGCTTGTCGGAATGGGTCAAGATTGTGTCCTTGGATGGCTCTTTGGAGCTCGTGGGCAGGTACCACAAGGTGTCCTCGCCGTCACCGGCATGTCTTTCTCCCGTAATGCGCTATTGACAGCGGGCCGCCAACTAGCCAAGTGAAACACCGCTTTTCCGACATTCCCAGGATTCCTCTGCCGTGGCCAAGTCCGAACTCGGAACCAAACGTATTTGCCCGACCACGGGCAAGAAGTTCTATGACCTCAACAAGACTCCGGTGATCTCGCCCTATACCGGCGAAGTGGTGCCGATTGCGCCGATTGCGCCGGCTCGTGCGAGCCGGGCCGAACCCCGCCATGCGCCGGCCGCTGACACCGCGCCGGAGCCGGCAGAGGTCGAGGAGGTCTCGCTCGAGGAGGCCGACGCCGAGGAAAACACCGGCAAGGTCAAAGCCGTCGTGCCCGAATCCGAGGACGATATCGAGGTCGACGAGACCATCGAGGACGATGACGACGATGATTCGACCTTCATCGCCGACGACGAAGAGGGCGATGAGGACGTCACCGACATCATTGGTGACGTCGGAGGCGATGAAGAGACTTGAGATCAGCCCTGATCTGTGAAAAAGGGTGCACCGCGCGAGTCACCAGGCTCGCCGGTCGGGAGTGATCCACCAGGATCGTTCCGTTTAAGGACTACGGGGCCATAGCTCAGCTGGGAGAGCGCTTGCATGGCATGCAAGAGGTCGGCGGTTCGATCCCGCCTGGCTCCACCACGCTTCGCCCTTCGGGCTACGCGTGGCGCAGCCGCGCACAGCCCGAAGGGCGAAGCGTGGTGTCCGGCGAAGCCCGAAGGGCGAAGACGGACTGGTAGACGCGCCCCCTATCCCTAAGCTTCCGCCGTGCGAGCCAACGATGTGGTACGTCTACATCATCCGCAGCATCGAGTTCCCCGACCAAGAATACATTGGCGCCACCGAGGATCTGAAGCGGCGGCTTCCGGAGCATAATGCCGGTAAATCCGCTCATACTGCCAAGTTCAAGCCGTGGAAGCTGGTCTGGTACTGCGCTTTCCCCGACAAGCTTAAGGCCTTGGCATTCGAGAAATATCTCAAGTCACACTCAGGCCGCGCCTTCTCAAAAAAGCGGCTCTGCTGATTCTCCCTACTCCCCGATCACCGCATTCAGCCTGTCCCGCAACGCGACGATCTCGTCCTTCATCGCCACCAGTTCCGAGACCGAACAGTCCGACGCGGCCAGGATCGATTGCGGCACGGCGCGCGCCTTGTCCTTCAGGGCGTAGCCCTGCGGCGTCAGTGCGATCAGCACCTGACGCTCGTCCTCGCTGGAGCGGGTGCGCTTGACCAGGTGGGCGGCCTCGAGCCGCTTCAGGAGCGGGGTCAGCGTGCCCGAATCGAGGAACAGCTTCTCGCCGATGTCCTTCACCGGCACGTCGTCGCGCTCCCACAGAACCAGCATCACGAGATATTGGGGATAGGTCAGGCCGAGCCGGTCCAGCAACGGCTTGTAGACGCGGTTGAAGGCGTGCGCGGCGGAATAGACCGCAAAGCAGATTTGGTTGTCGAGACGTTGCGGATCCAGGGTCGATGATTTCCGGGGCATAGAGAATCTCACGAGGTCTCCCCATTCTGGGGCCGGGCGGCGGCACATTCAATTGCGAACAATTAAATGTGAGGTACGGCAATTTCAATTGCGCACAATCTAATTGCCTGCGATATGAATTGCACCCCAACCCGAGGAGACGAAAATGTCAGTGAACGTCCTCTACAAGACCAGCGCAAAAGCCACCGGTGGCCGCGACGGCCATGCTGCGACCCTCGACGGCGCGCTCGACGTCAAGCTGACCACGCCGAAGGAGCTCGGCGGTGGCGGCGGCGCCGGCAACAATCCCGAGCAGCTGTTTGCGGCCGGCTACGCTGCCTGCTTCATCGGCGCGATGAAGTTCGTGGCGTCCCAGGGCGGCCCGAAGGTGCCGGCCGACGCCTCCGTCACCTCGACCGTCGGCATCGGCCCGCGCTCGGAAGGCGGCTTCGGTCTCGACATCGATCTTGCCGTCTCGCTGCCGGGCCTCGCCCGCACTGATGCAGAGGCGCTGGTCGAGAAGGCCCACCAGGTGTGCCCCTACTCCAATGCCACGCGCGGCAATGTCGACGTTCGCCTGACGGTCGTCTGATCCAACGACGGATTGGCTGGCCCGAGATCCCCCTTGGGCCGGCCGCTTCCGTTTCATTTTGCCACGCCGCGGGACTGCACGGCGGCGCTGCATATGCCCCACCGCAACCAAGCCATTGCTGGCACAAAAAAACCTCGCTAGGCCTGTGATCAAACGCCGACACAGGGGAAGCGAAGGCATGACTGAAGCCGTTTTGGGCGCAATGAGCGGACTGCGCGTGATCGATCTCACGCGCGTGCTTGGCGGTCCCTACTGCACCCAGATCCTCGCCGACCATGGCGCCGATGTGATCAAGGTCGAGCCACCCGCCGGCGACGAGGTGCGCGACTGGGGTCCTCCGTTCCACGAGGACGACGCGGCCTATTTCATCGGCATCAACCGCAACAAGCGCTCGATCGGCCTCGACCTCGCCTCCGAAGGCGGCCGCGTCGTGCTGCTCAAGATGCTGGAGACGGCCGACGTCCTGATCGAGAATTTCAAGCCGGGCACGCTGGAGAAATGGGGCATCGGCAACGAGGTGTTGCGCGAGAAATTCCCGCGCCTCGTGCATTGCCGGATCTGCGGCTTCGGCGCCGACGGTCCGCGCGGCGGCAATCCCGGTTATGACGCCATCATCCAGGCCATGACCGGCATGATCGCGGCAACCGGCTCGCCCGAGAGCGGGCCGATGCGGATCGGCGTGCCGCTGGTCGACATCGGCACGGGACTCTACGCGGCGATCGGCATCTTGATGGCGCTGTCGGAACGGCAGCGCTCTGGCAAAGGCCAGTTCCTCGAGACCACGCTGTACGAGACCGGCCTTGCCATCATGCATCCGCACACCGCGAATTATTTCATGCACGGCAAGCCGCCCGGCCTCACCGGCAACGAGCATCCCAATCTCGTTCCCTACGCGATCTTCCCGACCAAGACCGACAACATCTTCATCGGCGTCGGCAATGACGGCACCTTCCGCAAGCTCGCCAAGGAGATCGGCAAGCCCGAGCTCGGCACCGATCCGCGCTTTGCCCGCAACAAGGACCGCATCGCCAATCGCGAGGCGCTGCGCGCCGAGCTTGCCGCCGTGTTCAGCCAGCACGAGGCCGAGCCGCTGTGCAATCGCCTGCTCGCCGCGGGCCTGCCCGCGGGTCCGGTGCAGAAGATCGACCAGGCGTTGACGAACCCGCACACGATCGCGCGCGGCGATATTATCGAGAAGGATTGGTACAAGGGCGTGGCCTCGCCGATCCGGCTCGATCGCAGCAAGCCGAGCCTGCGCCGCCTGCCGCCGAAATTCAGCCAGCACGCTCAGGAGGTGCTGGGCGAGTTCGGGTATTCCAAGACCGAGATCGACGCCATGGTCGAGAAAGGCACGGTCTGCGGCCCCGAGCGCAAGGGCTAGGGGCCCTCACCTCCTCACGCAATGATGCCGCACTGCGGCGCGGGCATACATGTGCACTGCGAACGGAGGAGGCTGCCTGCGTCGCCTTCGCCTATTTGACGGCTCCCCTTTAGCAGCGCTTGCCGCTTTCGTTTCTCCCGCTTACACAGTCATGTGAACGTCATATGGCGCTGCTAGCGCAAGCGATCTTTTTGACGGCCAAGAGAACGGCCAAGGGAGGTTTACTTGATGGCTCTTCGACACTTTGGGGCGGCTGCCGCATTTGCAGTCATGGTTGGCATGACGGCTTCGCCGGCGCTGGCTGTGACCGAGATCCAGTGGTGGCACGCGATGACCGGCGCCAACAACGACGTCATCGTCAAGCTCGCCACCGACTTCAACGCGTCGCAGACCGATTACAAGGTCATTCCGACCTACAAGGGCAACTACCCCGACACGATGAACGCCGGCATCGCCGCGTTCCGCGCCGGCAACGCCCCGCACATCATGCAGGTGTTCGAAGTCGGCACCGCGACCATGATGGCCGCGACCGGTGCCGTGAAGCCCGTCTACAAGCTGATGGCCGAGGCCGGCGAGAAGTTCGATCCGAAGAACTATCTCTCCGCGATCACCGGCTATTACTCGACCTCGAAGGGCGAGATGCTGTCGTTCCCCTTCAACTCGTCCTCGACCGTCATGTGGGTCAACCTCGACGAGCTGAAGAAGGCCAACGTCGAGATCCCGAAGACCTGGCCGGAAACCTTCGCGGCCGCCAAGAAGCTTCACGACAACGGCCATCCCACCTGCGGCTTCTCCGGCTCCTGGATCACGTGGGTCAATCTCGAGCAGCTCTCCGCCTGGCACAACGTGCCGCTCGCCAGCAAGGCCAACGGCCTCGACGGCTTCGACACCGTGCTCGAATTCAACGGCCCGCTCCAGGTCAAGCATCTCGAAAAGCTGGTCGAGCTGCAAAAGGACAAGACCTACGACTACGCCGGCCGCACCAACACCGGCGAAGGCCGCTTCACGTCCGGCGAATGCCCGATCTACCTGACTTCCTCGGCATTCTTCGGCAACGTCAAGGCGCAGGCCAAGTTCGCCTTCAACGCAGTGCCGATGCCGTATTATCCGGACGTCAAGGGCGCGCCGCAGAACTCGATCATCGGCGGCGCTTCGCTCTGGGTGATGGGCGGCAAGTCGGCCGACGAATACAAGGGCGTCGCGAAGTTCCTGACCTTCCTCTCCGACACCGATCGCCAAGTCTACATCCACAAGGCCTCGGGCTATCTGCCGATCACCAAGGCGGCCTATGAGAAAGCCAAGGCCGAGGGCTTCTACAAGGATCAGCCCTATCTCGAGACCCCGCTGCTCGAGCTGACCAACAAGGAGCCGACCGAAAACTCGCGCGGTCTGCGGCTCGGCAACATGGTCCAGCTGCGCGACGTCTGGTCGGAGGAAATCGAGCAGGCTCTGGCCGGCAAGAAGACCGCCAAGCAGGCGCTGGATGCCGCCGTGGAACGTGGCAACACGATGCTGCGTCAGTTCGAAAAGACCGCAGTGAAGTAAGGCATTGAAGCGGCAGGCCGGACCCGGCCTGCCGCTTCGGCTGCATCATGCAAAAGCAAGCCATTTTCCAATCCAAGCTATTGCCCTACGCGCTGGTTGCGCCGCAGCTCGCGATCGTCCTGATTTTCTTCTATTGGCCGGCCTTGCAGGCGGTGATCCAGTCCTTCCTGCTGCAGGACGCCTTTGGTCTGTCGACCACCTTCGTCTGGTTCGAGAACTACGTCGAGCTGTTCAGGGACCCCGCCTATTTCGAGGCGATCGTCCGAACCTTCCTGTTCTCGTTCGCCATCGCCGTGTCGTCGCTGTCCTTTGCGCTGCTGCTCGCCGTGATGGCGGACAAGCCCCTGCGCGGCTCGATGCTCTACCGCACGCTACTGATCTGGCCCTATGCGGTCGCGCCGCCCGTGGTCGGCGTGCTGTGGATCTTCATGCTGCATCCCTCGCTTGGCGTGCTGTCGCGCTATCTGCGCGCGGTCGGCATCGACTGGAATCCGCTGCTCGACGGCGACCAGGCCGCGGCACTGATTATTCTCGCCGCCGCCTGGAAGCAGATCTCCTATAATTTCCTGTTCTTCCTCGCCGGCCTGCAGGCCATCCCGAAGAGCGTGTTCGAGGCCGCCGCGATCGACGGCGCGCGGCCGATGCGGCGATTCTGGACCGTGACCTTCCCGCTGCTGTCGCCGACCATCTTCTTCCTGCTGGTCGTCAACATCGTCTACGCCTTCTTCGACACTTTCGGCATCATCGACACCATGACGCGCGGCGGGCCCGGCACGTCGACGGTCACGTTGGTCTACAAGGTTTATTCCGACGGCCTGCTCGGCGGCAATCTCGGCAGCTCGGCGGCGCAATCGGTGATCCTGATGGTCATGGTCATCGTACTGACCGGAATCCAGTTCCGCTTTGTCGAACGCAAGGTGACCTACTGATGGTCGAGGAAGAGGGCTTCCGGCGCTACGTCGCCCATTTCATCCTCTGGATCGGGATCGCGATCGTCGCGTTCCCGGTCTACATCGCGATCATCGCCTCGACGCAGGACAACGCGCTGATCGCCAACGGACAGATGTCGCTGCTGCCGGGCGGGCATTTCTTCGAGACCTACTACCAGACCATTTTCGTCGGCACGAGCGGCTCGACCCGCGAGCCCGTCGGCAACATGATGCTGAACTCGCTGGTGATGGCGCTGGCGATCGCGATCGGCAAGATCGCGATCTCGATCATCTCGGCCTATGCGATCGTGTATTTCCGCTTTCCGTTCCGGATGCCTATCTTCTGGATCATCTTCATCACCCTGATGCTGCCGGTCGAGGTGCGCATCTATCCGACCTACAAGATCGTCGCCGATCTGCACATGCTCGACAGCTATGCCGGCCTCGCGCTGCCGCTGATCGCGTCGGCGACCGCGACGCTGCTGTTCCGCCAGTTCTTCATGACCGTGCCGGACGAACTGCTGGAGGCCTCGCGCATCGACGGCGCCGGCCCCTTGCGCTTCTTCTGGGATACGCTGCTGCCGCTGTCGCGCACCAACATGGCTGCGCTGTTCGTGATCCTCTTCATCCTCGGCTGGAACCAGTATCTCTGGCCGCTGCTGATCACCACCCGCGACGACATGCAGACCATCCAGGTCGGCATCCGCAAGATGATCACCACCACCGACGCGCTGACCGAATGGCCGATCGTGATGGCGACTGCCGTGCTGGCGATGCTGCCGCCGGTGTTCGTCGTCGTCGCCATGCAGAAATTGTTCGTGCGCGGCCTGGTCGAGACCGAGAAGTAAGTGAGTTCTGATGGCTAACGTCACCCTGCGCAACGTCCGCAAGACCTATCCCGGCGGCTTCGAGGCCATCAAGGGCGTCAACGTCGATGTTGCCGACGGGCAGTTCTGCGTGCTGGTCGGCCCCTCCGGCTGCGGCAAGTCGACCCTGCTGCGCATGGTCGCGGGGCTCGAGACCGTCACCGGCGGCGAGATCGATATCGGCGGCCGAATCGTCAACCAGATCGAGCCCGCCGATCGCGACATCGCGATGGTGTTCCAGAACTACGCGCTCTATCCGCATATGAGCGTCTTCAACAACATGGCCTACGGCCTGCGCAACCGCGGCATGAAGGAGGCCGAGGTCAAGACCCGCGTCGACGAGGCCGCGCGCGTGCTCGAGCTCACCTCGATGCTGGATCGCAAGCCGCGCCAGCTCTCCGGCGGCCAGCGCCAGCGCGTCGCCATGGGCCGCGCCATCGTGCGCCAGCCAAAAGTGTTCCTGTTCGACGAGCCGCTTTCCAATCTCGACGCCAAGCTGCGCATCGCGATGCGCGTCGAGATCCGCAAATTGCAGCGCCGGCTGAAGACGACGTCGATCTACGTCACCCACGACCAGCTCGAGGCGATGACGCTCGCCGACATTCTCGTCGTGATGAGCGGCGGCCAGGTCGAGCAGGTCGGCAATCCGCTGGCGATCTACGAGAAGCCGGCGACCACCTTCGTCGCTTCGTTCATCGGCGCGCCGCCGATGAACCTGATGTCGATACGCTCCGACGAGATCAAGTCGCAGCTCGGCGGCAGCGCGAGTGAGGCCGGCATCCTCGGCATCCGGCCGGAAGATTTCGTCATCACCGACCAGACGCCCGCCGGCGGCGTCACGCTTCCGCTCACGATCGAAGCCATCGAGCGCGTCGGCGCCGAAACCTTCATCTACGGCTCACGAGCCCAGGACGAGCAGCGAATCGCCGCCACCCCGGGCGAGCTGCCGCCCGGCGAGGTCATCGTCCGCGTTCCCGGAACCGAGGCCCCCGCCATCGGCGCGAAAATCCGCGTCGCCGCGGTGCGGGCGAAGCTGCATCTGTTCAGCGGCGACGGGCGGACACGAATCGAGGCCTGACCGCCTCTGCAGGGGTTCCTCGATCAAAGGGCGCGAAAACAACCCCATGCACAGTAGACGGGGTGCTGTTTTCATTGGGATAAATCGCCCGGCAAATTCGCCGGGCTCGGGACTGGCGACGATGGTCATGGCCCGTCCACAGCCCCCGCTACGTCCTTGAACCGACACGGGGATATGCCCATATTGCTCATCAAGGGGTGCCGCTTCCGGGCCCTGAAATGCCAAAGTCGCTTCGAGAGGACTTTGTAAACTATGTCTCGTGTTCCTACGTTATCCAGTCCGTTCCTTCTGGGCTTCGACGAGATCGAGCGCGTGCTTGATCGTGTCGTCAAAGGCGCCGACGGTTATCCGCCCTACAATATCGAGCGGTGCGACCGGTCTGACGGCCAGCCCGAGCGGCTGCGGATCACGCTGGCGGTCGCCGGATTCACCCGCGACCAACTCGATGTTACCATTGAGGAAAACCAGCTCGTCATTCGCGGGCGTCAGCAGGACGACAAGACCCGGCAATACATCCATCGCGGCATCGCCGCGCGCCACTTCCAGCGCACCTTCGTGCTGGCGGAAGGGATGCTGGTGCTGGGTGCGGATCTGAAGAACGGGCTGTTGTCGGTCGACCTTGCCCGGCCTGAACCGGAGAGGATCGTTAAGACAATCGCTATCAATGAGCACGAATAATGGAACGAGTAGCGGACTCGACCGCTTAGTTTCTGTGAAGGAGTCGAGACCATGAGTGAAGGTCACGTTGCGTTCGAATACGAAGCCAAGAACGTCTCTCCGGAGACGCTGGCAACCCTCGGCGAAGGCCATATCGCCTATGTGAAGCAGATCCGCTCGGAAGATGTGCCGGGCCTGTTTCCCGAAGCGCCGAAAATCGCGCCGGGCCTCAAGCTCTTCGCGCTCCACGCCGCCGACGGCACGCCGATCATGCTGACCGACAGCCGCGAAGCGGCAGTTGCCAATGCCTGGAGCAACGAGCTGCAAGCGGTGAGCGTGCACTGAGCGCTCAAACGTCGCACGACGAATAGAGATTCAAGCGGGCACGCCTTCGCAGGAAGGCGTGCCCGTTTTCATTTTTGACGAAGGTCGCTCCACGTCGTCATTGCGAGGAGCTCGCGACAAAATTGCGAAGCAATTTTGCGCTGATGCGACCAAGGAATCCAGAATTCCCCGCGGAACGATTCTGGATTGCCTCGCTGCGCTCGCAATGACGGCGTGTGAGGCTGCAAGCGGACACGAGTCCGCCATCACTTCACAAATCCGAGCCCTTCGCGCGCCGTGTCCACGGCCCATTTGTCGTTCGGCGGCAGCGCGAGCACGGCATTGAAATCGGCGCGGGCATGCTTGGGGTCGGACATCACCATGTAGAGGAGACCCCGATTGACCAAGGTATCCTGGTTGTTGGGATCGAGTCGAAGCGCCTCGTTGTAGTCGGCGAGCGCAGCTTCGTGCTTTCCCATTTCGCGCAACGCCATGGCCCGATTTTTATAGCCGGTCGCGTTTCCCTGCTGCAGCCTGACCGCTTCGTCGAAATCGGCAACGGCGCGTTTATCGTCGCCCTTCTTGTGCCAGGCGAGGGCGCGAAGGGAATAGGCCCTCTCGAAAGTCGGAGCGATCCTCGTGACCTCGTCGAACTCCCGGATGGCGCCATCGGCGTCGTCCTTTTTCAGGAGGACGACGGCCCGGCAAAAATGGCCCCCGGCCCTCCCCGGCTCCAGACGAACCGAATTGTTGCAGTCATCAAGAGCCGCATCGAATTCGCCCTTTTTGACACGGACGTCGCTTCGCAGTTCGTAAGGCCATGCGGCGGCCGGATTCAATCGCATCGCTTCGTTGTAGTCGGCGACAGCATGATCAGCGTCGCCCTTTGCAGCATACGCCTGCCCTCTCATGAGGGTCGCAAAGTAGATTTGCTTGGGATTGCGTTCGATCGCCTCGGTGAAGCCGGCGATGGCGAAATCCAGGTCGCCCTTGTTGAAATATTCCTGTGCCCTCGAGGTGTAGGACGGTCCGTAGTTCGGATCGAGGCGAATGGCTTCATTGTAGTCAGCCATCGCGTGATCCCGATCACCTTTGGCCGAAGTGGCACGGCCGCGGCAATGATAGGCGCGTCCGAAATTCGGATCGATCCGGATCGCGGCGCTGCAATCCTCGAAGGCGCGTTCCTTGTCGCGCTTCATGTAATACGCTTCGCCACGGAGCTCGTAAGCGACTGCATTGGTCGGGTCTGCCGCAATGATCCCGGTCTTCTCCGCGATGACGCGGTCGTTGGACGCATCGTCGGCATGGGCCGCGGTCGTGACGGCAAGGGTGACAGAGCAAAGCAGACCGAAGATCCGGCCGATCGAACCGCAAATCATGTCGCAAAATCCCCGCTCCGGAGCCGTGCCGGTCGCAGGTGGACATGGTGACGAAGTGTCACGGCGCCCGGCTGCGAAATAAGTCGCAGGCCGAGCGGCTCGGGTTCGAACGAGTGAGGATTACGCTGCGGTCGCCGGCGGCAGGGCCAGCACAGAATAGATCGCCTGGGCGTCGCGCGAGGCGCGGAGCTTCTTGGCGATGTCCTGGTCGCGCAGCAGGCGGGCGATGCGGGCGAGGGCCTTGAGGTGGTCGGCGCCGGCGCCTTCGGGGGCGAGCAGCAGGAAGACGAGATCGACCGGCTGGCCGTCCATCGCCTCGAAATCGATCGGACGATCGAGGCGCGCGAACAGACCAAAAATCTTTTCCAGCTTGGGCAGCTTGCCGTGGGGGATGGCGACGCCGTAGCCGACCGCCGTGGTGCCGAGCTTCTCACGCTGCAGCAGCACCTCGAACACGGAGCGCTCGTTCTGTCCGGTCAGCTCGGCAGCCCTGGCCGCCAGCTCCTGGAGCGCCTGCTTCTTGCTGTTGACCTTCAATGCAGGGAGAATCGCCTCGGGCGCGACCAGATCGGTAATCGGCATGGATGGTTTCCGAGGTGAATTAAACCGTCAGGTTCCGAATTGGCCTGCTCAGTCGAACTGAGCCCGGCCGGCGTCAAGAAGGTGAAGCAGGAGGGGGACTTAGCCCAAGTCCCGTTAGGTCCTGATGTGGGGCGCTTCTACTCCAACGCAATCCCGGTGCCAACTCCTGCGTGCGTCTTTGCCCCGGTCATTGTTAAGGGCTGCGGATGGTACGGGGCTGGTGTCCGGGCCTAGCCGCCCGGCTTTCCGTCCGCCTTGCTGTCCACCTTGGCGCCGGGCGGGTCGATCCAGCCCACATTGCCGTCGGCGCGGCGGTAGATGATGTTCACCCGGCCGCTGGAACCATGCTGGAATACCAGGCAGGGTGCTCCGCTGAGGTCGAGTTCCATGACCGCCTCGCTGACCGACAACGGCTTCAGCGCCGTGGTGGACTCGGCGATGATCACGGGGCTGTAGCTGGTGACCTCCTCGTCGTCCTCCCCCTCGCCCGGCGCTTCCAGCACGTAACTCGTGGCGTCCATGGCGGCGAGCGCCGCGGAGGCGACGTGGGCCTTGCGGGCCGAGCGGTCCTTGAGCCGGCTCTTGTAGCGCTTGAGCCGCTTCTCGATCATCAGCAGGGCCTGGTCGGCGCTGGCATAGGCGTCCGGCGCGTTCGAATCGGCCTCCAGCGTAATCCCCGAATCGAGATGCAGCGCACAGTCGGTGCGGAAGCCGAAGCCGTCCTTGCTGAGCGTGATGTGGCCGGAATAATTGCCGTCGAAATATTTGCGCAGGACCTCTTCAGTCCGGTCGGAGACGCGGCCGCGCAGGGCCTCGCCGACGCTGACGCTCTTGCCCGAAATCCGAAGAGTCATGTGATGCCTCGCTTGGTTTGAGGGTCCGGGACGTGATGACGCGTCATCGCATCCCGGGTCATTCCTTGCGCATGATCTTCTCGGAAAGAGTTTTCCGAATCATGCGCGTGCTTGGACCGGTCGCCATAGGGGGAATGAGAGTAGCGCGATTTCGCGCCAGCGCAATCAGGCCGGCTCGGTGTTGCGGGAGCGATCGGACATTGCGGTGGAGATGACGTTACCAAGAGCGCTCTGCTTGTCGCGGCGGCGTTGCACCGAGGACGGAATGCGCATGGCTTCGCGGTACTTCGCGACCGTGCGGCGGGCAATATCAATGCCCGAGGCGCGCAACCGTTCCACGATGGTGTCATCCGACAGGATCGCGGCGGGCGCTTCCGAATCGATCAGCTGCTTGATGTGGTGACGCACGGCTTCGGCCGAATGCGCCTCGCCGCCGTCGGCTGAGGCGATCGACGCCGTGAAGAAATACTTCAACTCGAATGTGCCGCGATTTGTCGCCATGTATTTGTTGGCGGTGACGCGCGACACCGTGGATTCGTGCATCTGGATGGCGTCGGCAACGGCCTTCAGATTCAGCGGCCGCAGGTGCGCCACGCCGTGCGTGAAGAAGCCGTCCTGCTGGCGCACGATCTCGGTTGCAACTTTCAGGATGGTGCGGGCGCGCTGGTCGAGCGCGCGCACCAGCCAGGTCGCGTTCTGCAACGCGTCGGTGAAGTAGGACTTGTCGCCGTCCTTGCCGATCTTCTTCGACAGTTCGGAATAGTAGGTCTGGTTGACCAGCACGCGCGGCAAGGTGTCGCTGTTGAGCTCGACATGCCAGCCACCGTCGGGACCCGGGCGGACGTAGACGTCGGGCACCATGGTCTGGAGCCGCGCCGTGCCGAACTTCATGCCGGGCTTGGGATTGAGGCGGCGGATCTCGCCGATCATGTCGGCGATGTCCTCGTCGTCGACACCGCAGATCTTGCGCAGGCCCGCGATGTCGCGCTTGGCGAGCAGATCGAGATGCTCGACCAGTGCCTGCATCGCGGGGTCGTAACGGTCGAGCTCGCGAAGCTGGATCGCCAGGCATTCACTCAAATTGCGCGCGCAGACACCGGGAGGATCGAATTTCTGCAGCACCGCGAGGACGTCGTCGACATCCTGCTGCGATGCACCAAGGCGCTCCGCGGCCTGACCGAGATCGGGCGGCAGGTAGCCGGCGTCGTCGACGAGGTCGATCAGGTACTGGCCGATCATCCGCTGCGCCGGCCCGGCGAAGGCCACCGAGAGCTGCTCGGCGAGATGGTCGCCGAGCGTTGTCTCGGCTGCGACAAAAGCTTCCAGATTGTAGTCTTCGTCACCGGAGGCGCCGCCGCCCCATTCCGTATAGGTGGTCGGCGCGACGTCCTGGGCGTTGCGCGCGGCGGCCTCGGCCGGCTCCTCGGAGAAGACGTTGTCCAGGCCCGTGTCCAGGGTCTGCTCGATCTCGGCGCGGGTGCCGAGATCCTTGCTCATCCATTCTTCCTGGCCCGGCTCGAACGCCTCGCCCGGGCCACCGCCCGGCTCGTCGCTGCCACCGCCGCCGAAATCGTCGCTATCGCCGTATTGGCCGGCCTCGGCCGGGGCTTCACCCGCGGGGGGCTCGTCGTTGGCCCGTTCCAGCAGCGGGTTCCGCTCGAGTTCCTCTTCCACGAAGGTCGTGAGATCGAGATTGGACAATTGCAGCAGCTTGATCGCCTGCATCAGCTGCGGCGTCATGACCAGCGACTGCGATTGTCGGAACTCTAATCTCTGCGTGAGCGCCATGAAGCAAGAACCGATCCCAAAAGTTGGTCCGATTTTTGCTTATCCTAGGCTGAGCCCGATGTACACGCCTTGACGAAACGCAAAAAAGGGCTAGAGGCGGAATTCCTCGCCAAGGTAAAGGCGGCGAACGTCCGGATCAGCGACGATCTCATCCGGGCTGCCCTCGGTCAAGATTTCCCCGGCATAGACGATATAGGCGCGATCGGTGAGGCCGAGCGTCTCGCGCACATTGTGGTCGGTGATGAGCACGCCGATGCCGCGATTGGTGAGATGGCGGACGAGATCCTGAATGTCGCCGACCGCGATCGGATCGATGCCGGCGAAGGGCTCGTCGAGCAGCATGTAGTTCGGCCGCGTCGCCAGCGCGCGCGCGATCTCGACACGGCGGCGCTCACCGCCCGACAGCGCGATCGACGGCGATTTCCGCAGGCGCGTGATGTTGAACTCGTCGAGCAGCGAGTCGAGCTGCTGCTCGCGCTTCTTGCGCGAGGGCTCGACCACTTCGAGCACGGCCCGGATGTTCTGCTCGACCGTGAGGCCACGGAAGATCGAGGCTTCCTGCGGCAGATAGCCGATGCCGAGCCGGGCGCGCTGATACATCGGCAGCCTGGTGACGTCGTGGCCGTCGAGCTCGATCGCGCCGCGATCGGGCTTGATCAGGCCGGTGATCATGTAGAACACCGTGGTCTTGCCGGCGCCGTTCGGGCCGAGCAGACCGACCGCTTCGCCGCGGCGCACATAGATGCTGACGCCGCGCACCACCTGGCGGCTGCCAAAGGCCTTTTCCACGCTATGCACAGCCAGGAAGCCCGGCCGCTTCAGAAGCTGCGGCGCGCCGGCGCCGTTGGGCCGGCTGGCGGCCCTGACGGGATGAGACGCCTGGGCCCGCGGCGGCTCCGTCTGGAACTGGTCGGGCGCATGCATCGGCTGGTCACGGGCGATCGGCGGCGCGTCCCTGACAGGGCTGGCCACGAGACCGCCGACGCCGTCACCGAGCGCGGTGATGTCCTGACGCGCAAATCCTGGCCGGCCGCGTTTGGCGGGGCGCCGACGGAACATGCTGAAGAGATCGACCATCCCCGCCTTCTAGCTTTGCGCGGTGCTCGCGCGACCTGCCACGCCGGCTTCTCGATTCGCCGACGCAGCTTGAGTGAACGGATGTCTCATGCCCAGTGAAACACGCCCGAAAAGCGGCAAAGCCCGCTTTGGAAGCCCTGTGCGGTAAATACAGTCTCGCCGGGCAAGCTTCAACCTCGGATCGGGAGCACCCGCCCCAAGCCGTTGAATTTGCTTTTCGAATTTACTTTTGTTTGGCTGCGCCGGGCAATTGCAGAGGCGAGGCCGCAGCGGGCTTGCCCGAGCCAGCCGGCCCGCAATCGCTGCCGCCCCCCTGCGGCAGCAGCGCCTGCACCCTGCCGCTGTCGGATTCCACCCGCGACACGCCTGTCGTCATGTCGACCATCAGCCGGTCGCCGCGCAGCACGTTCTTGCATTGCGTCAGGACCACGCCGCCGAGCATGGTGATGAGATTGGTCTTGGTGTCGAACACGGCGGTCTCGCCCGTCACCACCTGGTCCTTCTGGGTGACCACGACATTGCCGCGGGCCTCCAGCCGCTTGATCGAGGAGCTGCCGCCCGGGCCCGGCTGCGCCGACTGCATCGGCGCCGTCTTCGCGCCCTTGGCCGGGGCGGCCGCGGGCTGCGGCGCGGCGGGCTTGTCGCCGCCCGATTCGTAGAACACCACCAGCGTCTTCGAGGTCATGGTGGTGTCGCCCTGGATGACCTTCACGTTGCCGGAGAAGGTCGCCTCCTTCTTCTTGTCGCGCATCTCGAGCGAGGCAGCCTCGATCTGGATCGGCTGATCGCGGTTCTGCGAAAAGCCCTGCATCGCGTTGGGCACGCCCTGCATGGAGCCCTGCGCGCGCGCCGTGCCCATTGCGAGCAGCACGAGGCTGAAGACGAGCGCGACATGGCCGACATCGGCGCCGCGCGGAAAAGACTTCATCATGAAAATCATCTTGAATTGGCAGACTTGTTCTGTGGCGTGCGCGTCTTCGCCGGCTGTGCGGGCTCGACGGGCGCTGCCGCGGGTTCATCCAGCTTGTCCAGATGCATCACCACGTTGCCCTCGAAGCGGATGACGTCGCCGCCTTCGGTGATGCGCAGCCGGTCGGCGGTCAGCGTGCCGTTGGTCAGCTTGACGTCGACATGTTCATCCGACGAAACCGTGCCCTTGCCCATGTCGACGAAGGCCGAGTTCAGCCGCGCCTCGTATCCTGACGAGGTGCGCAGGAAGATGTCCTTGTGCAGGTCGAGCTGCTGCTGCTTGTTGTCGAAGCGGCCGGTGCGGGCATCGAGGAACAGGGTCGACTGGTCTTCCATCAGCACCTTCGCGCGCAGATCCGTGAGGTCGACATGGTCGGGGTCGGTGATGTCCTGTGTCGCGGTCTTGGCCCAGAGCTCGTAGGGCCGCTGATCCGGTGTGAAGCCGGACATGTGCGGCGATTCCATCGTGATCTTGGTGCCTGTCACCACGAGGTTGCCGGCATCGAGCTTCACCGGGATCTGAAAGGGATTGAGGAAGGTCGAGACGGCAACGATCGCGGCCATGGACGCAGCCACCGTCACCGGCACCGCGACGCGCAGAATCCGGACCAGGCGGCTGTGGCGCGCCGCGCTGGCGAACTTCGCCGCAAGCGCGGCGTCGTAGGTTGGAAACTGGGCCGAATTCACCGCTGCTCCAGGGTGTCGCTCGCCTTTGCGAGGCGATAGTGCCTCATTGTACCCGCGACCTGCGCAATATGCAGCCGCGACAGGCCGTTACGAAAGTGACCGAAACGGGGCGGCTGGCCCACCCTAGCCGCCGGATGAGGGCTCAGGAATGCGCGAAAATGTCCTCTTCTTCCCAGCCCTGGAGGTCGAGCAGGCAGCGGGTCGGCAGGAAGTCGAAACAGGCCTTGGCCAGCGCTGTGCGGCCTTCCCGGACCAGCATGGCATCGAGCCGCTCGCGCAGGGCGTGCAGATGCAGCACGTCGGAGGCGGCGTAGGCGAGCTGCGGCTCGGTCAGGCTGTCGGAACCCCAGTCGCTGGATTGCTGCTGCTTGGAGAGGTCGACATTGAGCACCTCGCGCACGAGGTCCTTGAGGCCATGGCGGTCGGTATAGGTCCGGGTCAGGCGCGAGGCGATCTTGGTGCAGTAGACCGGCCCGGTCATGACGCCGAAGGTCTGGTACAGCACGGCGATGTCGAACCGCGCGAAATGGAAGATCTTGGTGATGGCGGGATTGGCCAGCAGCGCCTTCAGGTTCGGCGCGTCGGTGTGGCCCTTGGGGATCTGCACCACGTCGGCGCTGCCGTCGCCGGGCGACAGCTGCACCACGCAAAGACGGTCGCGGTGCGGGTTCAGCCCCATGGTCTCGGTGTCGATCGCCACCGCGCCGGTGTAGCGGGACAGGTCGGGCAAATCGCCGCGATGCAGGCGTACGGTCATGGCGTGTCAAAACCTCGGGTGGAATTGGTCTGTCGGCATCATAGGCTAACCGGATTGCCCGCGATGTAGCCACTGGCGGCGGCCCGCGCAAGCGCCGGCTGTTCCCCGCCGGGCGCGGTCAGATCGCCGCCAGCATGATGCAGATCATCGCGGCGACCGTGATCCGGCTGGCGCCGTCGCGGAAGGTGTACAGGATCGGGTCGTCGGGCATCTCGCGGCGATGCGCCATCATCAGGGCGCGGCCGAACCAGTAGAGCAGCAGCGGGTTGAGCAGCCACAGCATCCAGGGCCGGCTGTAGAGCGGCGTCACCGCCGACGACGAGACATAGAGCGAGAACACGGTCACCGCGTTCATGGCGCTCGCCGCCGCCATCGCGCCGATGATGTGCAGGTCGGTGACGCGATAGTCGCGGTTGGCGGGATCGGCGAGCCCCACGCTCTCGCGCATGCTGAGCTCGCTGAAGCGCTTGATCAGGGCGAGCGAGGTGAACACGAACAGCGAGAAGATCAGCAGCCATTCCGACAGCACGACGCCGACGCCGACCGCGCCGGCGATGATGCGCAGCGTATAGAGGCCGGCCAGCGTGACGACGTCGACCAGCATCTTGCGCTTGAGCACGAGCGAATAGGCGATGGTGGTGGCGAGATAGGCGCCGAGCACGGCGAGGAACAGCGGCGAGATGCAGAGGCTGGCCACGAGCGCGAACAACCACAGCGCGGGGATCGCCGACAGCGCCGAGGAGATCGGCAAATCGCCGGCCGCAAGCGCGCGATGGCGCTTGGTCGGATGCTGCCTGTCGGCGGCGAGATCCAGCAGATCGTTCATCAGATAGGCGCCCGACGCGCAGGCCGAGAACGCCAGGAACGCCAGCAGCGCGTAGCCGAGCGTCGCGAGATTCAGTTGATGCGCGGTGATGGCAGGCACGAACACCAGCGTGTTCTTGGCGTATTGATAGACCCGTAGCGCCTTCGCCCAGGTCTTGAGGTTCGCAACGTTGCCGCTGCCGCTCTGGATGCGATCGATGGAGCCGCGATCGAACGGCAGCTTGTCGCCTGCAGCGAGATCGGCCGGCGCGACGACGCCGTCGAAGCCGAGATGCGCGGCGATGCCGGTCGCATGCCGGGCAAAGCGGCCGGCGACGAGATAGATCTTGTCACCCCGCGCCCGCGCTGCGAGCGCCCGGTTCAGCACGTCGGAATCATAGGGTAGATGGGCGTAGTCGATCTCGGCCTGCGCCAGGGTATCAGTGAACGCCGCCATGCCCGGGCGTCCGCCCGCGCCGAAGCGGGCAAGCATGCGGCCGGGGCTGCTGAACAGCGCTTCCATCAGCAGTTCCGAACGCAGCAATGCGCCTTCGAGGTCGATGACAAGCGTCCGGGCAGCCGCCGCCGTTGCCGACGGTGTGAGCGCGCCAGAATCGATTTGCCGGGCAGGCTGCTCCATCCGAAAACGCTCTGACTTGCCGCAACACGACCGGCCCAACGACTGGGAGACCGGGAGCAGGGAAATGGACGGCCGGGAGCCTAGGAGGCATTCGCTAAGGGCGGTTTAATTCGAGCCGCGAGGAGCGGCGTCCCCCGCAACAGGCCAGGATCCGGTCGATACGCCCGGCTGTTGCCCGGATCCCACAACCCGGTGCGAGCTTCGTGGTCAGGCAAAGCCGGTGCCGTGCAGCCCGTGGAAATCGTCCCGGCCGACCCCATCTGTTGCAGTTCTCGCTTTCCCCGCCTCAGCCCGCCATGAATCAGGTGCCATGACCGAACAGACGCTTGCTGCGCCGATCGACGATCAACCGGACCGCCAGCGCGGTTTTTCACGCTACCAGGTGCTCCTCGTCGCGCTGCTCGCGTTCGCGCAGTTCACCATCATCCTCGATTTCATCATCATGTCGCCGCTCGGCGCCATCCTGATGCCTTCGCTCGATATCACCGCCGGGCAATTCGGCGTCGCCGTGTCGGCCTACGCGTTCAGCGCGGGACTATCGGGCGTCCTCGCCGCCGGCTTTGCCGACCGCTTCGACCGCAAGCGCCTGCTGCTGTTCTTCTATGTCGGCTTCACGCTGGGCACCCTGCTCTGCGCCATGGCGCAGACTTACCATATGCTGCTGCTCGGCCGGATCGTGACCGGATTGTTCGGCGGCGTAATCGGTTCGGTCGTGCTGGCCATCGTCACCGATCTGTTTCCGTTGCAAATGCGCGGCCGCGTGATGGGCTTCGTGCAGACCGCGTTCGCCGCCAGCCAGGTGCTGGGCGTTCCGGCCGGATTGTATCTCGCCAATCACTGGAGCTGGCACGTCTGCTTCATTGCGATCGTCGGCCTGTCGATCGTGACGATTGCCATCATCGCCTTCGCCATGGAGCCGGTCGACGCGCATCTGAAACTGAAGCAGGACCGGAACCCGTTCCACCATCTGATCGCGACGGTCGGTGAGCCGCGCTATACGCTGGCTTTCGCGGTCACGACGTTGCTCGCGACCGGCGGCTACATGATCATGCCGTATTCCAGCGCCTTCACCGTGAACAATGTCGGTATCGACATGGCGCATCTGCCGATCATCTATCTCGTCTCCGGCCTGTTCAGCATCGTCACCGGGCCGCTGGTCGGCCGCGCCAGCGACGCCTTCGGCAAGTACCCGACCTTCGTGTTCGGCTGCGTGATGACCATCGTCATGGTGCTGATCTACACCCATCTCGGCCACGTCTCGCTCGCGACCGCGATCATCGTCAACGTGCTGATGTTCGTCGGCATCTTCTCGCGCATGATCCCGTCACAGGCGCTGATCTCGGCGATCCCCGATCCGGACCAGCGCGGCTCGTTCAGCGCGGTCAGCGCATCGCTGCAGCAGCTTTCCGGCGGGATCGGCTCGATGCTCGCCGCCGCGATCATCTCGCAGCAGCCTGACGGCTCGCTGCTGCATTTCGAGCGGATCGGCTATGTCGTCGTCGCGACGACGCTCATCACGCTGGTCGCGATGTATTTCGTGCAGAAGTCGGTGGCGGAGCGGGCGGGGAAGAGCGTGGTGTGAAGGGCGACAACAGCTCCTCTTCCACATTCAGGTGAACCAACGTTGGGACTTCGATGACCAAGGTTGAACGTCTCACCTATTGGTCGAAAATCTCGTAAGTCGATGCGCCGAACGGAGATCTCCAATGAAGCTCATACTTGCCGCCGCGATGCTCGCGGCAAGCCTCCCGCTCGCATCGATGGCTTTCGCCCAAGCCACCGCGCCAGCCGACCTTGCAGTGATTGATTCCTGTCTGAAGACCGCGGAGAAAACCGGCGGTTTCGGCGGCGCGTGCGTCGGGCTCGTCGCCGACCCCTGCATCAAGGCGGCAAAGGGCGCGAATGACGACGTCGCCAAATGGAAAGCCTGCGCGGCGCGCGAACTCGCCATTTGGACGCAGAAAACCACTGAGGCGCTCAAGAAGGTTCAGGCCGGCGGGTTCGCCGAAATGATCGAGGCGGTCAAGGACTCGCAGAAAACCTTCGCCGCGTCGCGTGATCGCTTTTGCGCGGTCTTCGACAAAATCGAGCCCGGCATGTACCCGGGCGACGCGAGCTACTGCCGCCTGCGCGAGACCGCGAACCACTCGCTGAGCCTGATCAAGCTCGGCGCTGCGGTCAACGAGCACTGAGGCCTCTTAGGGGCTTGGGTCTTTGCCGACCTTTCCCCACATAGCGACGACGGCTTCGGCCGCGAGCGCGGTGGACGTCGTTGATAGCTTACCTGGCATCCGGGCAACGGCTGTCGGCGCGTAGCGCTTGCCGGAGCGACCGACGAAGGCAGCGGCTCAAGCTCGCCTGCGATCTCAGTCGACGCGACGAGCGATATGGGCCATTCGGTTAGCCAAGAGCGCTGTGCCTCGGTTTTGCGTACCGGTCAGCAGCTCGAACTCCCTGCAAATGAGCGATTTCAATCGCTTGAGCAGGAGATGGTGCCTAGGAAAGGCACCTCATTTATCATCTAACAGATTGAACTAGCACCATTTTATCTCAAATGTGGACTGCCCATACCAACAATACAACCAACACTTGGGCACCCTCAAAGGTAGCTCCCCAGAGGGTCGCTGGAGCTGTTGCCCTGAGGGGGAGGTTGTTGCCCACCAGGGGCAACAGAGGCCTTAGAAGGCTCCAACAAAGCCTAGGGGTGCTTCACAAGTGGCCCTCATCAACTCCAACTCCCCCTTCTGGGAGCCCCCAGCGCACGGGAACTGAGGCCTAGGTGCCTCCTTAGCAGGGGATGCAACTAGCTTGTCCCCTGGTGGGATCCTCTGCACATGGTGGCAACGCGTCAGCGCCAGTGATAAGTCAGAGCACTTAGGATGCGAGGCAGTTCAACATGACTATTGTGGTTTGGGGATCGACTAAGAAGCCGGTCACTAGCCTACGCTTAGCCGAAGCCATTGAGCAGAACTTCCCCGAAGAAGGGATGCTTTACATTGGCTACCCCGTGCTGTCGGCTTCCGATGGCGCTAGTTCGATCGATGCTCTTTGGATAAGCCCAAAACGTGGGTTGATCATCTTCCACTTGGTCGAAGGACGTGATGTCGGCAGTTACCAGGAGGTACAGGACGAGTTTGCTAACAACCTGGAGACCCGCCTCCGCGCACATCGAGCACTCATGCAGGGCCGCTCCCTGCTGGCACCACCGCGTGTTATTACATACGCTCCCATGGTGCACATCGATGCGAACTACGATGTGTCTTATCCTCTTACTAACGACGACAATCTCATCACCGTCTTAAATGCGACAGTTTGGGATCGCCCAGATCTCTTCGCAGCAGCACACTCGGTTATTCAATCAATCTCCAGCATCCGACAAGGTCGACGCCGCCGGACGATCCATAATCAGAATTCTCGCGGCGCCGTCCTAAAGGCACTTGAAGATTCTATTGCTAACCTCGACTCGCGGCAAAGCCGCGCCGTAATCGAAACGGTTGAGGGCGTGCAGAGAATCCGTGGACTAGCCGGCTCGGGCAAAACTATCATTCTGGCACTCAAGGCAGCGTATCTCCATGCCCAACATCCAGATTGGCGCATTGCGGTAACTTTCAATACGCGCTCGCTGAAGGGGCAGTTTCGAAAGTACATCACCGACTTTGTCTTCGAGCAAACACGGGATGTCCCAGACTGGACTAAGCTTCAGATCCTCAACGGGTGGGGCGCACCCGGTAGCGATGACCGGACCGGGGTATACTATCAATTTTGCAGAGCGAATGGTGTTGAGTTCTTCGACTTTTCATCAGCGCGCAAGAAGTTCGGGTCAACTCGGGAGTTCTCCGGCGCATGCCAACATGCGCTTACGTCGGTGAATTCGCCTCAAAAGCTTTTTGATGTTGTACTTGTCGATGAGGCTCAAGATTTCGGTCCAGAGTTCCTGCGCCTTTGCTACGCAGCGCTAAGTGTCCCCAAAAGGCTCGTTTACGCCTACGACGAGCTTCAATCACTAACTGAGTCCACACTGCCACCTCCCGAAGAGCTTTTTGGAACGGATATCGAAGGTCGTTCACTTGTGACTTTCGCGGCACCACAGCCTGGCCAGCCAAGTCAAGATATCATCTTGGAAAAGTGCTATAGGAATTCACGCCCTGTTCTCGCGAGCGCACATGCGCTTGGCTTCGGCATTTACCGAAACCCTGATGCAAAATCAGGCACCGGTCTGATTCAGATGTTCGACCGTAGCGAGCTATGGGAAGACGTGGGTTACAGCGTTGTTGGCGGCGAGCTCAAGGACGGAGCGAAAGTCTCACTTTCGCGCACTCCTCATTCAAGCCCAGAGTTTCTTGAAACTCCCGCCACCGTTGATCAGCTTATCGAATTTATAGTCTTCAACGATCCGGCTGAGCAAGCCCAATGGATAGCCGACGCGATCGAGAAGAACATCAAGCAAGACGAGCTGAATCACAGCGATATCATCGTGATCAACCCCGACCCACTTACTACCGTGAAACAGGTTGGAGCGCCAAGGCTGCTGCTTTTCGAGAGAGGCATCCAGTCTCATGTAGCGGGCGTCGATACTGACTCCGATGTGTTTTTCAAAAGTGAAGACGACTCGGTCGCGTTTACGGGAATTTTCCGAGCAAAGGGTAATGAGGCGGGTATGGTGTACATCATGAACGCTCAAGACTGTTATTATTCATTTGGTAGCCTTCAAAAAATAAGAAACCAGATTTTTACCGCCATCACGCGAAGCAAGGCGTGGGTGAAAGTATTGGGCTTCGGCCCTAAGATGGAGAGACTTAAGGAGGAGTTCGCGCGGATTCGCGATCATGATTACCGGCTCGACTTCACCTACCCCGACGAAGAGACGCGACGATTTTTGAAGGTTGTTAATCGGGATCTGACCGCTGCTGAAAAGCGATCAATTAAGGGCGCAGCGCATAATGTTAGAGAACTCGCGGCGGAGCTCGAGTCCGGCCGACTGATGCTCGACGACCTTCCGAAGGGAGAGCTGAGGAGGCTTCGAGAACTGTTGGACGAGAAGATGCGCGATGGCAACGCCTGAGGTTCTCCTGCGGGAAACGCAGAAGCTGACAGCTGAGCTTATTGCGGTTGGGATCTGCACAGACCAGAATTTCCCCGCGCAAGTCGTTCAGATGGATGGTGCCGTCACGGTTGGAATGTCCAAAACGGATGGCCTAGCTATCACGTTAAAAAACATTCCCTACGCTGACTCTTACAAGGTCCTTGCCGAAGAGCGCGCCTTCAGCATGCGCTTTATTGACGGCGGTCTCATCCAAATTCTCTACACGTTTCGAAACAATGAGCTTGTGAAGCATCGCCTTGCCTTTTTCCCTTCGCCGGACCTTTTGGAATATCAAAACAACGCCGAAATCTACGAATCCGATGAACTTTACGCTGACATCACGGCCCTAAATGTTGTTACGACGCCGATGAGGTTCGACTTCGACAGGGCGAACTTTGTGGAGGTCAATCATCCGATGTGCCATTTGACGATCGGACAGTACAGGAATTGTCGAATACCTGTTTCTGCGCCACTTACGCCGCATGCGTTCGTAAGCTTCGTCTTGAGATCTTTTTACAACACCCCATTTAAGAACCTATGCTCCGACTTGAGCGTCATTTCGCCGAAATTGGTGCGAACTCTATCGGGCCTCGAACATCAGCAACTTTATATGCAAGCTTGCGGCATCTAGACGCCCGCCGACGCGATATTCGCTGGTCGCATGAAAGCTTCTGCAAGACTCACTTCAGCAGTCATCACCTCAGACGCTACCATGCGGAATTGCCAATGCGGACGAACTTACGCAATTCCGCCCAACTAGGTGATTTAGTGACGGTGCAGCCGGCGTGCTACGCAGAACTGAACGATACCAAAAGTCGAAACTCGCACTCTCACGTTTTCAGAGTGTATGCTTGTTTCAGAGCACGCTCGACAGCAATTCGACCTCGAATGATGTCTGAGTCGGTCGCTCCGCCATGAGTTATCATCCCAAGGTGCCAGTCTTCAGGTGTCCGTATGATTTTAACAGCAGAAACTGATCGGCATCCAGGCTCCTCCCGCATACGCTCGGCTGCATTCGTCGCGAGCATCGACTCTGTAAGCTCCCGCATTCTGTGCTCCTCTTTGAGCTTTTTTGGCTTTTGAGTGCTGCAAAAAGACTTAGCGAGCTTCCGGCAGAACACGTCATCACCACGCCCACCGAGCAGTTGTTTGTTGATAGCCAAGTCGTCCCGAATTAGGGAGCCTGCTGATCGTCGTCGAAGAAATCACCTTGCCTCGGATCGCGCTGCTTGCGATCTTCGGAGGGTGTTGCGGTGCTTCCGGCAAGCTCGGCTTCAGCCATAAAGTATCCGTCGGCAAAGATTCTCAGCATCTCAAATTTCGTGCTGTCGTCGATGCGCGGAATGTCCCGGGCATCAATGACGCGCAGTTCACGTTCCGGCTCGCGGCCTTTCACCTTCGGCACGCTGAAATCCAATATCTGGAACTTGGCGCCTGCAAGATCAGGATCGTCCGCCAAGAGCTCATCAACGAGCGTCACGAAGAGCGACAAACGCTCTTTGGCGAGCGGATTTTGCCGCCAAAAACTGAACCAAGGGAACGTGAGCTGTCCACCCACGCCATACAAAAGCGGTGGATCGAATGGCACCATGAGTCCGCGTCCGATCAAGTAGTAGCGGCGATCAATGGACTGCACAAAATCAGGAGAGACAGAGGCGAAGTGATCCCGGATCAACGGAAGCACTCCGAGCAAATTCTGCCGGACATCGGCACGCTTCACAGCCCGCCTGATCCCTTCGACAATCTCCTCGTAGGGCTGGTTGAACACCAGCATGTCTCGAGCCGCCAAAAACAACGAATTGTAGTTGAACGTCGGCGGGCTATTCGCGAGCGTTACCAGTTTCTTGCAGGTGCGCTCAGATGTGCTCTGCCAATTCCGGGCGAGATGCTGAACTGACGGCACTTTCAGTTTCGCCACGTTGACCTCTCATTGCAAAATGTATGGCGCTACGCGCTTGGAGTAGAAGCGAACAATTTCCTCATCTGCGATCTTCATGCCCGGGTTCACCGAACCTGGGTGATTCCAAACATTATACCACGGACTGTCTTTCGCGTGAGTCAGCTCAACAAGGTCGCTCGGCCGAAGCCGCGAATAGAACTCAACAACTTTTGTGAGCACATCTGCAGCTGAGCGGTCGAATGTATAACGTACAACTTGACTCTGACCTGTGAGCGCGTCGATTCGCGTGGCTCGGCTCCGAATCGGTGAACGGTCGAATCCCTTGAACTCTCGGTATAAGTAGGGAAGCACCGGACCGAACTCCCACGCTTCGAATCTCTGCGCGATCAGGGGAGCTTTCAATTCGATTAGGGACCAGACATGACAGAAATAGACGATCTTCTGAAGTGAGAGGTTCGTAACTTCGACGCCTCGCTTGTCACACTCATCCAAGACAAAATTCGCGATTGCGCGGCCGTCCTGAGCCATCCGCTGTTCCTATTATGTTCCATAAGATCACGGAGGGAGCGGCAACCTTGCCTGAGCGACGGAAATTACTCTGCCGCATCGAGTTCACGCTGTCCGGCAGAAACATCGTCGGGAAAAAGATGGTGCCCAGGAAAGGACTCGAACCTTCACGGCCGTTAAGCCACTGGCACCTGAAGCCAGCGCGTCTACCAATTCCACCACCTGGGCATGCCGTTTGGGGCACGGAGGCGGTTACTAAGGTTCGGTGACGCGGTTGTCAAATCATGAGTAGGGATGCGGATTGCGCATCGCAAACCGGCCCGATACAAGCCTGATAACACGCGCTCTTCCCCAGGAATGGACCCAGGATCAGATCCCATGGCATCGAATTCGGAAACTCTCGTCACGGTTTTCGGCGGATCGGGGTTTTTGGGCCGGAATGTCGTCCGCGCGCTGTGCCGGCGGGATTACCGGGTCCGTGTTGCGGTGCGGCGGCCGGAATTGGCCGGATATCTCCAGCCCTCGGGCAAGGTCGGGCAGGTCCACGTCGTGCAGGCCAATTTGCGCTATCCGGCCTCGGTCGAGGCGGCGCTGCGTGATTCGGATGTGGCGATCAATCTGGTGGGCATCCTCGCCGAGGGTGGCGCGCAGAGCTTCGACGCCGTCCAGGCCAAGGGCGCCGAAACCGTCGCCAAGGCGGCCGCGGCCATTGGCGCCCGGATGGTGCATGTCTCGGCGATCGGCGCCGATGCGGAATCGCCCTCGGCCTACGCGCGCGCCAAGGCGGCCGGCGAGCAGGCGGTGCTGGCGGCAGTGCCGTCGGCCACGATCTTCCGTCCCTCGGTCGTATTCGGCCCCGAGGACCAGTTCACCAACCGCTTTGCCGCGCTGGCCCGGATGTCGCCGGTCATGCCGCTGATCGGCGGCGACACCAAGATGCAGCCGGTCTATGTCGGCGACGTCGCCACCGCGATCGCGGATGCCGTCGACGGCAAGGCCAAGGCGGGCGCCACCTACGAGCTCGGCGGACCGGAAGTGCTGACCATGCGTGAGATCATCGAGGCGATCCTCGAGATCGCCGATCGCAAGCCGATGCTGGTGCCGCTGCCGTTCGGCCTCGCCCGTTTCCAGGCCAATTTCCTGCAATTCGCGCCGGGCATGCTGAAGCTGACGCCGGACCAGGTCACGCTGCTTGCGCGCGACAATGTCGTGTCGGATGCGGCGAAGGCCGCCGGCCTGACGCTGGAAGGACTCGGCATCACGGCCGATTCGCTCGAAGCGGTCGCCCCGCAATATCTCTGGCGCTTCCGCCCGCAGGGCCAGTTCCAGCGCAAGAGCGCGTAGGTTTCTTTCTTCACCTCGCCCCGCTTGCGGGGAGAGGTCGGATCGCTCTTGCGATCCGGGTGAGGGGGTACAGGTCTCTCGACCATCTCACGTGGGGAGAGAGGCCCCTCACCCCAACCCTCTCCCGGTAAGAACGGGGCGAGGGAGCACACTGCCGATGCGGCTGCAGCGCAAGCCCATCAAGTTTTAAAACCTCAGCTTCTTGAACACCGCTTCCGGCAGCGTCTTGATGATCAGCATCACGAGGCGCCATTTGCCGCTGACGTAGACGACATCGGTCTTGTTCTCGACGGCGCCGAGGATCGCGTCGCCCACCACCGGCGCATCCACGGTGAGCGGGCCGATCAGCTTCATGCCCTCGGTCATCCTGGTGCGGACGAAGCCCGGCTTCACCGTGACGACGTGAACGCCGCCGCGGCTCGCGCGCGCGCGCAGGCCTGAGAGAAACGCCGAGAAGCCTGCTTTCGCCGAGCCGTAGACATAGTTCGAGGCGCGGCCGCGATCGCCTGCGACCGAAGACACACCGACGATCGTGCCGGTGCCGCGGCCTAAGAATTTTTCGGCGAACAGGCCGAGGATCAGCGACGGGCCTTCGTAGTTCGAGCGCATGATCGTGGTGGCGTGGGCGAGATCGCTCTCGGCGTTCTCCTGCACACCCAGCAGGCCGACGATCGAGATGACGACGTCAGGCAACGCCGGAAGCCCGTTCACGAATCCCTCGAACGAGGCGGTGTCGAGCACATCGAACTTGTAGAGACCAACAACGACATCGTAACGCGCGCGCAGGTCCGCGGCGTCGGGCTCCAGCGCGGCGACATCGCGGCCCGCGAGGGCGACATCGTATCCGGCCTTGGCAAAGGCGCGCGCGGCAGCGCGGCCGATATCGGAGGAACCACCGAGCACAATTGCGGTCTTGCGTGATGTCACGGCTTAAACCTCATCGAACAGGCGTTGTGAAAGTTTCGAGCGAATGTTTCCGGCGGGATCGAGCGATCTGCGGATCGCGTTGAAGCGTTGGAGGGCCGGATAGCCGACCTCGAACGTCGTGCGCGACTGGCGCGCGTCCTTGGCGAGATAGAGCCTTCCGCCGGCGGCGACGACGAGGCGGTCGACCTCGTCGAGGAAGTTCATGATGTCGCCCTTCACCGGAAAATCCAGCGCCAGCGTATAGCCGGGCAACGGAAACGACAAAATGCCGTCGCCCTCGCCGAGCTTCTTGAGCACCGCGAGGAAGGACGCGTCGCCGCGCTGTGCGACGCGACCCAGGATCTCGCCGAGCACGGCGCGCGCGCCAGCTTGCGGAATCACGCATTGATGCTGAAGGAAGCCGCGACGTCCATAGATGCGATTCCAGTCGGCGATAGCGTCGAGCGGGAAGAAATAGGGGTAGAGCGAGACCACATGGCTGCCGCCGGCGCGCCGCGCGCCCATGCGGTAGTAGAGCTCGTTGAAGGCGCGGATGCTGGTGCGATTCAATGTCATCGCCGGCAGGTCGACGGGCACGGCGAGCCCGGGATTCTTGCCGACGGGAAATGCCGCGGCGCCGTCGGCAAGTTCGCCCGGCCCTGCATGCTCACCGAGATAGATCAGCGAGCGGCCGAGATCACGCCCTTTCGCCGCGCAATCGATCCACGCCACCGAATAGGTCGCGGCATCGCCGTCGTCGAGCGCACGCATCGCGGCATCGAGATCGGATGCGGCGATCACCCGCTCGCGGATCCAGCCAGTCTCGACGGCGCGCAGCCGCATCGTCGCTTCGAGAATGATTCCGGTGAGGCCCATGCCGCCGATGGTCGCGAAGAACGCATCGGAATTCTCCTCGCGCGAGGCCTCGATGGTCTCGCCCTGGCCCGTGCGCAGCAGGATGCTGTCGACATAGCGGCCGAAACCGCCCTCGCAATGATGGTTCTTGCCGTGGACGTCAGCGGCAATGGCACCGCCGACGGACACAAAGCGCGTGCCGGGAACGACGAAGGGCAGAAAGCCGCGCGGACCGAACGTGTCGATCAGGTCCGACAGCAGCACGCCGGCTTCGAGGCGGATGCGCCCGGTCGCGGGATCAAACGACCTGACCCGGTCGAAGCCTGTCATGGCGACGGTTCTGACGGCGCCGATCGCGGCATCGCCATAGGCGCGGCCGTTGCCTCTGGCCACCGAGCCGGCCACCACGGCTTCGCCCACGGCCTCGAACGACCGCGGCCGCAGGAGTTCGCTATCGACGACCGGGAAGCGTCCCCAGCCGCTGACGAGGGTCATGGTTCAGCTCCTGTGCAGGGCGAACCGCCCCGCGTGGAAACTGCCTACCGATCAAAAGCTTATATTGCGTTGAGAAAAGCCGGCATAGCCGGGCGGGATAGCCCGGATGGAGCGTAGCGCAATCCGGGGCCGTCAGCGCGTGTGGCACGATTCCCGGATTTCGCTTCGCTCCATCCGGGCTACGGCTCAATCGCTTAACGTCCCAGCGCCAGCGCGATCAGGCCGAGGGTGCCGACGATGACGCGCCACCAGGCGAACACCACGAAGCCGTGGCGGGTGACGTAGGACAGGAACGTCTTCACCACGATGATTGCGGTGATGAACGACACCACGAAGCCGATCGCGACGATGCCCATGTGGTCCATCGTCATCTCGGAGCGGTTCTTGTAGAAGTCATAGGCGAACGCGCCGATCATGGTGGGAATGGCGAGGAAGAACGAGAACTCCGCCGCCGCGCGCTTGTCGGCGCCCAAGAACATCGCCGCGACGATGCTGGCGCCGGAGCGCGACACGCCCGGGATCATCGCGACGCACTGCGCGATGCCGATATAGAGATACATCAGCAGCGGAAAGCGGGTGGCATCATGCTCGCGCGCCTTGAGATCGAGCCGGTCGACCCACAACAGGATGGCGCCGCCGACGATCAGCGAGAAACAGACGACCCACGGATTGAACAGCAGGCTCTTGATGTATTTGCCGGCGACGAGGCCGACGATGACTGCGGGCAGGAACGCGACCAGCACGCCGATCACAAAGCGGCGCGCATCGGCATCGCCGGTGAACATGCCGATCGCGACGTCCCACAATTTCTTGAAGTACAGCACGACGATCGCAAGGATCGCGCCGAGCTGGATCAGAACGGTAAACGAATCCCAGAACGCGCCTTCGCCAAGATGGAAGAAACGCTCCGCAAGCAGCAGGTGGCCGGTCGAGGAAACGGGAAGGAACTCGGTCACACCCTCGATGATGCCGAGGATCACTGCCCGTATTGCGTCTGACATATTTACGGTCCATTTCCGCTGGAAAAACGGGGTTCTTCTCGCCTATTCCCCCCAATGCTGCAATCGCAAAATGCGACATCTCGCCCTTGCTTCGCGGTTTTGAAGGACTAGTGTGGCGCCGCACAAACATTGATGGATTCTTAAGCACCATCACATAGTCAAAGGCTTCATGTTTACGCTGTATCATCATCCGTTCTGTCCGCATTCGCGCTTCATCCGCCTGATCGCGGGGGAATACGGACTCGAAACTCGGCTGGTCGAAGAGCGCAGCTGGGAGCGGCGCGAGGCATTTCTGCTGCTCAATGCGGCAGGGACGACGCCGGTCCTGGTGGACGAGGAGCAGCCGCCGATCCCCGGCGCGGCCATCATCGCCGAATATGTCGACGAAGCCTATGGTCACGAGATGGGGCCCAAGCGCCTGATGCCGGACACCATTGCCGAGCGCGTCGAGGTGCGCCGGCTGATGGCCTGGTTCAACGAAAAATTCTTCGAGGAAGTCTCTCATCCTCTCGTCACCGAGCGAATCTACAAGCGCTTCATGAGCGAGGACAACGGCGGCGGCGCGCCCTCGGCCGACGTGATGCGCGCGGCCAAGGCAAATGTACGCTATCATCTGGCCTATATCGGCTGGCTGGCGCAGACGCGTAACTTCCTCGCCGGCGACCGGCTCACTTATGCGGATCTCGCCGCCGCGGCGCATCTCTCGGCGATCGACTATCTGGGCGACGTGCCATGGAGCGAGGACGACGCGGCAAAGGCGTGGTACGCGCGGGTGAAATCCCGCCCGTCGTTCCGTCCGCTGCTGAGCGAATGGCTGGCCGGCGTGCCGGCGTCGCGGACCTACGTGGACCTGGATTTCTGATGAAGGTCGTCATGCCCGGGCTTGTCCCGGGCATGACGAGTGTGGATGCATCGGTGATGAAATCCAGCATCGACATTGATGAGATTCGGACGGCGCTTGCGCACGAGGCGCGCGCGCTCGGCTTCGACTGCATCGGCGTCACTGTGCCGGGTACGATCGAGAACGCGGGACAGCATTTTCTCGAATTCATCGCTTCGGGCGGCCATGGCGACATGGACTGGCTGGCCGCGCAACCGGAGCGCCGCGTCGATCCGCGCGGGCTGTGGGCCGACGTGCGCAGCGTGATCATGCTCGGCGTCAATTACGGCCCCGACTCCGATCCGCTCGAGATCCTCAAGCAACGGACTCGCGCGGCGATCTCGGTCTATGCGCAAGGTGACGACTATCACGACCTCATCAAGAAGCGCCTGAAGGCGCTGGCGCGCTGGCTGGTCGCGACCGCACCGTCGGAGGTGAAGGTGTTCGTCGACACCGCCGCGGTGATGGAGAAACCGCTGGCGCAGACCGCGGGTCTCGGCTGGCAGGGCAAGCATACCAATCTCGTCTCCCGCGAATTCGGCTCCTGGCTGTTTCTGGGCGCGATCTACACCACGCTCGAGCTGCCGCGCGACGATGCCGAGATCGATCATTGCGGCTCGTGCCGGGCCTGCCTCGAGATCTGCCCGACGTCGGCGTTTCCCGCGCCCTACAAGCTCGACGCGCGGCGCTGCATCTCGTATCTCACCATCGAGAACAAGGGACCGATCCCGCGCGCGTTTCGCAAAGCCATCGGCAATCGCATCTATGGCTGCGACGATTGTCTTGCGGCGTGCCCCTGGAACAAGTTCGCGCAAGAGGGCCGCGAGGCGAAGCTCGCCGCGCGCGAGGAATTGCGGGCGCCGGATCTCGCCGAACTCGCACGGCTGGATGACGCTGCGTTCCGTGCGCTGTTCACGAAGTCGCCGGTGAAGCGCATCGGCCGCGACCGGTTCTTGCGGAACGTGCTGATCGCGATCGGCAACTCCGGCGAGATAGCGCTGGCCGCGGAGGCGCGACGATTGCTGGAGGACGAGAGTCCGTTGGTGCGTGGGGCCGCGGTGTGGGCGTTGGGGCAGTTGGTGCCACGAGATGAGTTCGTCGCGATGAAGTCTGCCGCGATGGGCACAGAGCGCGACGAAAGCGTGCATGAGGAGTGGCACGCCGCCTCCTAATCCTCCGCTGTCATCCCCGCCACCGGGTCTCGCCTTCGGCGAGCCCGATGACAGGCTCCGGCGGGGGATCCAGTACGCTGCGGCCTATCGATTCAATCGCTGCCATCTCGGAGTACTGGATCGCCCGGTCAAGCCGGGCGATGGCACCGTTGTTGCGGCCACAGTGCATGCTCTCCCCACCCTTGATTTCCCCGCAGCTTCCTTCAAGGTCGCGCGTCATGACAAACATGCCTTTCTTCACCCGCGACGGCGACACATTCCACCCGACGGAAGTCGCCAACGGTCCGTGGGATCCGAACTCGCTGCACGGGCGCGTCATCGTCGGCCTGCTCGGCTTCGCCATCGAGGAGCGCCATTCCGGGCCTGAATTCGTGCCGGCGCGGCTCACCGTCGACATGTTTCGGCTGCCGACCATCGACAAGCCGATTCACGTGACGACGCGCCTGGTGCGCGACGGACTGCGTATCCGCGTGGTCGAGGCGGAGTTCTTGTCCGGCGGCGTCAGCATGGCGCGCGCCTCCTGCCAGTTGCTGCGCCGAACGCAAAATCCCGACGGCAATGTCTGGTCGCCGCCGAACTGGGACGCACCGAAGCCGGCCGACATTCCCAAGCCGACCGATCCGAGACTCGGCATGAACGGCAAATGGACGACGCGGCCGATCGTGGGCCACATGGGCTCGCTCGGTCCGCGGCGGCTGTGGATGAGCGAGGTGCGCGAGCTGGTGGCGGGCGTGCCGATGACGCCGTTCGTGCATGTCACTGTCGGTGCCGATTTCGCCAGCCCGTTTGCGAATGCCGGCGACAAGGGGCTCGGCTACATCAACAGCGACGTCACGATCTATCTGCACCGGCTGCCGGTGACGAACTGGATCGGCTTCGACGTGGTCAATCACCAGGCCACCGACGGCGTCGCGATCGGCGAATGCTGGCTCTATGACGAAGAGGGTCCGATCGGCACCGCCACGGTCGCAGCGCTGGCGCAGCGCAAGCCGATGGCGAAGCTGCCACCGCCGCCGTAGGGCGACCGTCAGGACAAATGCCGCTGCATCTCCGGCCGTGCCTTCAGCTCGGCACCCTGCTTGGCGACGATCTTGGCAATACGCTCCGGCGCGAACTTCAGATCGACGAAGGCCGTCGCGGTGTTGGCGACTTCGTGATAGTTCACGATCCTGCCGTCGCGGAGCGTCATGATCGCGACACCCTCGAACATCGCCCGCGCGCCGCCCGCCTCCGGCAAGGTCGAGCGATAACTGAAGGTGTAGCGCGCATAGAGCGTGGTGCCGTCGGTGACGGGATCGTGCATGTCCCAGCGAAAATCGGTCGCCGTGCGATAGAACCAGTCGTCGACCATCGCTGCGATTTTGGAGCGGCCTTCGAAGGCGCCGTAGAAGACGTCATGATAAACGCCGTCCTCGGTGAATAGCTCGGCGAACGCTTTGCCGTTACGCTGTTCAACAGCGTCGCAGAAGGCGCGCAGCATGGCGGTGGTGGTCATTGGCGTTTCTCCCGATCTCCCTCTCCGTCATGCCCCGGCTTGACCGGGGCATCCAATACGCCGAGGCTTCTCGGCTCAATCACGACCGCTGGTGGAATACTGGATCATCCGCCTTCGCGGATGATGACATCGAATTCTGAGCATCACTTCACCCGATCTCGGCCACCGCGGCAAGAATGCGCGCGATGTCCTGCGGGCGGGAGAGGCGGTGATCGCCGTCCTGGATCATGGTCAGCACGACATCGTCGGCCGGCAGGCGATGGGTCAGCGCGAAGGCGTGCTGCCAGGGCACGTCAGGATCCTGCGCGCCCTGCAGGATGCGGACGGGACAGCCGAGATCGATCGCGCTGCCGAGCACGAGATGATTGCGCCCCTCCTCGATCAGGTTTCGCGTGATCGGATAGGGCGAGCCGTCGCCATAGTCCGACGGACGCAGCCAGAAACCCTTGGTCTCGATCTCCTGCTTCACCTCGGGCGAGAAATTCTTCCACATCAGCTCCTCGGTGAAGTCGGGCGCCGGCGCGATCAGCACGAGCCCCGCCAACGACGCTTTGCTGGTCCGCTTCCTGATCTCGCGGGCGAGCAGCAGCGCCATCCAGCCGCCCATGGAGGAGCCGATCAGGATCTGCGGGCCGTCGCAGAACCGCTCGACCACCGCGACGCTGTCCTCGAGCCAGCGTCCGATGGTTCCGTCAGCGAAATCACCGCCGGATTCGCCGTGGCCGGAATAGTCGAACCGGACCACGGCGCGGCCGTGGTCCTTGGCCCAGCCGTCCAGCGCCACGGCCTTGCCACCCAGCATGTCCGACTTGAATCCGCCCAGCCACACCAGGCCGGGGCCCTTTCCGGGACGGCTGCGCACCGCGATCCTGCGCGCGGACGGGCCCTCGCCCACATCGATGAAGTCGAGCACGGCGTCGGAAATGGCATCGGTCATGGAACGTTTACTCCGGCTGTGCAGTTTGAGCTGTCCGGGCGTGTTCCGCGGCGCGGCCCGGGATTGGCCCTTTGGGACGCTTGCGGAACAGAAGCAAGGTGTCTATGTCCGTCAGCGTGCCGATCGGCGTGACCGAAATGCCTCGCATTTGAGGCTATTTCGCCTCCGCCCGAGCGAATTGCTTGCCGGCAAACCTATCTTCCTGCACAGTAGCTGCCTCTTTCACAACTTTGGAGAACCACCCATTCGCCGTCCCAATAAAGCCCCGCCCGTTGCCAGCAAAGACGGGCCGCGCATCAATGATGATATTCGCAATGCGCAGATCCAGCTGATCGATCAGACCGGTGACAACAAAGGCACGGTCGAGACCGTCATGGCCATCCGCATGGCCCAGGAAGCCGGCATGGATCTGGTCGAGATCTCGCCGAACGTCAGCCCTCCCGTCTGCAAGATCATGGACTACGGGAAGTATAAGTATTCCGCCCAGAAAAAAGCCGCCGAAGCCCGCAAGCGGCAGAAGATCGTCGAGATCAAGGAGATCAAGCTCCGCCCGATGATCGACGACCACGATTACGAAGTTAAGATGCGCGCGATGCAGCGCTTCTTCGAAGAGGGCGACAAGGTCAAGATCACGCTGCGCTATCGCGGCCGCGAAATGGCGCACCAGGAGATCGGCACCAAGCTGCTCGACAAGATCAAGACCGACGTTGCCGAGCTCGCCAAGGTAGAGCAGGACGCGCGGTTCGAAGGCCGCCAGGTCGTCATGGTGCTGGCGCCGCGCTGACGCAGGCTCTTTAAGGTAAAGAATTCAACGGCCCGTCCGGCTCTCCGGCGGGCCGTTTTGTTGTCAGGTCCGCGTCGCCTGCCAGGTGCCGCTGCAGCGGTCGCCGGAAATGATGCCGTTCCAGGAGCCGGTGCCGGCCACACCGGCGAGCCGGCCGCCGCCGCTGGCGTGGGACGCGCCGACCGAGACCTGGACCGCGACGGCGCCGCCGCGCCTGACCGTGCCGGAAACCCGGCCGCCACCGGCCGACGAGACCCGGCTGCCGGTCACGGCGAAGGGGACGCTGTAGCCGGAGCTGCAATTGCCCCGGGTGGTGGCGAAAGTGACATTCCAGATGCCGTCATAGCCGCCGACACGGGCATCGGCGGTCGAGGGCAGCAAGGCGGCCGCAACCACGGCAAGCAGCGCCAGGCGGCGTGGGCGGGCAAGAGCGGCGAAAGACGAAATCAACTGCGGGAAATGAGCCATTTTGGTCCTGCTTCTGGCGACACGACTTGGACAAGGATGGTAGCAATTCCGAATAGTCGGCCGCCAGGTTTCACCGGTTCATCGTTGCCAATTCGCCCGTTCTCTGTCATAAGCCCGGCCTTCATCGCCCGGCTGATTAAGGGCTGCCGTGGCGGTGTTTCGTGCGGGTTTCGCGCTTGTTCGTAGAAACCTGAGCACAATCAACGCTCTAACGAGCATTTTTGACGGCCAGGCCGCCTTCGCGGGCGGATTTCGTTGGCCATTAGGAGAGCCAAATGCCCAAGCTGAAGACCAAATCGGGCGCTAAAAAGCGCTTCAAGGTGACTGCCACCGGCAAAGTGATGTTCGCCCATCGCGGCAAGCGTCACGGCATGATCAAGCGGACGAAGAAGCAGATCCGTCAGCTCCGCGGCACCGCCGTGCTGTTCAAGACCGACGGCGACAACGTCAAGAAGTACTTCTTGCCGAACGCCTGATCGCGTCCAAGATCATTGCCATCAGCGCCGCGTTTTGCGCGGCGATCCGAAAAACCAAGTCATCTCTGAAGGATTTTGTCATGTCTCGCGTCAAACGCGGTGTGACCGCCCACGCCAAGCACAAGAAAGTCTACAAGGCCGCCAAGGGCTTCTACGGCCGCCGCAAGAACACCATCCGCGCCGCCAAGCCGGCCGTGGAGAAGGCCCAGCAGTACGCCTTCCGCGATCGCAAGCGCAAGAAGCGGACGTTCCGCGCGCTCTGGATCCAGCGCCTCAATGCTGCCGTCCGTCCGTTCGGCATGACCTACAGCCGATTTATCGACGGCCTCGCCAAGTCGGGCATCACCGTGGACCGCAAGGTGCTGTCGGATCTCGCGATCAACGAGCCTGCGTCGTTCCAGGCGATCGCCGAGAAGGCCAAGGCCGCGCTGGCCGCCTGAGCCAGGCTTGCGTGCTAACGGCCGGCTCCGCCGGCCTTCAGCGCGCGTCGCGAGTAACGCTGGGCGACCTCCGCCCGGCAGAAGGCTGTTGCCGAAATATACATGGTGCCGGACTTGTTCCGGTATTTCCGGTCGCAGACCCCCAACTCGCGCTGATAGCTGAGCTTCTGCGGCGTTTTCAGCTGGCCGAGAAAGTCCGCCTCGCACTTCTTCTCGACGACCTCCCCGAACTGAACGTCGCCACTGGCGCCGTATGAGCAGGCCTCGAACAGCTTCATGGCGCGGTCGCAGCTCGGCGCCGCGTTGAGGGCCGATTTGATGTCGTCCATCGCATTGGATTTGGCCGGACATTCCTCGGCGGCGTGAGCCACGCCTGCCATGAGAACCAGGGCCAGGCCGGCCAGGCAGGATCGTAAACGCATCCTCCGCTCCTTCGTCAGGTTGGTGCCGGCCATGCTTGTACGGCTCAAATGCCCTGCATTTGCGACGGCTATTCGGCTTGACGTTCCGGCCCGGCTGCGGCCACAACCGGCAGCCTTTTGAAAGGATCCGACCGTGTCCGACCTTGCCAGCCTCGTCCAATCCATCCTCGCACAGATCACCTCCGCCGGCGACGAGGCAGCCCTCGAAGCCGTCCGCGTGGCCTCGCTCGGCAAGAAGGGCTCGATCTCAGCTCTTCTCGCAACGCTCGGCAAGATGTCGCCTGAAGAGCGCAAGACGCAGGGCGCCGCGATCAACCAGGCCAAGGACGAGGTCACCCAGGCGCTCGCGGCGAAGCGCGACGTTCTGAAGTCGGCAGCGCTCGACGCACGGCTTGCCTCGGAGACCGTCGACGTCACGCTGCCGCTGCGCGAGGCACCGACTGATGCCGGCCGCATCCATCCGCTGAGCCAGGTCTGGGACGAGCTGACGACGATCTTCGCCGACATGGGATTCTCGGTCGCCGAAGGCCCCGATATCGAGACCGACGACTACAATTTCACCAAGCTGAACTTCCCGGAAGGCCATCCCGCGCGCGAGATGCACGACACGTTCTTCTTCCATCCGAAGGAGGACGGCTCGCGCATGCTGCTGCGGACCCACACCTCGCCGGTGCAGGTGCGCACCATGCTGAGCCAGAAGCCGCCGATCCGCGTGATCTGCCCGGGCCGCACCTACCGCATCGATTCGGACGCGACCCACACGCCGCAATTCCACCAGGTCGAAGGCCTCGTCATCGACAAGCACTCGCATCTCGGCCACCTCAAATGGATCCTGCACGAGTTCTGCAAGGCGTTCTTCGAGGTCGACAACATCAACATGCGCTTCCGTCCCTCGTTCTTCCCGTTCACCGAGCCGTCGCTGGAAGTCGACATCCAGTGCCGCCGCGACAAGGGCGAGATCCGCTTCGGCGAGGGCGAGGACTGGCTCGAGATTCTCGGCTGCGGCATGGTGCATCCGAACGTGCTGCGCGCCTGCGGCATCGATCCCGACGAATACCAGGGTTTCGCCTGGGGCATGGGCATCGACCGCATCGCCATGCTGAAATACGGCATCGCCGACCTGCGCCAGCTGTTCGACAGCGACGTCCGCTGGCTGTCCCATTACGGCTTCAAGCCGCTCGAAGTGCCAACGCTTGCCGGAGGGCTGAGCTCGTGAAATTCACCCTCTCCTGGCTGAAAGACCATCTCGACACCGACGAGCCCTTGGAAAAGCTCGCCGACAAGCTCACCATGATCGGGCTCGAGGTCGAGAACATCGAGGACAAGGCGAAGGCGCTGAAGCCGTTCACCATTGCGAAGGTGATCTCGGCCGAGCAGCATCCGAATGCGGATCGGCTGCGCGTCTGCATGGTCGACACCGGTAACGGCGCGGCACCGGTGCAGGTGGTGTGCGGCGCGCCGAATGCGCGCGCGGGGCTCGTCAGCGTGTTCTCGCCGCCCGGGACCTACATTCCCGGCAAGGACATCACGCTCGGTGTCGGCACCATCCGCGGCGTCGAGAGCCGCGGCATGCTGTGCTCGGCGGCTGAGCTGCAGATCTCCAACGATCATGACGGCATCATGGAATTGCCGGCGGACGCGCCTGTTGGTGCCGGCTACGCCGAATGGGCCGCGCTCGGTGATCCCGTGGTCGAGATCAATTTGACGCCGAACCGGCAGGACTGCACCGGCGTGCACGGCATCGCGCGCGACCTCGCCGCTGCCGACATGGGCAAGTTCAAGGACCCCACGATCAAGCCGATCAAGGGTGAATTCCCCTGTCCGGTGAAGGTCACGGTCGAGGATGCCGCGCTGTGCCCGGGCTTCGCGCTGCGGCTGGTGCGCGGCGTCAAGAACGGCCCGTCGCCGGAATGGCTGCAGAAGCGATTGACCGCGATCGGTCTGCGCCCGATCAACGCGCTGGTCGACGTCACCAACTTCATGACCTATGACCGCGCGCGCCCGCTGCACGTGTTCGACGCGAAGAAAGTGAAGGGCAATCTCGTGGTGCGCCGCGCGCGTGACGGCGAGACGCTGCTCGCGCTCGACGGCCGCACCTACACTCTCGATCCCGCAACCTGCGTGATCGCGGACGAGCACGGCGTCGAATCGCTCGCCGGCATCATGGGCGGCGAAGCTTCGGGCTGCGACGAGAATACCACCGACGTGCTGATCGAATCGGCGCTTTGGAACGAGATCAACATCGCCCAGACCGGCCGCAAGCTCGGCATCAATTCGGACGCTCGCTATCGCTTCGAGCGCGGCGTCGATCCGGCCTTCATGGTCCCCGGGCTCGAGCTCGCGACCAAGCTGGTGATGGAGATGTGCGGCGGCACGCCGTCCGAGAACGTCGTGGTCGGCAAGGCCTTCGGCGACGACCGCGTGATCGATTTTCCGCTCACCGAGGTGAAGCGTCTCTCCGGCATCGAGGTGCCGCAGCCGGAAATGAAGCGCATCCTCAGCCATCTCGGCTTCATGATGGCAGGCCCGGGCCCCGTGGTGAAGGTCGCCGTGCCTTCCTGGCGCACCGACGTGCACGGCAAGGCCGACATCGTCGAGGAGGTCGTCCGTATCTATGGCGTCGACAAGGTGCCGATGACGCCGTTCGAGCGCGGCGCCGATGCGCGAAAGCCCGTGCTGACGCCGCTGCAGCTTCGCACCCGCCGCGCCAGGCGCGCGCTTGCGAGCCGCGGCATCATCGAAGCCGTCACCTGGTCCTTCATCACCAAGCCCGCGGCAGAACTGTTCGGCGGCGGCCAGCGCGAGCTCGAAGTCGCCAACCCGATCGCATCCGATCTGTCCGACATGCGCCCGACCCTTTTGGCGGGCCTGATCGCGGCGGCGCAGGCCAATGCCGATCGCGGCTTTGGCGATGTCGCACTGTTCGAAGTCGGCCAGGTGTTCAAGGGCGATCGGCCGCAGGATCAGTTCATGGCGGCAAGCGGCGTGCGCCGTGGTTTTGCCTCCTCGGAAGGTCTCGGCCGCCACTGGTCGGGCTCGGCGCAGGCTGACGTGTTCGACGCCAAGGCCGATGCGCTGGCGGTGCTCGCCGCGGCCGGTGCGCCGATGCAGGCGCTTCAGATCGTCGCCGGCGGACCCGCCTGGCTACATCCGGGGCGCTCGGGCACGATCCAGATCGGACCGCAAAACGTGCTCGGCCATTTCGGCGAGATGCATCCGCGCGCGCTCGAAGCGCTCGGCGCGGATGGCCCGCTGGTGGTGTTCGAGGTGATCCTCGACCGCGTTCCCGAGGCCAAGAAGAAGCCGACCCGCGCCAAGCCTGTGATCGAGCTGTCGGCCTTCCAGCCGGTGTCCCGCGACTTTGCGTTCATCGTCGACCGCAGCGTGAAGGGCGGCGACATCGTCCGCGCGGCGCAAGGCGTCGACAAGAAGCTGATCACCGGCGTGAATGTCTTCGACGTCTACGAGGGCAAGGGTATCGACGACGGCAAGAAGTCGATCGCGATCGCGGTGACGATCCAGCCGCGCGAGAAGACCCTGACCGACCAGGAGATCGAGGCCGTCGCCGCCAAGATCGTCGCGGAGGTGACGAAGAAGACCGGCGGCACTCTGCGGGGATGACATTTACTGACCTTCTCCCAAAGGACGTCAGCCTCACCATTGCGATGGCGCTCTGCGCCGTCGCTTTCGTTTCGGGCACCGCGCGCGGCTTCTCGGGCTTCGGCTCGGCGCTGATCTTCATGCCGCTGGCGAGCAGCATCGCGGCGCCGCGGCTTGTCGCCGCGCTTCTCCTCGTCATCGACTTCGTCGCGGCAGCACCGCTGCTGCCCGATGCATGGCGAAAGGCGGATCGCAAGGCCACCGCCGTAATCGTACGGGGCGCATTGGTCGGCGTACCCATCGGCACCTACTTCCTCAGCGTGCTCGAGCCCGTCACCACGCGCTGGATCATCTCCTGCTTCGTCGCCGCGCTTCTGCTTCTATTGCTGTCGGGCTGGCGCTATCGCGGCAAGGACCATGCATGGCTCTCGATCGGCATCGGCAGCCTCTCCGGCTTCTGCAGCGGCCTCGCGCAAACCGGCGGCCCGCCGATCGTCGGCTACTGGCTCGGCCGTCCAATCGCACCGATCGTCGCGCGCGCCAACATCGTGCTGTTCTTCGGCGCCTCGGACTTCTTCTCGATGGTCAGCTACGCAACCACGGGCCTGATCAGCCGCGAATCGCTGCTGCTCTCGCTCATCGTCGGACCGGTCTATGCGATCGGCGTCGCGTTCGGCGCCTCGCTGTTCGGCCGCGCCAGCGAAACGGTCTTTCGTCGGATTTGCTACGGGCTGATCGCGATGGCGGTGATCACCGGGCTGCCGGTGCTGGACGGCATCTTGCGCTGATCCATCCGTCGTCCCGGCGAACGCCGGGACCCATACCGCGTGATCTCGCGAATGAGATCGGTTGCTGTACCAAGCGCAAAGTCTTCGCCAAACTTCTCCCTGGGCGTATGGGTCCCGGATCTGCGCTTCGCTTGTCCGGGACGACAGCGGAGTTGGTTGCTGCTTAGTTGCCCTGCTGCCGCGGTGCCCTGCGGCGCTTGGTCGACTGCGTCGGCACATCAGTCGGCTCATCCTTGAGCGCGCCGATCTTGCGCAGGGCCGCGTCCGCGGCGCGTTCGCCGCTTTCCCAGGCGCCGTCGACCGTGCCCCACAGCGTCTCGTGCGTGGCTTCGCCGGCGAGAAACAGATTGCCGATCGGCTCGCTCAATATCTTTCGCGAGAGCTGGCCGCCCGGTGAAGCCGCCGACATCGCGCCCATCACGAAGGGCGAGGCGTTCCAGCGCGTCGCGCTGGTCTTCTGCACGGCGGCCGCGGCCTCGCTGCCGAACAGCTTCGTGATCCATTCCCTGGCGAAGGCGGTCATCGCCTTTTCACCCTGCTCGGAGAGATCGCGGCCGAACGAGCCGCCGACATCGATCGAGCACAGCGAGGAGCCGCCGATATTGGCGAACATCAGCGCCGTCCGCGTCGAGTTGCTCTGTTCGATCAGAATGTCGTCGCGCGACAGGCCGAGCGGATTGCCCGGCAGTTGCAGCACGATGTGATCATAGCTGCCGAGAGCGAGCTTCGAGGCCGCATCGAGCGTCCGCTTGGGAATATCGGGGCCGAATTTGATCGCGCCCGAATTCAGCACGTTGGTCGAGACGGTGATGATGGCGGCGCGGGCGGCGATCTTGCCGGATGGCGTCTCCACGCTGACGTCGCGATTGCTCCAGACGATGCGACTCGCCGGAGTCGACAGCGCGACAGGCGCCTGCTCGCCGAGCCTGGTGATCAGCGTGCCCAGCCCCTGGCGGCAGGCGATCGCGGCGTTGCGGTCCTGCGCCCGCGCCTTGTCGATCGCCGACAGCTCCTTCAAATCCTTGCCGGCAAAGCCCGCGCCCAGCATGAATTCGGCCGCACCGGCCCAGTCGCCGAGATCCTTCGGCAGCACCGACGCGCAGGAGGTATCGAGCTTGCCGCGCGAGGCTTCGTCGATGGCGCGGTTGGCGCGGACCAGCGCCGCCAGAAATTCCTCGGTCTCGCCCGCGCGCGCGTTGCGGCGGCCGATGCGCATCTTCTGACCTGACGGCGCCGGCAGCACGTCGAGCCCGACGCTGCGGCCCAGCCGGATCATCGGATTGGTGTCGGGATTGTGCATCCAGCGCGCGCCGCGATCAAACGGCACGTCGAAGGTGGTAGTGTCCGTGATGCAGCGGCCGCCGATCTGCGAGGCTGCTTCGACCACCACGACCTTGCGATTGGCCGCCATGATGCGCCGCGCCGCGGCAATTCCGGCCGCGCCCGCGCCGATCACGACGATGTCGGCCTCGCGCGGCAGGGGGGCGGCGGTTGCGCGCAGGACCGGCATCGCGGCAAGGGCCGCCGACGCCGACAGGAAACCACGGCGGGTGATTGTCATGGCATGGTTTCCGGGAACTTGCGGCGAACGGGAACAGCCCGCGAACCTTGCTGCATCTGGTGTTGCACGGCAACCATCATGGTGAATCAATCGTGCTTGATCTCACAGAACGATGAACCGAATTGCAACACGTTTCGACCATGATAGAGATGACAAAAAAGACGGCCGGAAAAGGCCGTGGGGGAGTTTGAAATGGGGACGGTCCTGGACTCAGTCGGCAAGCTGATTGCCGCGTACCTCTCGAAGGAGGTGCCGGGCTATGAGCCGTTCACGCCGAGCGACCCGGAACACCTGCGCGGCGTGATCGAGCCCGGCGACGTTCTGCTGGTCGAGGGCAACAACCGCATCTCCGGCATCATCAAATATCTGACGCAGTCGACCTGGTCGCACGGCGCGCTCTATGTCGGCCCGGTCGAAGGCGCCATGGAGCCCGACGGCGAGCCGCATGTGCTGATCGAGGCCAATATCGGCGAGGGCGTCACCTCGGCGCCGCTGTCGAAATATTTCCCCTATCACACCCGCGTTTGCCGCCCGGTCGGGCTGTCATACGAGGATCGCACCACGGTCTGCCGCTATGCGATCAACCGCATCGGCTTCGGTTACGACACCAAGAACATCATCGATCTGATGCGCTTCCTGTTTCCGTTGCCGATCCCGCAGCGCTGGCGGCGGCGCATGATCGCGATCGGGTCGGGCGATCCGACCAAGATCATCTGCTCGGCGCTGATCGCGCAGGCCTTCGACGCCGTGCGCTACCCGATCCTGCCGAAGATCACCAAGGCCGGCAGCCGCGCCGCACGGCGCGAGATCCTGCACATCCGCGATTCCTCGCTCTACATGCCCCGCGACTTCGACATCTCGCCCTATTTCGAGGTCGTCAAACCCACCATCGTGCACGGCTTCGACTACACAGCGCTGCACTGGGCCGACAAGCAAAAGCCGCTCGAGGAGGTAGCGGGCTCATTCGGTGTGTTTCCAGAAACGTTCATGGCGCCGCCGCTCGTTCCTGAAGCGCTTGACGAAGAAGCGCCGGCTGAGGTTTCGGCTGAGCAAGTGATGCGAGAGGCGGCTGCTGCGATGAACGCCGCCTGCTCCGAACATTTCGTGCTGCTGAACGACCTCGCGGCATACCGCGCCCAGCGTCGTGGCGACGCGTGCGAGATGGCGGCGTAGCTTTCCTCTCCTCGTCATTGCGAGCGAAGCGAAGCAATCCAGACTGCCTCCGTGCAGGGATTCTGGATTGCTTCGTCGCTGCGCTCCTCGCAATGACGGCGAAAACCTACCGCTCCGCGCGCCCGATCACCGCCATCAATTCCGCGATCTTCTCGCGCTGATCTGCCTTGTCGCCGCTGGCGATCGCGTGTTCGACGCAGTGCGCGACGTGATCCTTCAACACCTCTTCCTCGACACGGCGCAGCGCGGCGCGAACCGCCGAGATCTGCGTCACGATGTCGATGCAGTAGCGGTCTTCCTCTACCATTTTCGACAGGCCGCGAACCTGGCCCTCGATCCGGCCGAGACGTTTTCCGACGGATGCCTTGATGTCCTTGCGCATGGGGTCTATATACCCCTACCAGGTATGGGTTGCAAGCCCCGGTATACGTCAGGAGCACGCGCATGGACAAGGCGGGCCACGAGCATCAGCACAAGGGCCACTCCGGATGCGGTTGCGCCGCCAAGGCCCCCACGCCAGCGCCGGCTGCGACCTCGTCGTGCTGCGGCGGACACGGCGATCCCGCCGGCCATGCGCATCATCATGAGAGCGGCGCCGCCAAGGTCACCGATCCCGTCTGCGGCATGACGGTCAATCCCGCGACGTCGAAGCATCGCTTCGAGCATCACGGCGAGACCTTCCATTTCTGCTCGGCCGGTTGCCGCACCAAATTCGCCGCCGATCCCGGCAAATATCTCGCCAAGAGAAACGCAGAGCACAAGGCGCCCGATCCCGAGATGCCGGCGGGCACGATCTACACTTGCCCGATGCATCCGGAGATCCGCCAGGTCGGACCCGGCAGCTGCCCGATCTGCGGGATGGCGCTGGAGCCGGAGGTCGCGAGCCTGGAGACAGGACCCAATCCGGAGCTCGCCGACATGACGCGGCGGTTCTGGATCGGCGGCGCGCTGGCGCTGCCGGCGGTGGTGCTGGAGATGGGAGGCCATCTCGCGGGGTCGCACAACTGGATCGATCCGACCTGGTCGAACTGGATCCAGCTCGTTTTCGCAACCCCCGTGGTGCTGTGGGCCGGCTGGCCGTTCCTCGTCCGCGGCTGGCAGTCTCTGCTGACCCGCAATCTCAACATGTTCACGCTGATCGCGATGGGCACCGGCGTCGCCTATGTCTACAGCCTGATCGGCACTCTCGCGCCGCAGACCTTTCCGGAGACCTTCCGCGGCCATGGCGGCGCGGTCGCCGTCTATTTCGAGGCCGCGGCTGTGATCACCGTGCTGGTGCTGCTCGGCCAGGTGCTGGAGCTGCGCGCGCGCGATGCGACCTCGGGCGCGATCAAGGCACTGTTGCAGCTTGCACCGAAGACCGCGCGGCGCGTCGCCTCTGATGGCAGCGAGCATGAGGTTGAGATCGACACGCTTCACGCCGGCGATCACCTGCGCGTTCGTCCCGGCGAGAAGGTGCCGGTCGACGGGATCATCCTCGAAGGCCGCTCCGCGCTCGACGAATCGCTCGTGACCGGCGAGTCCATGCCGGTCACCAAGGAGGCCGGCGCCAAGGTGATCGCGGGCACGCTGAACCAGTCCGGCAGCTTCATCATGCGGGCCGACAAGGTCGGACGCGAGACGTTGCTGTCGCAGATCGTGCAGATGGTCGCGGACGCGCAGCGCTCGCGCGCGCCGATCCAGCGCCTCGCCGATCAGGTCGCGGGCTGGTTCGTGCCGACGGTGATCGCCGTCGCCATCGCCGCCTTTGCCGCCTGGGCCTGGTTCGGGCCGGAGCCGCGGCTGGCCTTCGGTCTGGTCGCCGCCGTGAGCGTGCTGATCATCGCCTGCCCCTGCGCGCTTGGCCTGGCGACCCCGATGTCGATCATGGTCGGCGTCGGCCGGGGTGCACAGGCCGGCGTGCTGATCAAGAACGCCGAGGCGCTGGAGCGGATGGAGAAGATCGACACGCTCGTGGTCGACAAGACCGGCACGCTGACGGAGGGCAAGCCCAAGGTGGTTGCGATCGTGCCGGCGGCCGGCTTTGCAGAGGACGACATCCTGCGGCTTGCAGCCAGCGTCGAGCGCGCCAGCGAGCATCCCCTCGCAGACGCCATCGTGCGTGCCGCCAAGGAGAAGCAGCTTGCGCTGAGCCAGGTCGAGCAATTCGATTCGCCGACGGGCAAGGGTGCGACTGGGAAGATCGACGGCAAGACCATCGTGCTCGGCAACGCCAAATACCTCGCGTCGATTGGCATCGACACCAGGGCGCTCGATGCCGAGGCAGAACGCCTGCGCGGCGACGGCGCCACCGTGATCAACATGGCGATCGACGGCGCGCTTGCCGGCCTGTTCGCCATCGCCGATCCGGTCAAAGCGTCGACGCCGGAGGCGCTGAAGGCGCTCGCGGCGGAGGGCATCAAGGTGATCATGCTGACGGGCGACAACCGCACCACGGCGGAAGCCGTCGCGCGCCGTCTCGGCATCGCCGACGTCGAGGCCGAGGTGCTGCCGGACCAGAAGAGCGCGGTGGTGACCAAGCTGCAAAAAGCTGGCCGCAGCGTCGCGATGGCCGGCGACGGCGTCAACGACGCGCCGGCGCTGGCGGCGGCCGAGGTCGGGATCGCGATGGGTACCGGGACGGATGTGGCGATGGAGAGCGCGGGCGTGACCCTGCTGAAGGGCGACCTCACCGGGATCGTGCGCGCGCGAAAACTGTCGCAGGCGACGATGAGCAACATCCGGCAGAACCTGTTCTTCGCCTTCATCTACAACGCGGCCGGCATTCCGATCGCCGCCGGAATCCTCTATCCCACGTTCGGCGTGCTGCTCTCGCCGATCATCGCCGCCGCGGCGATGGCGCTGTCCTCGGTCAGCGTGGTCGGGAATGCGCTGCGGCTGCGTGGGACGCGGCTGTGAGGGCGACGAAATCCGTGTAGAACGGGTCCATTCGGCTTACGCGCGGAGTGGACCTGATGCAGCGGATTACGATCACGATCGAGGACGATCTCCTGGCGGAGATCGATGCCGCGGCGCAAGTGCGCGGCTACCAGAACCGCTCCGAGATCATCCGCGACCTCGTCCGCGCCGGGCTTCAGCAGTCGGCTGAAGATACCGCGCAGACCGGCCCCTGCGTCGCCGGCCTCGTCTATGTCTACGACCATGCCGCGCGCGATCTCTCAAAACGGCTCGTTCAGGAATTCCACGGCCATCACGACCTCGCGCTGGCGACCCTGCATGTTCATCTCGACGACAACAATTGCATGGAGATGACGGCGCTGCGCGGCGATGCCGCCGAGGTCAGGCATTTCGCCGACCACATCATCGCCGAGCGCGGCGTGCGCTATGGGCGTGTGATGATGATTCCGACGGGTGAAGCGAAGCCGGCGAAGATGCGGAAGCATGGGCACCGGCATGATTAGGAACGTTTAGTCGCCGCGCAAACGGTGCGAACCCCTCTCCCCCTTGTGGGAGAGGGTGGCTCGCCGCATAGCGGCGAGACGGGTGAGGGGTCTCTCTCCGCGAGTTCGACTGTCATTCGAATTCGCAGAGACGAACCCCTCATCCGGCGCTTCGCGCCACCTTCTCCCACAAGGGGAGAAGGAAAGAAATGAAGCATCACGCCGCCAGCAGGTTCTGCAGCGCCGCGCCGTTGGGGACGCCGAGGCCGGTGCAGGCGTCCCAGCCGGACCCGGCCTTGTACATGCCGTGCAGGTCGCCGCTGATGTCGTTGTTGCCTTGCGTGATATCGCGGAACACGCCTTGCTCGTGCGAGGCGTAGATCAACGGGTTGATGAAGCCGACCGTCTTGCCGAACTTCTTGGTCGTGGCCTCGTTGATGCGGGCGATCAAGCCGGCCATCAGCGGCGCCACCGCGCTGGTGCCGCCGATCGTGGTGCCGACGCCGTTGAGGAAGATCTGGTAGCCGGTCGCGGGATCGGCATCGCCGGCAACGTCGGGCACGCCGCGACCATTGTGATGCGTCGGCGATTTCGGCACATGCGCGTGAGCCTGGTATTGCGGCCGCGGGAACACGACGCTGACACCACCGCCCCCCGCGCCGCCGTGCAGCCCACCGTTCCAGACCACCTCGTTGATCGTCCCGTTCGACGCCTTCAGATTGGTGCCGCCGCAGGCGAGCGCGAACGGGCTCGAGGCCGGGAAATCCGCATGAGGCCTGCCGTCCCAGCCCTCGCCCATATCGGCCGAGCCGTTGTCGCCGGAGGCAACGCAGACGGTCACGCCCATCGCGGCAGCATCGCGGATCGCCTCGTTCAGGCCGTCGACGAATTGCTGCGAGCCTTCCGAATCTTCCGGGCCGCCCCAGCTGATCGAGATCACCGACGGCTTTCGCGCGGTATCATGGACCGCGGCCTTCACCGCGTCGATGAATCCGTTGGTGGTGTTGGGCGCGAAATAGACCACGATCCTGGCGCCCGGCGCGATCGCACCGGCGACTTCGATGTCGAGCACGACCTCGCCATCGGCGTCGGAATGACCGGGCTTGTTGGCGCCGCCGTCGACGCTCGCGGGCGCGACCAGCGGCATCGGGATGCCCGCCTTCTTGAAGAAGGTTTTCAGATCGGACGCCTTGTAGCCGGCGCCCGTTGGATGACCCTTCTGGTCGATATCGTTGAGCTCGATGATGGCGATGCACTGGCCGGCGCCGGTCTCGCCGCCCGGGAAATTGTAGAGCTGGGCGATCTGCTCGACCGAGAAGCTGCCACCCTGCCCCGCGCGTGCCGTCGCACCCTTCTGGGGAAGCTTGCGCCGGAAGTGCGGTTGCGCCACCGGCCGGTTGTCGAGGCCGTGCACACCGACCACGATACCTGCGAGCTCGGCCGGAATCTGCACGCTGCCCTTGCGCATCCGATAAGTCGCGCCCTCGTGCCTGACCTTGTTGAGCTTGACTCCGAAGGCCGCGCTCATCGCCTTCACCGTGCCCGTCAGCTTCACCGTTCGAGAGGCCAGATGCACGCTCTTGACGTTGAGCTCGTGATGATGCGCGAAATCGTCGATCCTGGCGACGTCGGCGGGATCAGCGCCCATCTCCGCGCCGAACTCGGCGCGCGAGAGATATTGACGCTCGCGCGGCGGTTGCGCCCCGAGCGCCATCACCAGTTCATCGTCCGCGCGCCTGGCGCGCAGGCGAACACTGATCTCGATTTCCTGCTTGGGATCAGCCGCGCCGACGAGCTTGGCTCCCTTGGGCAATTTCCGTGCGCTGTTCGCCAGCGTCACGCGCGTGGTCGAGCTTGCCATGACTTCCTCCGTTTGTGATTGGAAGGCAGATTGTCGCACCTCAACTATAGGTGTAGTCTCACCCCCGAATTGGTTCAGTCACTGAACAAAGTTTTTTCAGAACGACCCTTGTTCGGCAGAGGAAATCTTCCGCCACTCAAATCGACACGGAATCGGTCAGCAGACCCGACCATTCGGTGTCGATGAATTCGATCTAAGATTGTGGCGCCGGCTCACCTGCCCGACGGATGGAATGCGTTTGTCAAAATCAATTGGCGGAGACGATGCGATGCTGGCCGACCGCAAATGGGTTGAGAGAAATCTTGGTTTCGATCCGATCACGACGCCGCCGCCGCGCGAAACCTTTACGGTGAAGCGCGTGGCGAAGGCGGCGGTGAAGAAGTCCGCGAAGGTCACGGCGGAAGACTTTCGCCGCGAGATCATCGATTTCGATTCCGAATCCACCGAGGGCCGCGCGTTCATGGCCTTCTCGACCTCGACCGGGCTGTCGCGCTTCACCGACATACCCTGGCCGAAGGGACTGGCGCCGCAAACCGGGCCGAAGCCGAAGGGCAACGGCAAGGGCCCGCTGCCGCGAGGGGACGTGCTGGTCGTGACCTGGACCGTCGACGAGGGCCACGCGCTCAGCCGCGTGCTGACGCCGGGCAAGGACTCCCGCAACGACTACGTGCCCTACACGCATAATTACGCGGCCATCTCCAGCAAGATGCGCAACGGCTGCCCGGCCAAGGAACTGAAGCGGCTCGGCACCTACTGGACCACCACGATCGGCAAGAAGAAGGTCGTGGTGTTCAAATCGGACTCGCACATGTCGCAGGACGGGCCGGAGCTGCCGAACATCGACGTCTGGCGCCAGATCATCACCGAAGTGCAGCCGACGCTCGTCATTACCACGGGCACGGCCGGTGGCATCGGCAAGCAATTCGAGGTCGGCGACGTCGTCGTCAGCCCGATCGTGCGCTTTGATTGCCTGTCCAAATTCAAGAAGCAGCCGTTCGCGCAAGAGCATTTCTCCAGCAGGCCGGCCGTGAGCAAGAAATTCACGCAGGCCAAGGCCCTGTTCAAGGCCAATGCCGGGCAACTGCCGAAGGACAACACCAGGGCGCCGAAGATCGTCGTGCTCAAGCCGAGCGGCCTGACATCGTCCGTCGTCACGACCGACTTCTTCGGCTTCGACACCTCGGATGACCATTTCCATCTCCAGGGCCTCGGCGATGTCTCCGAAATGGGCGACGCCATCCTCGGCCTCGTGGCCCAGGAGATGGGCGACAAGGCGCCGCGCTGGCTCGCGATCCGCAACGTCTCCGATCCGCAGATCAAGGCCGAGGGCACCCTGAAGCAGCAGGAGCAGCTCGCCGCCCCGATCTACAAGGGGTTCGGCCGCTGGAGCACGGTCTGCAGCGCCATCACCTGCTGGGCCAGCATCGCCGCGGAGCCTTAAGACGCAGCCGAGGCAAGGTCAGCCTCCCTTGCCGAAGCGATCTGGCATGTCTACCTCTCGCGGGTGATTTCGTGAGAGGAACTCCCATGCTGGATGCCGCCGTCAAGGCGCTGTCGCAAATGATCTCGCCGCCGATGCGCTCGATCCTGTGGCGATCGATCGGGCTTGCCCTGGTGCTGATCATCGTGCTGGCGATCGGATTGCAGCGGCTGCTGAGCTGGTTTGCAACCTATGGCGAGGTCTGGCTCGAGGGCATGCTCGGACCGGGCTGGCACGCGTCGCTGGAAGTGCTCGCCTGGATCATCTCGATCGCGGCCGGACTTGGCGTCGTGTTCGGCAGTGTGTTCCTGATGCCCGCGATCACCTCGCTGGTGGCGAGCCTGTTCGTCGACGACGTCGCCGACATCGTCGAGCGCGAACATTATCCCGCCGAGCAGCCGGGCGTCGCGCTGCCCTTCAACCAGGCGATCTACGAAGGCATCAAGACGGCGCTGCTGACGATTCTGGTTTATCTGATCGCGCTGCCGCTGGTGTTCCTCGCAGGCGCCGGTTTCCTGGTCTTCTTCTTCGCCGCCGCCTGGCTGCTCGGCCGCGAATATTTCGAGCTCGCCGCGATGCGCTTCCGTTCGCCGGAGGAGGCCAAGGCGATGCGCCGCGACAATGCCGCGATCATCTTCACCGCCGGCCTGTTCATCGCGGCCTTCGTCTCGATCCCGATCGTGAACCTGGCGACGCCGATCTTCGGCATGGCCTTCATGGTTCACATGCACAAGCGCCTGTCGGGGCCGCGGCCCGAACTGATCGAGCCGGCGCGGCAGATGCGGTGATCGCCTCTACCTCTCCCCGGCTCAGACCGTCTTCTCCGGCCACCGGCAAAGATCGTTGATCAGGCATACCTCGCAGCGCGGCTTGCGCGCGAGGCAGGTGTAGCGGCCGTGCAGGATCAGCCAGTGATGCGCATGCAGCATGAACTCGGCGGGGATCACCTTTTCGAGCCCGAGCTCGACCTCGAGCGGTGTCTTGCCCGGCGCAAGCCCAGTGCGGTTGCCGACGCGGAAGACATGCGTGTCGACCGCCATGGTGTGCTCGCCGAATGCCATGTTGAGCACCACGTTGGCCGTCTTTCGCCCGGCGCCCGGTAGCGATTCGATCTCCGCTCGCGTACGCGGCACCTCGCCGCCGAACTCGCTGAGCAGCTTGGCAGACAGCGCGATCACATTCTTCGCCTTGGTGCGATAGAGACCGATGGTCTTGATGTACTCGCGCAGGCGCTCTTCGCCGAGGTCGAGCATCTTCTGCGGCGTGTCGGCGACCTCGAACAGAGCGCGCGTAGCCTTGTTGACCCCGGCATCGGTCGCTTGCGCCGACAGCACGACGGCGACCAGCAGCGTGAAGGGATTGACGTGCTCGAGCTCGCCCTTCGGCTCGGGATTGGCCTTGCGGAAGCGGCTGAAGACCTCGCGGACCTCGGCTGGAGTCCAGGGCTTTGGAGCCTTCAGTGAAGTCCTTGCGGGGGCTTTCGGCTTCGCGGCCGCCGCCTTTGCCTTCTTCTTCGGCACAGCCGCTTTGCGCGGAGCCGGCTTGCGGGTGATTTTCGCCATGATCGGGATATACTGAGGGACGATGAGCACAGGCAACGAAATTGAGCGCGAGAGAGACGTAGAGATATTCTCCGCGCGGCTGACGCCCCACCGCTCGCTGAACCGCACCGGCTTCCTCGCCGTGATGCTGTTCCTGAGCGCGGTCAGCTTCGTCACTGGCCTGGTCTTCCTGATGATGGGCGCCTGGCCCGTATTCGGCTTCTTCGGCCTCGACGTGCTGGTGATCTGGTGGGCCTTCAAGGTCAATTTCCGCGCGGCACGGGCGAGCGAGGAGATCGTGGTCACGCCGTCCGAATTGCGGGTGCGGCGGGTCAGTCATCGCGGCCAGGTCGTCGAATGGGCATTCAATCCGCTCTGGGTCCGGCTCGACACGGAGATCGACGAGGATTTTGGCATCGAGCATCTCTATCTGATCTCCCGCGGCCGCCGGCTCCGCATCGCGGGCTTTCTGGGGCCGCAGGAAAAGGCAAGTTTCTACAATGGCTTGGTTGAAGCACTCAATGCAGCCAAGCGGGGACCGACCTACAATCCGATCACCTGATCCGGGGCGGAAATCGGGTGGTTTCCAATCGGCCCGTCTCCTACATTCCCGGCCATGATGACACTCGCCATACATGACCAGCGCCTGGCCAAGCCGGGCCCCCAGAACGCCGCGCTGCGCGACTATGATTCCGTGCGACGGGCGATCGCCTTCATCTCGGAGAAGTGGCGCGCGCAGCCGACCATCGAGGCGATGGCGGATGCCGCCGGCGTGACACCGGATGAGCTGCACCATCTGTTCCGCCGCTGGGCCTCGATCACACCGAAGGCCTTCATGCAGGCGCTGACGCTCGACCATGCCAAGGGCCTGCTCAGGGACTCCGCGAGCATCCTCGATGCCGCACTCGACTCAGGCCTCTCGGGTCCGGGCCGGCTGCACGATCTCTTCGTCACGCATGAAGCGATGTCGCCGGGCGAATGGAAGAACGGCGGCGCGGGATTGACGCTGCGCTACGGCTTCCATCCCTCCCCCTTCGGCACGGCGATCGTGATCGCGACCGATCGCGGCCTGTCGGGCCTCGCCTTCGCCGATCCCGGCGAGGAGAAAGCCTCGCTCGCCGACATGACCCGGCGCTGGCCGAAAGCCACTTACGTCGAGGACCATGAAGGCACCGCGCCGCTGGCGCAGCGCATCTTCGATACGAAATTGTGGCGGCCGGACCAGCCGCTGCGCGTGGTGATGATCGGCACCGATTTCGAGGTGCGGGTGTGGGAGACGCTGCTGAAGATCCCGATGGGCCGCGCCGTGTCCTATTCCGACATCGCCTGCAACATCGACAAGCCGAAGGCGTCACGCGCCGTCGGTGCAGCGGTCGGTAAGAACCCGGTGTCGTTCGTCGTGCCCTGCCACCGCGCGCTCGGCAAGAGCGGCACGCTCACCGGCTATCACTGGGGCATCACCCGCAAGCAGGCGATGCTCGGCTGGGAGGCCGGTCAGTTGGGGATGCAGTAGCTCTTCTCCCTCGCCCCGCTTGCGGGGAGAGGGTCGGGGTGAGGGGGACTCTCCGCAGGAACGGTGACGTTTGGATTCGCGGGGAGAGGCAAAGAACTCAGCCCGCCAGGTCCAGCTTCGAGGCCACGGTCGAATCCGCATTGAGCCGGTAGATGATCGGCACGCCGGTCGCGAGCTCGCGCTTCAGGATGCCTTCGGGCGACAGCTTCTCCAGCACCATGATCAGCGCGCGCAGCGAATTGCCGTGGGCGGCGACCAGCGTGCGCTTGCCGTTGAGCACGCCGGGCAGGATCTCCTGGACGTAATAGGGCAGCGCGCGCGCGAGCGTGTCCTTCAGGCTCTCGCCGCCGGGCGGCGGCACGTCGTAGGAACGGCGCCAGATCAGCACCTGGTCCTCGCCCCATTTCTTGCGCGCGTCGTCCTTGTTGAGGCCGGAGAGATCGCCGTAGTCGCGCTCGTTCAGCGCGAGGTTCTTCGTGGTCGGCAAGCCTTTCTGGCCGAGCTCGCCAAGAATGAGATCGAGCGTGTGCTGCGCGCGCAGCAGAACCGAAGTGTAGGCGACGTCGAACACGAGGCCCTGCGCCTTCAACTTGCGGCCGGCTTCAGTGGCTTCCTTGACACCGAGTTCGGTGAGATCGGGGTCCTTCCAACCGGTGAACAGGTTCTTCAAATTCCATTCGCTCTGGCCGTGGCGCACGAGCACGAGGAGACGTTCACTCATTGACTATTTCCGTTCTTTATTTTTTGAGCATGACCTTGTCGGAAAACCGCTTCACACTTTTCCGGGTCATGCTCGCCTTCGTTCAGAGATCCGCGAGGCCGAGCACGTCGGCCATGGAGTAGTGCCCCGGCTTCTTGCCATGCGCCCATAGCGCCGCCTTCAGCGCGCCGTGCGCGAACAGCATGCGGTCTTCGGCGAGATGCGACAGCGTCAGCCGCTCGAACGGGCCGAGGAAGGTCACGCTGTGCTCACCCGCGACAGTGCCGCCGCGCAAGGAGGCAAAGCCGATCGCACCTGGCTTGCGTGCGCCGGTGATGCCGTCGCGGCCGCGTTCCGCATTGTCCTCGAGCGAGATGCCGCGGCCGCTGGCTGCCGCCTGGCCCAGCATCAGCGCGGTGCCGGAGGGCGCGTCGACCTTCATGCGATGATGCGTTTCGACGATTTCGATATCGAAGCTCTCGTCGAGCGCCTTGGCGACGCGCTTGACCACGGCGGCGAGCAGATTGACGCCGAGGCTCATATTGCCGGACTGGACCACGACCGCGCGATTGGTGACGCTCTTGATCACGGCGTTGTCGGAGGCCGACAGGCCGGTGGTACCGATGACGTGGACGATGCCGCGCTCGGCCGCGATCGCGACATTGGCGATGGTCGCGGCCGGCACGGTGAAATCGAGGATGCCGTCGGCGTCCTTCGACATCGCCCAGAGATCGGCGGAGAGCTTGATGCCGTTGGCCGGGAGCCCCGCGAGCACGCCGGAATCCTTGCCGAGCAGCTCCGAGCCCGGAGCCTCCAGGGCGCCGGCCAGCACCGCGCCCTTGGTATCGGCGATCGCCCGCGTCAGCGCACGGCCCATCCGGCCGCCGGCTCCAGCAACAATCAAGCGCATGTCGGACATGGTGCGATCCTCTTCGGGGCCGTTTTAGCGGGGGGATGCAGTTCCGGCAACCGAGGGGGCAATACTCCATCGTCATGCCCGGGCTTGTCCCGCCTGCGGGGCCGAAGCCCCTTCGGCGCGGCGAAGGCCCGGCCATGACGGAGGCTAGCCGTCCGCTGGCTGCGGGCCGTCATAGCCCTCGATGATGATGAGGTCGGCGATCGAGTGCGGCTGGCGCACCTTGATGTTGGCCTGGTATTCCGGCGAGTTGTAGCAGGCGATCGCGGTCTCGTAGTCCGGGAATTCGATCACGACGTTACGGGTGCGGCTGGCGCCTTCGACGGTGGTGAATTTGCCGGCGCGGACGACGAAGCGGGCGCCCCATTTCTTGAAGATCGCGCCGTTGGCGACGGCATAGGGCTTGTAGCCCTCGTCGCTGCTCACATCGACGCGTCCGATCCAGTAGCCCTTTGCCATTGTTCTTCTCCCTTGTTGGTTGGTCAGCCGAGCGCCTGGGCGATCTCGGCCTGGATGGCGTCTGCGACCGCCCTGGGGTCGGCGGCTTCCACGACCGGCCGCCCGACGACGAGATAATCCGCGCCCGCGCTGATCGCGCGGCCCGGCGTCATGATGCGTTTCTGGTCGCCGCTCGCCGCGCCCGCCGGACGGATGCCGGGCGTGACGAGATGCAACTGATGACCGACGATCTTGCGCAGGCTGCCGACTTCCTCGGGCGAGCAGACGAGGCCGTCCACGCCGAGCACCTGCGCCTGCTGCGCGCGCGCTTCGACGAGCTCGGAGACGCCGAGCCGATAGCCGGCCGCATGCAGATCATCGTCGTTGTAGGAGGTCAGCACCGTGACAGCGAGGATCTTCAGGCTCGCGCTGCCGCGGCCTTCGACGGCGCCCTTCATGGTCTGCGGATAGGCATGCACGGTGAGGCAGGTCGCGCCCAGCCGGGTGATGCTCTCGACGCCTTGCGCCACGGTGTTGCCGATGTCGTGCAGCTTGAGGTCGAGAAAGACCTTCTTGCCCTTGTCGGCGAGCCTGGCGACGAGCGGCAAGCCGCCGGCATAAGCGAGGCGATAGCCGATCTTGTAGAAGGTGACGCTGTCGCCGAGCCTTGCGATCATCGCTTCGGCGGCATCGACGCCGGGCAAATCGAGCGCGACGATCAGACGGTCTTTCGGGGCGATCTCGGCTGGCGTCATGTCACCTCACATCATGCGTTGGGAAATGTCGATCAGCTGCGCGACCAACTCCTTCAACGCGGCGATATCGCCTTCGTTCTTCAGCCTGTCCATATCGTCATAGGCCTGGTCGGCAAAGGCGAGCGTGAACTGGCTGGCGATCACATTGGCGTGGCAGGAGGTCAGAATCAGGCGCAGCGCCTGCAGCGCGCGGGCGGCACCGAGCCGGCTCTGCGAGGCGCCGGCGAGCGCGAAGGCGCGGTTGCGGAAGACTTCGCAGCGCGTCTCGTGCGGATCCTGCACGCGGCTGACCCAGTCGATCGCGTTCTTCAGCAGCGGCGGCACCGAGGCGTTGTATTCGGGCGAGACGAACAGCACGCCATGATGTGTGCCGATCATGCGCTTGAGATTGATCGCGTGCTTGGGCACGCCGGATTTGGCCTGGAGATCACCGTCGTAGATCGGCAGCGGAAAATCGGCGAGCGAGATGCGGGTGACGTCGACGCCGGCCCGGGCAAATTCATAGGCGGCAACCGCCGCCAGCTTCGCATTGTGCGAGCCGGTGCGCAGCGAGCCGGGAATGACCAGGATTTTGGGTGCGGACATCCGCTTCCATGCGTTCGGCGAAACGAGCCCGCCGCGCAAGGGAGAATGCCGACGGAATTAGTCCTTGCGATACACCCAGACGCGCGCCGGCGGAAGGTTCATCCAGATCCGTTCCGAGGCCTCTGTGGACACGCCGGGCAGCGACTTCGGGATCGGCGGCACAACCGCGTAGGTGAACTGAACGAAGGGCGCCCCGGGCGCGAGCGCCGTGAAGGCGTCGCGGATCAGCCGCAGCCGCGTCAGCATCGGCTTTGTGACGAGCGGGAGGCCCGAGACGACGGCGGAGGCCGGCGCACCCAGAACGTTCCAGAGCGTGTCACGCAGGCGATAGGCATCACCCTGCACCACCTTGGCCTGCGGATAGCGGTCGCGCAGCAGGGCGCAGAAACCGGGATTGTATTCGACGAGGACGAGGCGCTTCTGGTCGATGCCGCGCTCGACCAGCGCCGAGGTGATTGCGCCGGTGCCGGGCCCGAGCTCGACCACAGGAGCGTCCGAATTGACGTCGACGTAATGGGCCATGGTCCGGGCGAGCAGCTTGCCCGACGGCATCACCGCGCCCATGTGGAGGGGCTTTTCGATCCACGACCTTAGAAATCGCACCTCGTCATCGAGACGGGGCTTCTTCAACGCACGCGCGGACGATGGCAATGGCATGTCTGGACCGGACGGGACCGCAGGAACGCGGCGTGTCAGAAAATAGTCATAAACAGGTATAGGCCGAAGGCGGCACGGTCAAGACGAGTCAGCTCGCCCGATTGCTGAATAGATCCTTGACCTTGGCGAAGAAGCCGACGGATTCGGGCTGGGTATTGCCGGAGGAGAGCTTTTCGAACTCGGCCAGCAATTCCTGCTGTTTCTTGGTGAGATTTTGCGGGGTCTCGACCGCGACCTGGACGTACATGTCACCGGTCTGGCGCGAGCGGAGCACCGGCATGCCTTTTGATGCAATGCGGAATCGGCGACCCGTCTGGGTTCCGGCCGGCACTTTCACCTTGGTCTTGCCCTTGTCGATGGTCGGCACCTCGAATTCGCCGCCGAGAGCGGCCGTCACCATCGAGATCGGCACACGGCAATGCAGATCCGCGCCGTCGCGCTGGAAGAGCTGGTGCTGGGCCAGCGACAGGAAGATGTAGAGATCGCCGGGCGGACCGCCGCGGACCCCCGCCTCGCCCTCGCCGGCGAGCCTGATCCTGGTGCCGTCCTCGACGCCCTGTGGAATGTTCACCGACAGCGTCCGCTCGCGGGTGACCCGGCCCTGGCCCGAGCAGGACGGGCAGGGGTCCTCGATCATCTGGCCGCGGCCCTGGCAGCCGGGGCAGGTGCGCTCGAGCGTGAAGAAGCCCTGCGACTGCCGCACGCGGCCGGCGCCGCCGCAGGTCGAGCAGGCCTTCGGCTTGGTGCCGGCCTTGGCGCCGGTGCCCGAGCAGTCCTCGCAGGTCACCGAGACCGGGATCTCGATCTGCGCGGTCTTGCCGCCGAAAGCTTCTTCGAGCGTGATTTCCATGTTGTAGCGCAGATCGGCGCCGCGCTCGCGGCCGCCGCCGCGGCCGCGCTGTCCGGCCATGCCGAACAGATCTTCGAAAATGTCGGAGAAGGAAGAGGCGAAGCCGGCGCCGAAACCAGGACCGCCGCCGGGGCCACCCTGCTCGAAGGCCGCATGACCGAAACGGTCATAGGCAGCGCGCTTGTCCTTGTCTTTCAGGACCTCGTAGGCCTCGTTGATTTCCTTGAACTTGACCTCGCTGGTGTCGTCCCCGGGATTGCGGTCGGGGTGAAACTTCATCGCAAGCTTGCGGAAGGACGATTTCAGCACGGAATCGTCGGCAGAGCGTTCGACTTCGAGGGTTTCGTAATAGCAGCGCTTGGTGGACATGTCGGACCCGGTCTATCCAATCGCGATTCAAGTCGGAGCGAAACAGCGTCGCCGCGCGACGATACAGGCAGCTTTGATATAGGCGTCGCTGCGCGTTGCGGCAGAGGGCTGCTTCGCGGCGTTGAGCATAACGGCTGGGAATTGATCGATCGTAACGGGGCCGATCGCGACAGAGCCTTGCCCCGTTGAGCCCGACACGACGGCCTCCCCCACGAGGGGGGAGGCCGGTGAAGCGTGTTGGGTCCAAGCCGTCCGCATCATCACCCTCTTGGGGATCAGGCGGACTTCTTGTTGTTCTTGTCGTCGTCGACTTCGGTGAATTCCGCATCGACGACGTCGTCCTTGGCCGCATCCTTCTTGGCGTCGGCCTCGGCCTGCTGCGTGTACATGGCCTCGCCGAGCTTCATCGAAGCCTGGGCCAGCGTCTGGGTCTTGGCCTTGATCGCCTCGGCATCGTCGCCCTTCAGCGCTTCCTTGAGGTCGCTGACGGCATCCTCGATGGCACGGCGTTCGGTCTCGGCGACCTTCGAACCGTGCTCGGCCAGCGCCTTCTCGGTGGAGTGCACCAGCGCGTCCGCATGGTTCTTGGCATCGACCGCCTCGCGGCGCTGCTTGTCGGCCGCGGCGTTGGCCTCGGCGTCCTTGACCATCTTGTCGATGTCGGCTTCCGACAGACCGCCGGAGGCCTGGATGCGGATCTGCTGCTCCTTGGCCGTGGCCTTGTCCTTGGCCGAGACGTTGACGATGCCGTTGGCGTCGATATCGAAGGTCACCTCGATCTGCGGCATGCCGCGCGGGGCCGGCGGAATGCCCATCAGGTCGAACTGGCCGAGGATCTTGTTGTCGGCCGCCATTTCACGCTCGCCCTGGAAGACGCGGATGGTGACCGCGTTCTGGTTGTCCTCTGCGGTCGAGAACACCTGGCTCTTCTTGGTCGGGATCGTGGTGTTGCGGTCGATGATGCGGGTGAACACGCCGCCCAGCGTCTCGATGCCCAGCGACAGCGGGGTCACGTCGAGCAGCAGCACGTCCTTGACGTCGCCCTGGAGCACGCCGGCCTGGATCGCGGCGCCGATCGCCACGACTTCGTCCGGGTTGACGCCCTTGTGCGGCTCCTTGCCGAACAGCTGCTTCACGACTTCCTGGACCTTCGGCATGCGCGACATGCCGCCGACCAGAACCACTTCGCCGATCTCGGCTGCGGTCAGGCCCGCGTCCTTCAGCGCCTTGCGGCAGGGCTCGACGGTCCTCTGGACGAGCTCGTCGACCAGCGCCTCGAACTTGGCGCGGGTGAGCTTCATCGTCAGATGCTTCGGACCGGTCTGGTCCGCGGTGATGAAGGGCAGGTTGATCTCGGTCTGCGTCGTCGACGACAGCTCGATCTTGGCCTTTTCAGCGGCTTCCTTCAGGCGCTGCAACGCGAGCTTGTCGTTGCGCAGGTTGATGCCCTGCTCCTTCTGGAACTCGTCGGCGAGATAGCCGACCAGGCGCATGTCGAAATCTTCGCCGCCGAGGAAGGTGTCGCCGTTGGTCGACTTCACCTCGAACACACCGTCGCCGATTTCGAGAATCGAGATATCGAACGTGCCGCCGCCGAGGTCGTACACCGCGATCGTGCCGGTCTTGGTCTTGTCCAGACCATAGGCCAGCGCCGCCGCGGTCGGCTCGTTGATGATGCGCAGCACTTCAAGGCCCGCGATCTTGCCGGCGTCCTTGGTCGCCTGACGCTGGGCGTCGTTGAAATAGGCGGGAACGGTGATGACGGCCTGATCGACCTTCTGGCCGAGATGGGCTTCCGCGGTCTCCTTCATCTTCTGCAGGATGAAGGCGGAGACCTGCGAGGGCGAGTAGGTCTGGCCGTCGGCCTCGACCCAGGCGTCGCCGTTGGAAGCCTTCACGATCTTGTACGGAACGAGCTTCTTGTCCTTCTCGACCATCGGGTCGTCGTAGCGGCGGCCGATGAGGCGCTTCACTGCGAAGAAGGTGCGCTCGGGATTGGTGACGGCCTGGCGTTTGGCAGGCTGGCCGACGAGGCGCTCACCGTCGTCCGTGACGGCGACGATCGAAGGCGTCGTGCGCATGCCTTCGGAATTCTCGATGACTTTGGCGTTCTTGCCATCCATTACGGCGACGCACGAATTCGTGGTGCCGAGGTCGATCCCAATGACCTTTCCCATGGTCCTGATATCCTTCTTTTTGCGGCAGGTTGGCTGGGCCCAGAAGGCACCCGAACCGCAACCCCCTAAGATCAAACATTCGCGATATTGCGATGGTTGACGCTCATATAGGAGGGGGGAGGGGCCCGCAAGGACCGAACGCAAGTTTCGGCCGTGAAAACATTGGGTTTTGGAAGATCATATCCGGGCTCGACCGCACTTGCGGGTGAGGAATTATTAACAGGTCCGCGCGATCCGCCGGCCCGCGCCACATTGATCCGCCCCACCCTGTTACGGCCAGACCAAACCCGTTAAAAGGCGGACCGGCCGGACAGCCGCCACCGAGGCTGCCTCGCGCGACAAAGCGGCCCGGTCGCCGACCATCGAACGGCCTCAATGTGAACCAATCAGAGTGCCCATGAAGCTGATCCGCCCCCTCGCCGCGCTCGCCCTCCTCGCCGCCACGGCACTTCCGGCCTTTGCCGCCGACGCCGTTTTCCCGCCCGGCTTGCGCCTCGGCATGGTGCCGCTGGTCGGCCTCAACACGGCAAAGACCTTTCCGGGCTTCGAGAGCGAGGACGGCAACGTCAAGGTCCTGATCACCGAGCTGCCGCCGGCCGCCTATGGCGAGGTCGTCAGCGCCTTCAATTCCAATCCGAACGGCGCCAATGGCGTCAAGCAGGACAAGGTCGAGACCCCCGCCGGCCTTGCCTATTTCACCACCGAAACCGGCAAGGCCGGCGATACCCCGGTGAAGCGCTATTCGATGATCGTGCCGGGTGCCGGCTTCTCCGGCTATGTCGCGGTGCAGATCCCCGAGAATGCGACCAAGATCTACACCGACGAGGCGGTGCGGCAGATGTTTGCGAGCGCCACCACGCGCAAGCAGGTCTCGGCCGAAGAGCAGATCGGGCTGATGCCGTTCAAAATCACCGATCTCGCCGAATTCAAGGACATCCGCACGCTGGCGCCGGGCTCCAGCATCATCCTGGCCGACGGCGACGAGGCCACCGGCTACGAGTCGAAGCCGTTCATGATCCTCGGCCTGATCGGCGCCACCCCGCAAGCCGCCGACGACCGCGCCCGCTTCGCCCAGGAGGCCGCGCTGCAGATCCCCGGCGTGCGCGAATCGCGCGTCACCATGTCCGAGCCGATCCGCATCAACGGCCAGCAGGGTTTCGAGACCCGGATCGACGGCATCAGCGGCAAGGACAAGACCCCGGTGACCGTGGTGCAGTGGATCCGCTTCTCCAGCGGCGGCGCCTCGCTGCGCATCATCGCCAGCGCCCCGCGCGACCAGTGGGCGGCCGCCTTCACCCGCTTCCGCACCGTGCGCGACGGGATCCAGCCGAAGGGGTAGCGCATCCACGAGCGAGATGCGCTCCCTCCCCCGCAAGCGGGCGAGGTGCACCGAGCCCGCGGCGCAAGCTCGATTGCTCACCAAGTCCGGCTGCATTTTCGGGCTTCTGTTCGTATACGAACGGAACTAGGCTGCCCTCCCGTTGGATCATCCTGGAGGGAGGCGAGCAATGCTCGATCGGCGACAAATCCTCACGGCACTCGGGACGACGGCCCTGGTAGCCCTCGCACCAACCGCACTGTTTGCAGCCGGCTCGATCAAGCCGGACGATGCCTCCGCGCTGCTCGTGATCGACGTGCAGAACTGCTTCCTGCCGGGCGGCAGCCTCGCGGTGAAGGAAGGCGAGCAGGTCGTGCCCGTGATCAACAAGATGGCCAAGGCTTTTGCGAACGTAGTGATGACGCAGGACTGGCACACGCCCGGCCACGTCTCGTTTGCGTCAGTCCACTCCGGCAAGAAGCCGTTCGAGACCGTCGATCTTCCCTACGGCAAGCAGGTGCTGTGGCCCGACCATTGCGTGCAGGGCACCGACGGCGCGGCGCTGTCGAAGGACCTTGCGATCCCGCATGCCGAGCTCATTATCCGCAAGGGTTTTCACAAGGACGTCGACAGCTACTCGGCCTTCCTCGAAGCCGACGGCAAGACTTCGACGGGACTTGCCGGTTATCTGAAGGGCCGCAAGATCAAGCGGGTCTTCGTCGCGGGCCTGGCGACAGATTTCTGCGTCGCCTGGACCGCGCTCGACGCGCGCAAGGCGGGTTTCGAGGTCTATGTGGTGGAGGATGCCTGCCGCGGCATCGACAATCAGGGCTCTCTCGCCAAAGCCTGGGCCGATATGGCCAAGGCCGGCGTGAAGCGGATTCAGTCTGCGGATATCGCGGCGAGCGCGTAAGCGGCAAAAGGAGTCATTCCGGGGCGGCTCGCAGAGTCGAACCCGGAACGACATCAAAGATCAGTTCGGCGCGCCGTTCGACTCGTTGCTGTTGGCCGCAGGCGCCTTCGCGCCGCCCTTGGCGACACCGACCAGAGCCGGACGCAGCACGCGCTCGCCGATGGTGTAGCCGGCCTGCATGACTTGCACGACGGTGCCGGCGGGCACCGACGCATCCGGCACCTCGTACATCGCCTGATGGAAGTTCGGATCGAACTTCTGGCCCTGCGGATCGAGCTTCTTCACGCCGTGCTTTTCGAGCGCGCTGATCAGCGAGCGCTCGGTGAGCTCGACGCCCTCGATCAGCGCGGTCAGGCCGGGATCGGCCGCCGCCCGCGCTTCGGCCGGAACGGCATCGAGCGCGCGCTGGAGATTGTCGGCGATGTCGAGCACGTCGCGGGCAAAGCCGGTGATGCCGTAGAGCTTGGAGTCGGCAACCTCCTTGGCGGTGCGCTTGCGCAGATTTTCCATCTCGGCCAGCGTCCGCAGCATGCGGTCGCGCGCCTCGGCGGCTTCCTTCTGCAACAGCTCGACCGAACCAGGCTCGGGATCGTCGGGCATGATGTAGGGCTTCGACACCACGGGCTCGCCGGTCGCAGCAGTCGTGTCTTCGGGTTGCCGGTCTCGATCGGTCATCGGGTCTCTTTTCGAATTCGTCGCAGGTAGTTTTCTCGCCCGGATATCGTGCTTCGGGCGGTGAAAATCAAGCGCCCGTGATCGCGGGACCGCCGGTCAGCCCCCAGAAGGCGGCTGACGATGCGGGCGGCGTAGTCCACGGTCGGGATCACACGGGCATAATTCAGCCGTGTCGGCCCGATCACGCCCAGAACGCCGACGATGTGGCCGGCGGCATCCCGATAGGGCGAGATGATCGTGGAGGAGCCTGACAAGGAAAACAGCTTGTTCTCCGAGCCGATGAAGATTCTGACGCCCTCGGCGGTCTCGGCGCGTCCAAGCAGATCCACCACACCGCGCTTGGTCTCGAGGTCATCAAACAGCAGCCGGACCCGCTCGAGGTCCTCCAGCGCGTGCAGATCCTCCAGCAGATTGGCGTGGCCACGCACGATCAACTGACGGTCCTCATTCTCGCCGCCGGACCAACTGGCGATGCCGGCCGCGATCACCTTCTGGGTGAGCTGGTCGAGCTCGGCACGGGCTTCGCCGAGTGCAGTTTCGAGCTCGAGCCGGGCCTCGGCCAACGTCCGGCCGCGAATCCGCGCATTGAGGAAATTGCCGGCCTCCGTCAGCGCCGAAGAGGGAACTCCGGGCGGCAGCGTCAAGACGCGGTTTTCGACCTGGCCGTCCTCGCCGACCAGGATCACCAGCGCCTTTTCGGGTTCCAGCCGGACGAATTCGATGTGCTTCAGCCGCGAATTGGATTTCGGCGTCAGCACCACGGCGGCGGCGCGGGTGAGGCCGGACAGCCGCGTCAGCGCCTCCGACAGCGCCGCCTCGACCGACTGGACGTGGCCCACCGACGTCAACTGGCTCTGGATCGACTGCCGCTCGGCCTCGTTGAGGTCGCCGACCTGCATCAAGGCGTCGACGAAGAAGCGCAGGCCGAGTTCCGTCGGCAGACGGCCGGCGGAGGTGTGCGGCGCATAGATCAGGCCGAGCTGCTCCAGATCGGCCATGACGTTGCGCACCGAGGCCGGCGACAGCGGCATGGCGATCAGGCGCGAGATATTGCGTGAGCCCACCGGCTCGCCGGTCGCCAGATAGCTTTCGACAATTTGACGAAAGATGTCGCGGGAACGCTCGTTGAGCTGGGCGAGGCCCGCGCGCGGCGCGATCAGATGGATCGGATCATGATGGGCCACAAACGGTAACTCCTCTCAGACGCTTGTAATTTGTCTATCCGCACCGCCCATGACAAGCGTGGTCTTGCGGTTGGTTCAAGGTTGCCTGGGGACCGAAAAGGCCTTGCCGCTCACCCTCACCCCACTTACAAGCACCGCGAACAGCCCTTTTCCGAGAGTTTTGGAGGATTTCTCATGCGGCCAAGCCGCCGTGCGCCCGACGAATTGCGCCCCGTGACGCTGGAGCGCGGCGTGGTCAAATATGCGGAAGGCTCCTGCCTGGTGAAATTCGGCGACACCCATGTGCTGGTCACCGCCACGCTGGAGGACCGCCTGCCGCCATGGCTGAAGGGTCAGGGCCGCGGCTGGGTCACCGCCGAATACGGCATGCTGCCCCGCGCGACCTCCGAACGCACCCGCCGCGAAGCTGCCGCGGGCAAGCAGAGCGGCCGTACCGTCGAAATTCAGCGCCTGATCGGCCGCTCGCTTCGTGCCATCGTCGATCTCGAAGCGCTCGGCGAGCGCCAGATCACGGTCGATTGCGACGTGCTCCAGGCCGACGGCGGCACCCGCACCGCCTCGATCACCGGCGCCTGGGTGGCGCTGGCCGATTGCATCAGCTGGATGAAGGCGCGCAACATGATCAAGACCAACGTGATGCGCGACAACGTCGCCGCGATCTCCTGCGGCATCTACAACGGCACCCCCGTGCTCGATCTCGATTATGCCGAGGATTCGGCGGCCGAAACCGACGCCAATTTCGTCATGACCGGCGACGGCCGCATCATCGAGGTGCAGGGCACCGCGGAACGCGAGCCGTTCACGCAGGACGAGTTCCTGGCGTTGATCGCGCTGGCGCAGAAGGGCATCGCGCGTCTCGTGGACTTGCAGAAACTGGCCGTGGCGTAGTCAATCAGCCGATGCACCGCCGAATCACCGGAAAGCTCGTCATTGCGACCCACAATCCCGGCAAGCTCGCCGAGATGAAGGAGCTGCTCGCGCCTTACGGCATCGAGGCGGTGTCGGCCGGTGAGCTCGGCCTGCCCGAGCCTGAAGAGACCGGCAACGATTTCCGCAGCAACGCCGCGATCAAGGCGATCGCGGCGGCGCAGGCAACCAAGCTTCCCGCATTCGCCGACGATTCCGGCATCGTCGTCGACGCGCTCGACGGCGCGCCCGGCATCTACAGCGCGCGCTGGGCCGGCCCGAGCAAGGATTTTTCCGCGGCGATGGCGCAGATCGAACGCCTGCTGCAGGAGCGCGGCGCGATCACGCCGGACAAGCGCACCGCGCATTTCGTCTCCGCGCTCTGCGTCGCCTGGCCCGACGATCATCTCGAAGAGGTCGAGGCGCGCGCCGACGGCACGCTGGTGTGGCCGCCGCGCGGCACAGCCGGATTCGGCTACGATCCGATGTTCCTGCCGAGCGGTCATGACCGCACCTTCGGCGAGATGACCAGCATCGAGAAGCACGGCCTGCCGCCGCTCGGCCTCGGCCTGTCGCACCGCGCCCGCGCCTTCGTGAAACTGGCGGAGATCTGCCTTGAGCCGCGATAGAGCGCTTTCGAGCGAAGTGGGTACCGGTTCGCGCCAGGAAAGCGCGTCAAAACAAGACTCCGAAGCCTTCGGCGTTTACGTCCACTGGCCGTTCTGCCTGTCGAAGTGCCCCTATTGCGACTTCAACAGCCATGTCCGTCACGCCGCGATCGACGAAGCCCGCTTCGCTTCGGCTTTTGCGCGTGAGATCGAAACCACCGCGCAGCGCGCCCCCGGCCGCAAGGTCACCTCGATCTTCCTCGGCGGCGGCACGCCGTCGCTGATGCAGCCGGCAACCGTCGGCGCCGTGCTCGATGCCATCGGCAAGCACTGGCGCGTCGCCAGCGATGTCGAGGTGACGCTGGAGGCAAATCCGACCAGCGTCGAGGCCACCCGCTTCGCCGGCTATCGCGCCGCCGGCGTCAACCGCGTCTCGCTTGGCGTGCAGGCGCTCGACGATGCCTCGCTGAAAGCGCTGGGCCGCATGCACAGCGCGCGCGAGGCCCTCGATGCGGTCGCGATCGCGCGCCGTTCGTTCGACCGTTATTCGTTCGACCTGATCTACGCCCGCCCCGACCAGACGCCGGCGATGTGGGCCGATGAACTCAAGCTCGCGATCGACGAAGCAGCCGAGCATCTGTCGCTCTATCAACTGACGATCGAAGAGGGCACGCCGTTCTTCGGCCTGCACCAGGCCGGCAAGCTGAAGACACCGGACGAAGCGGTCGCGCGCGCGCTCTACGACGTCACGCAGGAAACCTGCGACAAGCTTGGCCTGCCCGCCTACGAGATCTCGAACCACGCGCGGCGCGGCGCCGAATGCCGGCACAATCTGGTGTACTGGCGCGGTGAGGAATATGCCGGCATCGGTCCCGGCGCCCACGGCCGCCTCGACATCGACGGCATCCGCCACGCCACCGCCACCGAGAAGCGTCCCGAAGCCTGGCTGATGCGGGTCGAGACCAACGGCCACGGCAACATCACCGACGATCTCCTCAACAGCGAAGAGCGTGCCGACGAATTCCTGCTGATGGGACTGCGTCTGGCCGAAGGCATCGACCCCGAGCGCTACAAAGCGCTCTCCGGCCGCCCGCTCGATCCCAAACGCATCGCGCTGCTGCGCGAAGAGGGCGCGATCGTCGTTGATGCGACAGGGCGGTTGCGCGTGACCAGCAGCGGCTTTCCGGTGCTGGATGCGGTGGTCGCGGATCTTGCGGCGTAGCAAGACGCCGTAGGGTGGGCAAAGCGAAGCGTGCCCACCATTCTCACGGCGTTTACGGATAGACGGTGGGCACGGCGCAAAGTGCGCCTTTGCCCACCCTACCGCACCGTCGTCGCGAACTACGCCCCAAAACTCTTCGGCGAGCCCGCGACCGCCACACCACCGCCGGTCGTCACCTTCATCACCGCGAGCCCGCGTTCATTGGTGCCATCGGCGCGGAAACGAAACAGGCCGTCGATGCCGGCGAAGCCGGAAGGGTTGGTCAGCACGTCCGGCGAGAAGCGCGTCGGGCCTTGCGTGCGCGCGAGCGCGGCGACGAGAGCAACCGCGTCATAGGCGAGCGTCGCGGTGCGGATCGGATCGGCGCCGTATTTGGTGCGATAGCGGCCGGAGAACGCGCGGAAGCCGGCCGGATCCGGCGCGGCATAGAGACCTCCTTGCAGGCTCGCATTGGCGTAGACGCGCGGGCTGTCCCACAGGCCGGTGCCGAGCAGCTGGATGTTGCGCAAATTCGCGCCCGCTGCGGTCATCGCGTCGGCCACCGAGACGACGGCATCGCCGTCATCGGCAATGAACAGCGCATCCGCGCCGCCGAGCTGCTGCGCCACGGTGCGCGCCGGCGTGGCGCGATCGGCGCCGTATTTCTCGAACGCGACGATGCGCCCGCCACGGCGCGGCACCGCCGCCTTCACCGCGGCCTCGACGACATTGCCGTAGGCATTGTCAGGCACGAGCACGGCGACCGAGCGCTTTCCGATGCTGGCGGAATATTCGACGATGCGGTTGACATCAGACTCCGGCAGGAACGAGAGCAGATAGACGCCGCGGCCGGCGATGCTGGAGTCGGTCGAGAACGCGATCACGGAAATGCTCCGCGTGCGCGCGACCTGCGCGACCGCGGGCACCGACTGCGCGAACAGCGGCCCCAGGATGATCTCGGCGCCTTCGTCGACCGCCTGCTGTGCGCCTTGTTGCGCACCTTGCGGGCTGCCGTTGTCGTCCTTGATCAGGAGCTGGATGTTGGGATTCTGGAACTCGGCCAGCGCCATCTCGGCGGCGTTGCGCATGGATTGCGCGGCAAGGCCCGCGTTACCGGCAGCCGAGAGCGGCAGGATCACGGCGACCTTGACGCCACCGGTGCCGGCGGTCGTTGCCTGCTGCGGCGGGCCGGCCGGCTGGGCCGGCGGCGGGGAAGAGCTGCTGAACGGATTGGAGAACTGGCTGAGACTCTGCTGCACGCCGGCGCAGGCCGACAGCAGGGGCGTGCCGAGCAACAGGCCGACCGCGCTCCGCCGGGTCGCTCCCGAGAATCGGGGCCCCTGAACGGGAGACTCCTCCGAAAAGGAAGATCTGGGATCACGCGGGCCCGGCATGGCAGCTTCTCTTCTGACCGGCCCTCGCCAGCCGGTCACTACATTCTTTCCACGACACAAGCCGCGGATTCAGGCATATTGTCGGCAAATAGTTAACTAAAACAAAAGGATAATACCCGCTTAACGCGGCCACCCTTCAGGTCCTGGCTAGCTGTCCACCGTCCGTCACCCAGCATCAAGGCGGCGTTTCCGCCGCGAATATGGCGCTGATGCTTCATTCCCTCTGCAATGTGATGCCGGATGGATCACATTCCAGTCTTCCCACCCCTTCCCTCGGCATGATCTTTTTCGCGGGACCGGTTCCCAGCCCCTGATATCATGCCTAAGTTCGTTTGATTATGCGCGCAAAGCCGGCCCCGATAAATACACCTGAAGCCACGGACGCCGCCCCGCGCGGTTTCTCGATCGACGCCCATCGGCTGACCGCGCCGAAGGCGGCGCCGGGCCTGCATCTGGTCGCGACCCCCATCGGCAATCTCGGCGACATCACGCTGCGCGCGCTCCAGACGCTCGCCGGCGTCGACGTCATCGCCTGCGAGGACACCCGCATCACGCGGCGCCTGACCGAGCGCTACGACATCTCGGCGCAGCTCAAGCAATATCACGAGCACAATGCGGAAGCTGCCCGCCCGAAGATCCTGGAGGCGCTGGCGCGGGGCGGCTCGGTCGCGCTGGTCTCCGACGCCGGCACGCCGCTGATCTCCGATCCCGGCTTCAAGCTGGTGCGCGAGGTCTGCGCAGCCGGCCATGCGGTCTATGCGCTGCCTGGCCCGTCCTCGGTGCTGGCGGCGCTGTCGGTCGCGGCATTGCCGACCGATCGTTTCTTCTTCGAGGGTTTTTTGCCGGCGAAATCGGCCGCACGCCGGTCGCGCCTTGCCGAGCTTGCCCGCATCGATGCCACGCTGGTCATGTTCGACTCCGGCAACCGCGTGCAGGATACGCTGGCCGAGCTCGCCGAGATCATGGGCACCCGCGAAGCTGCGATCTGCCGCGAGCTGACCAAGCTGCACGAGCAGATTTCGCGCGCGACACTGACTGAGCTTGCGCGCGACGCCGATACGCTGGAGACACGCGGCGAATTCGTGCTGGTGATCGCTCCGCCAGCGGCCGATGCCGATCGGCTGACATCGGATGCGCTGGACGATCTGCTGCGCGCGCAGCTCGCCACCCATAGCGTCAAGGACGCCGTCGCGCATGCGGTCGCGCTGTCGGGACGGCCGCGCCGCGAGGTCTATGCCCGCGCGCTCGGGCTCGCAAAGGATTTGCGGGGCGACGATGGCCAAGACTGACGGGGCCAAGACTGACGGGACCAAGGCCGAGCGCGCCAAGGCGCCGAAAGTCGCCTCGCCCGAACGCGTCGCCGCGTTCCGCACCGGCATCTCCGCGGAAAGCCGCGCTGCGGCCTATTTGATGGCCAAGGGCTATCGCATCCTCGCCAGGCGCTACCGCACACCGCATGGCGAGATCGACATCGTGGCGCGCCGCCGCAATCTGATCGCCTTCGTCGAGGTCAAGGCCCGTGCGACACTGGATGACGCCGCCTTCGCCGTGACACCGCGCCAGCAGCAGCGCATCATCGACGCCGCGCAAGGCTGGCTCGTCGCGCATCCCGAGCAGGCCGAATTGGAGTTGCGATTCGACGCCATGCTGATTGCGCCGCGGTCACTTCCGCGCCATGTGTTGGCGGCATTCGACGCCTCGAGCTGAAAGGCAGACCATGAAACTGAACGTCGCCGTCCAGATGGACCCCATCGCCCGCATCAACATCAAGGGCGATTCGACCTTTGCGCTGCTGCTGGAGGCGCAGAAGCGCGGCCATGGCCTGTCCTATTACACGCCCGACAAGCTCTCGCTGGTCGGCGAGGAAATCGTCGCTCCCGTCCAGCTCCTGACGGTGCGCGACGAGCCCGGCAATCACTTCACGCTGGGCGAGCCCAGGCGCGAGGCACTGAACGGCTTTGACGTGGTGCTGCTGCGCCAGGATCCGCCGTTCGACCTTGCCTACATCACCTCGACCCATCTGCTCGAACGCATCCATCCGAAGACGCTGGTCGTCAACGATCCCGCCTCGGTGCGCAACGCGCCGGAAAAGCTGTTCGTGATGAACTTCCCGCAGCTGATGCCGCCGACGCTGATCTCGCGCGACCTCGACGAGATCAACGCGTTTCGCGACAGGCACGGCGCCGTGGTGATGAAGCCGCTGCACGGCCATGGCGGCGCGGCGGTGTTCCGCGTGATGCCACAGGACATGAATTTCGGCTCGCTGTTCGACATGTTCTCGGTGACGTTCAGGGAGCCCTGGGTGATCCAGCAGTTCATTCCCGAGGTGAAGCACGGCGACAAGCGCATCATCCTGGTCAACGGCGAGTTCGCCGGCGCGGTGAACCGCGTGCCCGCCGCCGACGACCTCCGCTCCAACATGGTGCGCGGCGGCGCCGCGCAGGAGACCGAGCTCACCCCGCGCGAACGCGAGATCTGCGCCACCGTCGGCCCGGCGCTGCGCGAGCGCGGCCTGCTGTTCGTCGGCATCGACGTCATCAACGGCAACCTCACCGAGATCAACGTGACCTCGCCGACGGGCATCCGCGCCATTGCACGGCTTGGCGGGCCCGATGTCGCGGCGAAGGTCTGGGACGTGATCGAGCAGAAGCGGAAGAGGTAAAGCGCACGTAACTTCGTAGCCCGGACACTCAATCTATCACCGTCACCCTGAGGCGGCCGCTTCTTCAGCGGCCCTCGAAGGGCGACGGCCCGGCTGCATCGCGGCCGCACATCCTTCGAGGCTCCGCGTGCGATGCGTTGCATCGCAAGCTTCGCACCTCAGGATGACGGATCGCTCCTTGTACGCTGCGGTGGCACTGTAACTACGATTCCCTCACCACTAACCACCCATTCACCATGACGCCCCGCGCCTCATTCGAACGCAGCAGCCGTCACGCGTGAAACTACGGGGCCATTGGCCGACCGGATAACGCCCCGTTCACCATTCGCCCAGAACGCGCATCGTGACCGGCCGTCACGCGCGGCCTCGCAACACCCCTTATACTTTTACTCCCTACTCATCGATGCAGGGGAACCCGCCACGTGCGGTTCGAGTGCCCCGCGTAAGAGTAGAAGCGTATGAACACCGCACGCATTGTCGTTCTCGTCATCGCGCTGGCCGCCGGCGGCGTCGCTGCGTATCTGGCGAGCGGCTACGACAACAAGCCCGCGCCCGCGCTTCCCGTCGCCGAGAAGTTGCCGACGGTCGAAGTCCTGATCGCGAAGAACGACATCCAGCTCGGCCAGGCCGTCAAGCCCGAGGACCTGCAATGGCAGTCCTGGCCGGCGGCAACGGCCAGCAGCGCCTTCATCCGCCGCGACAGCCGGCCCGAAGCACAGACCCAGATCGCCGGCTCGATCGCGCGCGTCCCCCTGATGCAGGGTGAGCCGATCCGCGAGCAGAAGCTGGTGAAAGCCGAAGGCTCCGGCTTCATGGCCGCGATCCTGCCGACCGGCATGCGCGCCGTTTCCACCGAAATTTCAGCCGAGACCGGCGCCGGCGGCTTCATCCTGCCGAACGACCGCGTCGACATCGTCCTGACGCGGCGCCTGAAGAATCCCGAGGGCGCCAACGGCCCGACCGGCGGCAACGACCTCATCCTGTCCGAGGTCGTCCTGACCAACATCCGCGTGCTCGCGATCGACCAGGCGCCGAAGGAAAAGGACGGCCAGAACGCCGTCATCGGCAAGACCGTCACGCTCGAGCTCAAGCTCGACCAGGTCGCCACGCTCTCGGTCGCGCGCCAGGCCGGCACACTGACACTCGCGCTGCGCAGCATCGTCGATGCCAACGCAATCGACCTCTCGGCTGAAGACCTGGCGCTCAAGCGTCAGGGCGGCGGCGTGAACGTGATTCGTTACGGGGTACAGGCGCGGCAATTGACGTCACAGAAGTGATGATGGGGACACCATGAACTACGGGGACAATCGGACGGGCCTGCGCCTTCGGGGGAAGCGCACGCACTCGTTCTGGGCAGGGGCAATGCTGATGCTGGGGCTGGCCGCAGCTCCCGACTTCGTCAGCGCCGCGGATGCGCCGGTCGGTGACCAGGCGCCGTTGCAGGCACCGGATCTCGGCGTGTCGCCGGTTTCGACCATCGCGCCGACGCGCTCGCGCTCGCTGTCGCTCGGCGTCGGCAAGTCGGTCGTCATCGACCTGCCGCGCGAGGTCAAGGACGTGCTGGTGGCCGATCCCAAGATCGCCAACGCGGTGATCCGTTCGTCGCAGCGCGCCTATATCATCGGCGGCCAGGTCGGCCAGACCAACGTGGTGTTCTTCTCCTCCGACGGCCAGCAGGTCGCCTCCTACGACATCGCCGTGAAGCGTGACCTCAACGGCATGCGCACCGCGCTGCGCCAGTCGCTGCCGGGCGTGCAGATCGAAGGCGTCGGCGACAGCGTCATGCTGACCGGCTCGGTGTCGAGCCCGGTTGAAGCACAGCAGGCCGGCGACGTCGCCGCCAAGCTCGTCGGCGGCAGCGACAAGGTCGTCAACAACATCGTCGTGCGCGGCCGCGACCAGGTGATGCTCAAGGTCGTCGTCGGTGAAGTCAGGCGCGACATCGTCAAGCAGCTGGGCGTCGATCTCAGCGCCAGCCTGAATGCCGGCACCGCGGTGGTGAATTTCAACAATTCCAACCCGTTCTCGGTCAGCGGCGGGCCGATCGTCGGCAGCAACGGGCTCGGCGTGGCCGGGCTCGCCAAGGGCGTCGCCACCGTCAGCGCCACGATGCGCGCGATGGAAAGCGCCGGCGTCATGCGCACGCTCGCCGAACCGAGCCTGACGGCGATCTCGGGCGAATCCGCCACCTTCATCGCCGGCGGCGAATTCCCGATTCCCGCAGGCTATTCCTGCGATCCGGTCACTCACGTCTGTACCACCCAGGTCACCTACAAGAAGTTCGGCATCTCCCTGAACTTCACCCCGGTCGTGCTCAGCGAAGGCCGCATCAGCCTGCGCGTCATGACCGAGGTCTCGGAGCTGTCGAACACGAACGCGATCACGCTGACGCAGGCGGTGTCCTCGACCTCGAGCAACTCGATCACCATTCCCTCGGTACAGACCCGCCGCGCCGAGACCACGCTGGAAATTCCCTCCGGCGGCTCGATGGCGATGGCCGGCCTGATCCAGCAGCACACCAAGCAGGCGATCAACGGCCTGCCCGGCGTCGACCAGGTGCCGATCATCGGCGCGCTGTTCCGCAGCCAGGACTTCGTCAACAACGAGACCGAGCTGATGGTCATCGTGACACCCTATGTGGTGCGCGCGGTTGCCCAGAAGGAATTGTCGCGGCCCGACGACGGCTTCGCGCCGGCCTCGGACGCACAGACGGCGCTGCTCGGCCGCATGAACCGCCTCTATGGCATCGCGCGCCGTGTCGATCCAATCGAAGGCGACCGCGGCGATTTCGGTTTCATCATCGACTGAGGCGGACGGTTTGGGGACCGGGGCAAGAAACGGGGCAAGAGGGGACCAGGCGATGACGACAACATCAGCCGATCGACGCCGCAATCTGCGGATCGCGCTCGCACTGACGGGGCTCTCCGTCATGCTGGGCGCCTGCAACACCACCGGCGAGATCGTCACCCAGACGGTGCCGACCGATTACCGCCAGCGCCACCCGATCGCGGTTCAGGAGGGCAAGAAGTCGATCGTGATCTTCGTCGGCAAGGCGCGAGGCGGCCTCTCCGCCGCGCAGCGCTCCGACGTCGCGGGCATCGCCCGGGACTGGGTGCGCGAGGGCACCGGCTCCGTCGTCGTCGACGTGCCGGTCGACACCGCGAATTCACGCGCCGCGGCGGCGACCTATCACGACATCAGGTCCGTGCTCGCATCCGGCGGCGTGCCGTCGCGCGCCATCGTCCAGCATCCCTATCGCCCTGAAGATCCCGGCCTGCTGCCGACCATCCGCCTGAGCTTTTCGAAGATCGCCGCGGTCGCCGGTCCCTGCGGGCTGTGGCCGGAAGACATGGGTCCGAACATCCTCGACCGCGGCTACAACGAGAACCGGCCCTACTTCAATCTCGGCTGCGCCACCCAGCGCAACCTCGCCGCCATGATCGACAACCCGGCCGACCTCGAGCAGCCGCGAGCCGAGACGCCCGCCTATACCGCACGGCGCGACATCGCCTTCGAGCGCTACCGCAAGGGCTCGACCACCACGACCACCTATCCCGAGGCCGACAAGGCCAAACTCAGCGACACCGGCAAATGACAGGCATTCTCGACGACGAAGACGCGGGCGATCCGCGCCACCCCGAGGAACACATTGCGCCGGTTCCTCGCATTTCCGTGCAGGCGTTTTGCGAGACCGAGCAGACGCTCGCCGCGGTGACCGCGGCCGGGCAGGATCGCCGTCTCGCCAAGGCGCATCTCACCGCCAAGGGCGGCGGCCTTGCCGCTGCCATCGAAGTCTATGACACGATGCCGACGCCGAACGTCATCGTGATCGAATCCGACGGCACGCGCGACATTCTCGAGGGCCTCGACGATCTCGCCGGCGTCTGCGATCCCGGCACTCGCGTGGTCGTGATCGGCAATCCCAACGACACCGCGCCCTATCGCGAGCTGGTGCGCCGCGGCGTCAACGATTACGTGGTCGGGCCGGTCGAAACCCTCGACGTCGTCCGCTCGATCTGCAGCTTGTTCTCGGCCTCCGAGGCCATCATCACCGGCCGCGTGATCGCGGTGGTCGGCGCCAAGGGCGGCGTCGGCGCTTCCACCGTCGCGCACAATTTGGCCTGGACCATCGCGCGCGACCTCGCGCTCGATTCCGTCGTGATCGATCTCGACCTCGCCTTCGGCACTGCCGGCCTCGACTACAATCAGGACCCCGTGCAGGGCATCGCCAATGCGGTGCTGTCGCAGGACCGCCCCGATACGGCGCTGATGGAGCGCCTGCTCTCCAAATGCACCGAGCGCCTCAGCCTTCTCGCGGCGCCCGCGACGCTCGACCGCGTCTACGATTTCGGCGCCGAAGCCTTCGATGCGATCTTCGACACGCTGCGCATGACCACGCCCTGCATCGTGCTCGACGTTCCCCACCAATGGTCGGGCTGGACGCGCCGCGCGCTGGTCAACGCCGACGATATCGTCATCGTGGCCGAGCCCGATCTCGCGAACTTGCGCAACACCAAGAACATGCTGAACGTGCTGAAGGCGGCGCGGCCGAACGACCGGCCGCCGCTGTATTGCATCAACCAGGTCGGCATGCACAAGCGCGCGGAGATCGACGTCAAGTCGTTCGCCAAGACCATGGAAAGCCAGCCGATCGCGGTGATCCCGTTCGATTCGAAGCTGTTCTCGACCGCAGCCAACAACGGCCAGATGATCGCGGAGGTCTCCAAGAGCCACCGCACCACGCTTCTGTTTCAGAACATGGCGAACCGTCTCGCCGGTCGCGGCGAGGTCAAGAAGCCGAAGAGCTCGTTGTTCGGACCGCTGCTGAAGAAGCTGAAGGGCAGGACGGGCCGCAGCTCGGCCCCGCATCGCAAGGCGTCTTGAGGAAAAGCGTTTTCGAGCGAAGTGGATCCCGGTTCGCGTCAGGAAAACGCATCTGACAAGAGGCAAACGAGAGGGCGGATTACTTGTCCGCCCGCTGCTGCTTCTTCACCAGCAACTGCCGCAGCGCCGTGACCTTTGCCGCGGCCTGATCCGGCGGCAGATCGCCCTTCACGATGGTCTCGGCCTCGGCTTGCCTGCCTTGCAGGCCCACCACCAGCGCCAGATTGGCGCGCACGCGGGAATCGCTCGCGTTGCGCCCATACGCGCGGCGCAGCGTTTCCTCGGCCCGCGGCAGATTGTTCTGGAGCATGTAGGACAGGCCGAGATTGGACAGAACCTGCGGCTCGTCGGGCACGATCTTCAGTGCGGTCGCATAATATTGCTGCGCCTCTTCGTTGCGGCCGAGCTGGTCGAGCGCAGCGCCTTGCGCCGACAGGATTCGCCAGTCGGGATCCTCCGGCGTATGCGCGCGGCTGAGCACGTCGAACGCCTGCTGGAAGTTGCCGCTGTCGGCGAGCGCGCGGCCGTAGCCGGCAAGCAGCGCCTTGTTGCTGGAATTATTGAGCACGGCCTGCTCCATCACCGCGACGGCCTGGGCGCGCTGGCCGGTCACGCGCAGAGCCGTGCCGTATTCGAGGGCGACGTTGGGATCACCAGGCTTGGCCCGATAGCGCTCGCGCAGCGCGTCCATGTCCGGCTTGGGGTCGGCCTTGCCGGCCGTCTCCGGCTTGCCGCCGAGCGCGCCGGTGATGTCCTCGATACCGGTGGTCTGGCAGCCACCGAGCGCTAGCGCAAGGAGGCAAGGAAGCAGGAATCTCGCCGGGGGACAGGCAAGGGGCGAACGCTTGGACATACTCTGATCACTCGGCGACTGATCAGGGATGCTTGCCGATTAACGCTAAAGTCCCGTTAAGGACGTGCCCCTCGACGACCTCAGTCGGTGAATTCGGCACCGAATTCGCAACCGATGCGCCAGCGCAGGCGGCATTGGCGCGAATAATCCGGCGCGAAGATGATCGTGAACTGCGGCGGCACCTCCAGGAATTCCGCCACCACTTTCACGCCCCCGTCCGAAATATCCGTGATCGTGCAGTCCCGCGGCAGCGAGCCCGCGCCAAAATGAATCTTGGCGAGCCGCGTGCACACCCGTCGTTCGCTTCTGCGGCGATTTGCAAGCATGTTGATTGTTCACTCGTTAGACTACGGCCCATCCCGTTGCCCTAGCTGTAGCGAACATTCGTTGGGATGTGCTGTGCGGAGCCGCTCGCATTCGAGCCGTAGTGTCCACGTCGTGTTTACGACTTGTTAGGGTCGGTCCAGCCAGCGCGAATGTTCCCGTATTGTTCTTGCAAAAAGGACCGGGCTCTGCTACCCCTAATTGTACAAGAGGGCAGGCTGGTTCGGGCATGGTTCAGCGGGTTTCTACCGTCGCCTTTGAGGGGATCGAGGCCCGCGCCGTCGACGTGCAGGTGCAGGTCGCGCCGGGCTTGCCCGCCTTTGCCATCGTCGGCCTGCCGGACAAGGCGGTGTCGGAAGCGCGCGAGCGGGTCCGCTCGGCGTTGATCGCCTCGGGTCTGGCGCTGCCGGCGCGGCGGATCATCGTCAATCTCGCGCCCGCCGACCTGCCCAAGGAGGGCAGCCATTACGACCTGCCGATCGCGCTGGGGCTGATGGCCGCCATCGGCGCGATTCCGCCGGATGCGCTGACGGGTTTTACTGTGCTCGGTGAGCTCGGGCTGGACGGCTCGATCGCGCCCGTCGCCGGGGTTCTGCCCGCGGCGATCGGCGCCAATGTGCGCGAGGAAGGCCTGATCTGTCCGGCCGCGTGCGGCTCGGAGGCCGCGTGGGCGAGCCCGGACATCCAGATCATCGCGGCACACTCGCTGATCCAGATCGCCAACCACTTCAAGGGCACGCAGGTGCTGTCGCGGCCGGTGCCGAAGGTGCACGAGGCCGCCGCCTCGACGCTCGACCTGCGCGACATCAAGGGCCAGGAGAGCGCCAAGCGCGCGCTGGAGATCGCGGCCGCCGGCGGACATCATCTGTTGATGATCGGCGCGCCCGGTGCCGGCAAGTCGATGCTGGCGGCGCGGCTGCCGTCGATCCTGCCGCCGTTGTCGCCGGGCGAATTGCTGGAGGTCTCGATGATCGCCTCCGTTGCCGGGGAAATCGAGGGCGGCGCGCTGACGGCGCGGCGGCCATTCCGCTCGCCGCATCATTCCGCCAGCATGGCCGCGCTCACCGGCGGCGGCATGCGCGCAAGGCCCGGCGAGATCTCGCTCGCGCATCAGGGCGTGCTGTTCCTCGACGAGCTGCCGGAGTTCGATCCGCGCGTGCTGGATTCGCTGCGCCAGCCGCTGGAGAACGGCGAGGTCTCGGTGTCTCGCGCCAATCATCGCGTGACCTATCCGGCGCGCTTCATGCTGGTCGCGGCCATGAACCCCTGCCGCTGCGGCAATGCGTTCGAGCCGGGCTATGCCTGCAAGCGCGGCCGCATCGACCGCTGCACCAGCGATTATCAGGCCCGCATCTCCGGCCCGCTGATGGATCGCATCGACCTGCGCATCGAGGTTCCCGCGGTGACGGCGGCCGATCTGATCCTGCCGCCGGCGGCGGAAGGCTCCGCCGAAGTCGCCGCGCGCGTGGCTGCGGCGCGCGACATCCAGCTCGCGCGCTACGCCGACGCCGGCCTGCCACAGGTGCGCACCAATGCCGAAGCACCGAGCTCCGTGCTGGAGGAGATCGCCAGGCCGGATGCGCAAGGCCAGAAGCTGCTGCGTGATGCCGCCGAGACCATGCGGCTGTCGGCGCGCGGCTATCACCGCGTGCTGCGGGTGGCGCGCACGCTCGCCGACCTCGACAGCGCCGAGAAGATCGGCCGGCTGCATCTGGCCGAGGCCCTGTCTTACCGCGCACTCGCGGAGGATGTGCGCCAGATGGCGTGATCACTCCGCGCATCAACCCGACGGTAACGAGTTTCCTTTACGCTCTGCAAACCATAAGGCCCAAAGTTCCAATCGCAGCTTCATTGACGAGTTCCACACCGGGCCTGGCGAGTAGCGTGTCATGTTGCGTTTCAATATCCTGGCCTCGGTCGTTCCCCTGTTGGCGGCCGCGGTGTTCGCCCGCAGCGAAATCGTGACGGTCTCGCATCCCTGCATCGCCCTGGGCGATACCTCGGTCGAACTGACCACGCTGTTCTGGACGGCCGGCGTCCATGTCGCCTTCACCGACGATCTGTCGCGGGCCACGGTGCGGGTCCGGATCACCGACGATGCAGACGACGCGGACTTCGCGGTCGTCGACGACGGCCTCGGCTCCGAGACGGACTCCTGCCAGGCCAATCCGGCGAACCGCCTCATCACCATCGCGGCGCAGCCTGTCGACGGCGGCCCGGTCATCTACCTCTCCACCGACGGTCCCGCCGATTACCGCGTCTATGTGCGCTCGAAGACGTTCTCGCAGCGCGAGGCGGCAGCGCTGATCGTCGGCGCCCATGGCGGCCATCGCCCGCTGCCGCTGCAGGCAGCCTCGCTCTGAAGCGCTAACACCTCGCTAACCCTGTTCAGAGCCGGAAACAAAGCCTCAAGCTGTTTGCAAGGTCGGCGAGACATCGTCGCAACCGGCGGCGGTGTGGTTTCGGACAAGAGTCGGGGTCGGTGAAGATGGGTCGAACGTTCCGGATCAAGGTGCGCATGCGCCGCTTCAGGCGGCAGCATCCCAGAATCGCCTTCGCGATCCGTTCCTTCATGATCTTCTCGGCGACGTTCGGCGGCGCCTATGGATTCGTCACCGGAAGCCGGTCCGAGGCGTCAGGCTACGATCCCAAAGCGTTCGCGATCGGCGCGAGCTTCCTGTTCGCGCTCGCCTGCCTCGGCCTCGCCACGCTCAGCATGCGCCTGCGCTTCGTCAACAAGCGGATGCGCACGCTGGCCGCCCACAACGAGGCTCTGATCGACCGCAACTGGGAACTGAAGGAAGCCGAAGAGCGCTCCCGCAGCCTGTTCGAACAGCAGGGCGATTTGATCGTGCTGCGCGATCATCAGGGCCGCATCACCTTCGCCAATGACGCCTATTGCGCGCTCGCGGGGCAGGCGCGCCGTGCGCTGGTCGGCACGCGTTTCAATTTCGACGTACTGGAGCAGGGTGACAGCGCGCGCGAGAGCAACGGCACGCGCATTCACGACCAGAGGATCACCACGCCGCTCGGCGCGCGCTGGATCGCCTGGCGCGAGGGGTATGTTCGGCTCGATGCCGGCCAGCCCGCCGAATTGCAGAGCGTGGGACGCGACGTCACCGATCGCACCGAGACCGAACGCGCGCTGTCCGACGCACGCGACCAGGCCGACGCCGCCAACCGCGCAAAATCGCGCTTCCTCGCCATGGCTTCGCACGAGATCCGCACGCCGCTCAACGGCATCATCGGCATGGGCGGCCTCCTGCTCGACACCAATCTGACGCCGGAGCAGGCGACCTATGCAAGGGCGGTGAAGACATCAGGCGAAGCCTTGATGGCGCTGATCGAGGAGCTGCTGGACTATTCCAAGATCGAGGCCGGCAAGCTCGATCTCGAGCAGCGTCCCTTCGCGCTCTCCACCCTGATCGAGGAGATCACCGAGCTGCTCGCGCCCCGGGCGCAGGCCAAGCAGCTCGAGATCGCCGCCTATGTCGACGAGCGCCTGCCGCTGGAAGTGGTCGGCGATGCCGCGCGGCTGCGCCAGGTGCTGCTCAACCTTGCCGGCAACGCCATCAAGTTCACCGCGAGCGGCGGCGTCGCGCTGATCGTCGAGCCCGGCATCTGGCCGAACGAGATCAGCTTCCTGGTCCGCGACACCGGTATCGGCATCGCAGCGGACGCGCAGCAGCGCATCTTCCGCGAATTCGAGCAGGCCGACGAGCGCGTCGCCCGCACCTATGGCGGCACCGGGCTCGGCCTCGCCATCAGCGAACGCATCGTCAAGCGCATGGGCGGCCGCATCACGCTGACCAGCGAACCGGGCAAGGGCTCGACCTTCGAGGTCGCGATCCCGCTCGCGCCGTCGCAAGCCGGTGCGGGACAGACCGCGTTCCCAAGCCCCGACCTGACCGGAAAGTCCATCCTGCTGATCGCCGACGGCATCGAAGCGTCGCTGATCGCGCGGCGGCTGGAGCGCTGGGGCGGCCAAACCTGCCTGGTCTCGGATGGAGCGGTCGCCGAGGCGCTGCTGCCGGAACGCTCGTGGCACGCGGTGCTGATCGACCGCGCGCTCGGTCCCGCCATTGCCGACCAGCTGGGAGAAGCCGCGCGCGCGCACGCGCCGCAGCGGCTGGTGCTGCTGACGTCGAGCTCGCGCCATGAAAAGCTCTCGGCCGCCTTCACCGGCTTCCTGGTGAAGCCGCTGCGCGCGGCCTCGCTGGCCGCACGGCTCGCGCTGACGCCGGAGGTCGCCTCGCCGGATCTCGCGCCGGAGCCGCCAGTTGAATCGACCAGCGCGGCGCCAGCCAAGGGTCTTTCGATCCTCGTTGCCGAGGATAACGAGATCAACGCACTGCTGATGCGGTCGCTCCTGACCAAACTCGGCCATCGCGTCGTCATCGCGATCGATGGCGAGGCCGCGCTGGAATCCTGGCTTGCCGCATCGTCCGCCGGCGCGCCCTATGACCTCGTGCTGATGGACATCCAGATGCCGCGTCTCGACGGCATCGAGACGACCAAGCGCATCCGCGCCCACGAGGCCGCCGCCGGCGGTCACCACACGCCGATCCTGGCGCTCACCGCCAATACCCTGGTGGAGGATCGCTACGCCTGTTTCGAGGCCGGCATGAATGGATTTCTGATCAAGCCACTCGATCGCGACAAGCTGGACGAGGCGCTGGCGGGGCCCGCGGCGTCACGGCATCTGGCGGTGTAGCGTCGATTGAAGGTGCCGTAGGGTGGGCACGCTACGCTTTGCCCACCATTCGCGTTCAACAATGCCGGATGGATGGTGGGCACGGCGCTTTGCGCCCTTGCCCACCCTACGGCGTCGAGCTCTTACAGCCTTCTCAACGCCACGCTCTGCACCACGTGGTCGGCGCCCTTCTTGATGATGAGGGTCGCACGCGGGCGGGTCGGCAGAATGTTGTCCTCGAGATTGGCGAGGTTGGTGCGTTCCCAGATCGCGATCGCGGTCGCGGTGGCTTCCTCGTCCGACAACAGCGCGTAGCGGTTGAAGTAGGACTTTGGATTGGTGAACGCGGTGTCGCGCAGCGCCAGGAAGCGCTTGATGTACCAGCGCCGCAGCGCCGCTTCGTCGGCATCGATATAGACCGAGAAATCGAAGAAGTCGGAGACCACAGGCACCGCCTTGCCGTCACGCGGCAGCTTGCCGGTCTGCAGCACGTTGACGCCCTCGACGATCAGGATGTCGGGCTGGTCGATCTCGGCCCATTGGTTCGGCACGATGTCGTAGGTCAGATGCGAGTAGACCGGCGCCCGGACGTGGCGGCGGCCGGCCTTGATGTCGGAGAGGAAGCTGAGCAGCAGCGGCAGGTCGTAGCTCTCGGGAAAGCCCTTCTTCTGCATGATGCCCTGCCGGTCGAGCACCGCATTGGGATAGAGAAATCCGTCAGTGGTGATCAGCTCGACCTTCGGACGCGGCGACCAGCGCGCCAGCAATGCCTGAAGCACGCGGGCCGTGGTGGATTTTCCGACCGCGACCGAACCGGCGACGCCGATGATGTAGGGCATCTTGCGGTCGCGGATGTTGAGAAACTGGCGCTCGGCGTAATACAGCCGCTGCATCGCGTCGACGTAGATCGAGAGCAGCCGCGACAGCGGAAGATAAATGTCCTCGACCTCCTGCAGGTCGAGACGATCGTGCAGCGAACGAAGCCGGTCGAACTCGCCCGGCTCCAGCGTCATCGGCGTGTCGTCGCGCAAACGCGCCCACTCTTCGCGCGTATAGACGCGGTACGGATTATACTGCTGCTCGGGTGCGCGGATATCCATGACGCGACCTTTCCGTTGGGGACCTACTAGCCCTTACGCGAAGCTTTCTCTTCCAGACCTGACATATTCGTACGCTTGTCCAGCGCCGCTTCCACTTCTTCCAGCTTCACGCCGCGGGCCTTGAGCAACACAAGGAAGTGATAAAGCAGGTCGGCGCCCTCGGCGATCAGATGCGCGCGATCGTTTTCGACTGCAGCGATGACGGTTTCGACTGCTTCCTCGCCGAACTTCTTGGCGCAATGCTCGGCGCCCTTGTCTAGGAGCTTGCGGGTATAGGAGGCTTCGCCTCCGGCCGCCGCGCGGGCGTCGATGGTTTCGGCTAGATCGTGGATCGTGAAACGCGGCATCGGAATTACTCGGAAACACAAGAGGACACGGCGGCCATCCCCGCCGGCCTGTGTAGCATTTTTATGAAGCGGAGTCGTCAGGCATCGAGGCGCATGGGCAGCCCCCGCCGCGACATGTGCTCCTTGGCTTCACGAATGGTGAATTCCCCGAAATGGAAGATCGAGGCGGCCAGAACGGCTGTGGCGTGCCCGTCGCGGATACCGTCGACGAGATGGTCGAGATTGCCGACGCCGCCCGAGGCGATCACGGGAACGGCAACGCTGTCGGCGATCGCCCGGGTCAGCGGAATGTCAAAACCCTGCCTGGTGCCGTCGCGGTCCATCGAGGTGAGCAAAAGCTCGCCAGCCCCGAGCGAGACCACTTCCTGGGCATATTCGATGGCGTCGATGCCGGTCGAATTACGGCCGCCATGGGTAAAGATCTCCCAGCGCTCGCCGCCGCCCGCACGCTTGACCCGCTTGGCGTCGATCGCGACCACGACGCATTGTTCGCCGAATTTTTCGGCAGCTTCCTTGACGAACTCGCGCCGCGATACCGCCGCGCTGTTGATCGAGACCTTGTCGGCTCCGGCGCGCAGCAGCGTCTTGATGTCGTTGACCTCACGCACGCCGCCACCGACGGTCACGGGCATGAAGCAGGCCTCCGCCGTGCGCCGGACCACGTCCAGCATGATGCCGCGGTTCTCGTGGGTCGCGGTAATGTCGAGGAACGTCAGCTCGTCGGCACCGGCCGCGTCATAGGCGATCGCGGCTTCGACGGGATCGCCGGCGTCACGCAGATCGACGAAATTGACGCCCTTGACGACCCGTCCGTCCTTGACGTCGAGGCAGGGGATCACGCGCACCTTGAACATCGGATGACTCCTAGGCGCGTGCGTTGCGGATCAAGGTGAGGGCGGCGGCGGGATCGAGCCGGCCGTCGTAGAGCGCGCGGCCGGCGATCGCACCAGCCAGCTTCTTGGTGCGCGGCGTCAGCATCGCCTTGACGTCCTCGATCGAGGCGAGGCCGCCCGAGGCTATCACGGGGATAGAGATGGCGTCGGCCAGCGCAATGGTCGCGTCCAGGTTGAGGCCCTTGAGCAGGCCGTCACGCGCGATGTCTGTGAAGATGATGGCGGCAACGCCGGCATCCTCGAAACGCTGCGCGATTTCCAGCACCGTCACCTGCGAGGTCTCGGCCCAGCCTTCGACCGCGACCTTGCCGTCGCGGGCATCCAGCCCGACCGCGACGCGGCCGGGAAATTTCCTGGCCGCGGCTTTCACCAGTTCAGGATCGCGCACCGCCGCGGTGCCGATGATGACGCGGGTGATGCCCTTATCGAGCCAGGCTTCGACGGTCGCGAGATCGCGAATGCCGCCGCCGAGCTGCACGGGAATCTTGATCGCCTTCAGCATCGCCTCGACGGCCTGCGCATTCACCGGCTTGCCGGCAAAGGCGCCGTCGAGGTCGACGACGTGGAGATACTCAAACCCCTGCGCCACAAAGCTCTGCGCTTGCGCGGCGGGATTGAGGTTGAACACGGTGGCGCGCGCCATGTCGCCTTGCTCGAGGCGCACGCACTGGCCGTTCTTGAGGTCAACAGCGGGAAAGAGAATCACGGCTTCCATCGCAAAAAGTTCGAGATCAAGGCCAAGCCGAAACGCTGGCTCTTCTCGGGGTGGAACTGGGTGCCGATGGCGGTGTCCTTGGCGACGATCGCAGTCACCGGGCCACCATAGTCGGCGCGCGCGAGCACGTCCGCCTCGTTGGCGGCGTTGAGGTGGTAGGAGTGCACGAAATAGGCGTGCTGGCCCTTGGGGCCGAGCGACAGCTTGTTCAGCACCGGGTGCTCGCGCAGAACGTCGAGCGTATTCCAGCCCATGTGCGGGATCTTCAGGCTTTCATCGCGCGGCGTGATTTTTTCGACGTCGCCGCCGATCCAGTTCAGACCGTCGGTCGTGACATGCTCCTTGCCGCGACTCGCCATCAGCTGCATGCCGACGCAGATGCCGAAAAAGGGCCGCGCCTTGACGCGCACCGCTTCGTTGATCGCCTCGACCATGCCGTTGACGGCATCCAGCCCGCGCCGGCAATCGGCGAAGGCGCCGACGCCCGGCAGCACCAGACGGTCGGCGCTATAGGCCTGGTCCGGATCGCTGGTGACGAAGACCTTTTGCGGGTTCTCCATGCTGCGCGCGGCGCGCTCGAAAGCCTTCGCGGCGGAATGCAAATTGCCGGAACCGTAATCGATGATGGCGACGCTCATCGTGACCCTCCCGGTTCTGGAAACAAACCAATGATGCCGCCGGCCGGAATCGGCGGCGGGTTCGAGAATTGCTGGCCCGGCGTGTGGCGGGTCGGCGGCGGACCGCCGCGGTCGACCGCCCATTGATCGTTGACGATGCCGTGCTGCTTCTGGCTCCAGCGCTCGAAGAAGCGGCGCTCGGCCGTATCCTCGTCATCGCCGACAACCACGTCGAGCTGCCGCCATTTGCCGCGCGACAGGGTCCAGCGGCGCAGGCTGGAGGCCTCGAACCCCATCAAGAGCGCGACAATGACATTGGCCAGGAAGATCGAGCTGCGGCCAACGCCGAGGCTATGCAGGGCGGCATCGAATGCAGCCAGGAAGATCACCCAGCCGATCAGCGCCAGCCACAACCTGTTCCAGAGCAGCCAGAACGGGCCGAAAACCATCGCCCAGACATGGAAACCGTCGCGCACGAACACGAACTTGTCGGTCGCGCGCAGGTCGGCTCCTGCAGGGGAGGGAGCATGAACTGTGTAGACAGGCATGGCGATGGCCCGTTCCTAGGAATTCAGTGATGCCGCCGGCGTCATTTCGTCAACCGACGGAGATGTCAGCCGCCGAGCGAGCCCTTGGTGGACGGGATTTCGCCCACAGCCTTGGGATCGATCGCGACCGCGGTGCGCAGCGCCCGCGCCAGGCCCTTGAAGCAGGACTCGGCGATATGGTGGCTGTTATCGCCATATAGGGTCTCGACGTGGAGAGTCACGCCGGCATTCATGGCGAAGGCCTGGAACCATTCGCGCACCAGCTCGGTGTCGAACTCACCGATCTTGTCGCGGGGGAAGTCGGCCTTGAACACCAGGAACGGGCGGCCTGAGATGTCGATGACAACGCGCGACAGCGTCTCGTCCATGGGCATGTGGATCCCGGCATAGCGGGTGATGCCCGCCATGTTGCCGAGCGCCTGCTTGACGGCCTGGCCAAGCGCGATGCCGGTGTCTTCGGTAGTATGGTGATGGTCAATGTGCAGATCGCCGACCGCCTTGACCGTGAGGTCGATGCGGGAATGGCGGGCGAGGAGATCGAGCATATGGTCGAAAAAGCCGATGCCGGTCGCGATATTGGCCACGCCGGTGCCATCGAGGTTCACGGTGACCTCGATGTCGGTTTCCTTGGTCTTGCGCTTGATCGTCGCGGTGCGCATTGAAAGCTGGCTTTCGCTGTGGTTCGGGGCCGAAAACGCCAGTCTATTAACAGCCAAATGACACCTTCGCTACTGCGGGAACGGCTGGCGGGGCTCTACTTCTGCCTATGGTGAGCGAAATTGGGCCCGGAGCGGCCCGTTGTGCGCCCCTGTTGTCCCCTTGCCCCCGACCGACTAAATCAGGCCGGACAACGAGGTATTTCATGCAGGATTCCCAGAACAGCTCGCCGGGCTGGCACGGCACCACGATTTTGACGGTCCGCAAGGGCGGCAAGGTGGTGGTCGGCGGCGACGGCCAGGTCTCGATCGGCCAGACCGTGATCAAGTCCAACGCCAAGAAGGTCCGCAGGCTCGGCAAGGGCGACGTCATCGGCGGCTTTGCCGGCGCCACCGCAGACGCCTTCACCCTGTTTGAGCGGCTGGAGAGCAAGCTCGAGCAATATCCGGGGCAATTGACCCGGGCCGCGGTCGAGCTCGCCAAGGACTGGCGCACCGACCGCTATTTGCGGCGGCTGGAGGCCATGATGATCGTGGCCGACAAGGACGTCTCCCTGGTGCTGACAGGCACCGGCGACGTGCTCGAGCCCGAGTCCGGCGTGATGGCGATCGGCTCCGGCGGCAATTACGCGCTGGCCGCCGCCCGCGCCCTGCTCGACACCGACAAGGACGCCGAGACCATCGTCCGCCGCTCGCTCGACATCGCCGCCGACATCTGCGTCTACACCAACCGCAACATCACCGTCGAAACCCTGCCGGCCGGCTAGCAGATGGCATTGGCCCGCAGCACCAGCCCGACCCATCAAGCGCTTCCGCCGCTCGCCTGGGTCGGCATCGCATTGTTGCTGCTGGCGCTGCAGGCCTCGATCCTGTTCGCGATGGGGCGGGTGCCGATCTGCACCTGCGGCTACGTCAAGCTGTGGCACGGCGTAGTCAACAGCTCGGAGAATTCGCAGCATATTGCGGACTGGTACAGCTTCTCGCACGTCCTGCACGGCTTCCTGTTCTACGGATTGACCTGGCTGCTGTTTGCGCGCCTCCCGTTGCTGCGCCTTTCCTGGCCCGCGCGGCTGATCATCGCGATGCTGATCGAAGGCTGCTGGGAGATCGTCGAGAACTCACCCTTCATCATCGAGCGCTACCGCGCCGGCACGATTTCGCTGGATTATTTCGGCGACAGCATCGTCAATTCGGTCTCGGACAATGTGTGCATGGTGCTGGGGTTCCTCGTGGCGCGCGTGCTGCCGATCAAGGTCACTGTCGCGCTCGGGCTCGCCTTCGAGATCATGCTGGCGCTGCATATTCGCGACAATCTGACGCTTAACATTCTGATGCTGATCCATCCGATCGACGCCGTGAAACAATGGCAATCGGGTCCGCCGATCATCTGACGGCTGAAAAAAGCAGCTTGTCCCGGCCCGCATCTGACCCTAGCTAAGATCCCATGACAGACTTCTCTCCCCGCGAAATCGTTTCCGAACTCGACCGTTTCATCGTCGGCCAGGCCGATGCCAAGCGCGCCGTCTCGATCGCGCTGCGCAACCGCTGGCGGCGGCAGCAGCTCACCGGCACTTTGCGCGAAGAGGTGCTGCCGAAGAACATCCTGATGATCGGCCCCACCGGCGTCGGCAAGACCGAGATCGCGCGGCGCCTCGCCAAGCTCGCGAATGCGCCGTTCCTGAAGGTCGAGGCGACGAAGTTCACAGAGGTCGGCTATGTCGGCCGCGACGTCGAGCAGATCATCCGCGATCTCGTCGAGGTCGCGATCGCCCAGGTGCGCGAGCGCAAGCGCAAGGACGTGAATGCCCGCGCCCAGCTTGCCGCCGAGGAACGCGTGCTCGACGCGCTGGTCGGTGCCAATGCCAGCGCCGCGACGCGGGAGTCGTTCCGCAAGAAGCTTCGTGCCGGCGAACTCAACGACAAGGAAATCGAGATCGAGACGCAATCGTCCGGCGGCGGCATGCCGATGTTCGAGATTCCGGGCATGCCGGGCGCGCAGATGGGCGCGGTCTCGATCGGCGACATCTTCGGCAAGCTGGGCGGCCGCAGCAAGACGCGGCGGCTGACGGTGGAGAGTTCGCACGAGATCCTCGTCAACGAGGAATCCGACAAGCTGCTGGACACCGATCAGCTGACGCTGGAGGCGATCAGCGCGGTCGAGAACAACGGCATCGTGTTCCTGGACGAGATCGACAAGATCTGCGCCCGTGACGGCCGCGTCGGCGGCGACGTCTCGCGCGAGGGCGTGCAGCGCGACCTGCTCCCCCTGATCGAGGGCACCACGGTCTCGACCAAGCACGGCGCGGTGAAGACCGACCACATCCTGTTCATTGCGTCCGGCGCCTTCCACGTCGCAAAGCCGTCCGACCTGCTGCCGGAATTGCAGGGCCGCCTGCCGATCCGCGTCGAATTGCAGGCGCTGACCCGCGACGACATGCGCCGCATCCTGACCGAGCCCGAGGCTTCGCTGATCAAGCAATATGTCGCGCTGATGCAGACCGAGGGCCTGACGCTCGACATCACCGACAGCGCCATCGACGCGCTGGCCGACGTCGCGGTCGCCGTCAACTCGACCGTTGAGAACATCGGCGCCCGGCGGCTCCAGACCGTGATGGAGCGGGTGTTGGACGAAATCTCCTTCACCGCCCCCGACCGCAGCGGCGAGACCGTCCGGGTCGACGCCGATTTCGTGCAGAAGCACGTCGGCGACCTCGCCAAGAACGCCGATCTGAGCCGGTTCATTTTGTAATTCCGCGCGGCCACGCTATGGATGCGGCGTGACCGCACGCATCCTGCAAAATCCCTGGCGCCTTCTGCTCGCGATCAACGCGGCGGTCATCGTCGGCGTGTTCGTCCACAAGATCCAGCTGCCGCCTTACGTCCCCTACATCCACCTGCTCGTCGACTATCATTTCGGCTTCATCAAGCGCGCGCTGATCGGAGCCATCGTTGCACTGTTCACCGCAAAGGTGCCGGTCTGGCTGGTGTTCGCGATCGGCGGGGCGACATGGCTGGTGACGTCAGCCCTCTACGCAAGGCTGTTCCAGAAGACGTTCGGCTTCACCGCGAGAACGCTGCCGCTGTTCGTGTTCATCGCGGGCTCGCCGTTCTTCCTGAAGAACTTCATGCACACGCTCGGCCATTTCGACATCTATGGCTGCGCGCTGGCGATCATCCTGCTGCTGATGCCGGCGGGCTCATTGCTGTTCGTGGCAATGGCCACTTTGTTCTCGATCGTCCTCGTCCTGATCCACCACATTCACCTGCTGATGTATGTGCCGACCATCATCACCATCGTCGTGATCCGGCACTACCTCGCCTGCGGCTGCAATCGCAGCAATGTCGCATTCGGCGTCGCTGCCCTCGCGATCGTGACCGCGCTGTTCTTCGCCGCGCAATTTTTGGGAACGATGCCGATCCCGGAAGCGGACTTCGTTGCCTACCTGAAAACCCGGATGGCCGATCCCTCGCGCACCGATCTGCTGCAATTCAGCTACATCTGGTATCAGCCGCTGGCGAAGGAGATTTCCGACACCTGGAGCCGCCTGCCGCACAATAGCCTCGGCATGCCCGTGTTCGCGCTGCTGATCTGGCTGCACACGCCGCTGTGGCGCTTCTTCGCAAACCTGATCGGCGCGCTCGCAAGCGACACGCATCGCCGTCTCGTGGTTGCGGCGCTGATCGGTATCAGCCTCGCCTATCTCGTGATGTTCGCGATGGTGTTCGACTATTCGCGCTGGATCTCGAACTGGGCGGTCTGCATGTTCCTGGTGCTGCATGCGGTGAAGATGCTGCCGGCCGCGCGGGAGACGTCGCTGATTCCGGCGGAGGATCGGACGACGAACATCTTCGGCCTGATCCTCACCCTGATTCCGCGCGTCGGAATCGTGCGACCGTTCTAAAATCTCGCCCGGCGGATCCGTACATACAGCGCGCCCTCGCCGCCATGGCCGATCGCGGCCTCCTCGAAGCCGACGACGAAGGCGCGGAATTCCGGCAGGCTCAGCCATTCCGGCACCTGGCGGCGAAGCACGCCGCTTTCGCCACCGCTCCTCCCCTTGCCGGTGATGACCAGCACGAAGGTCAGGCCATCGTGATGGGCGCGGTGCAGGAAGCCGGTCAACGCGCGATGGGCGCGCGTCTGGGTCATGCCGTGCAGATCGAGGCGCGCCTCGATCTCGCTGCGGCCGCGCGATAGTTTTGTGCGCTCCCGCTTGCCGAGCGGTGCCAGCGGCGGCATGGCCGGTTTTGCGACACGCGGTGCCGGTGCAGCGGCAATGGGCCGGGGTGGCGGCGCAGGTCGCGTCACCGATGGCACAGAAGAGGGCTCAGTGCGCGCCGCCGCCGGCGCCTTTGCCGCGCGGTGCTTCTTCAGCGGCTTGACCTGTCTTGCGACCGTGTCCCAGAGCTCGCGCTCTTCCTCGCTCAGCGCGCGGCGGCGCGGCGAGGGACGAGGCTCCAGCACGGGCGGACGGGACGATCGCTTCATTGCTGCGGATGGGAACGATTTTTTGCCGGCCGCCGCGGCTCGCGAACGGGCTCTATCACGGGACGCGGAACCGGCAGCGGCACCGGGCTGGCGACAGCGACCGTCTCACTCTTATCTTGCGCCACGGCTGCGGCTGGAGCCGCCGGCTTGCCCTGATCCTTGCTGGAATCCTTGGCGGGAGCGGTTTGTGGAAACAGCTTTGCGATCTTCTCCGAGGGCCGCGGGTCCGGCACCGGCAGCTTGGCGGCGCGCACCGCGGGATCGATCCCCCTAGGCACCAGCATGACGAAATGCATGGGATGGCGCAGCCGGCCCGAGACCCGGCCGGCATCCGCGCCTGCGCCGAAATAGAGATCGGCACGCGCGGGTCCAATGATGGCCGAGCCGGTGTCCTGCGCGATCATCAGCCGATGGAACGGCGTCCTGGCGCGTTCGGACTCGATCGGCAGCTCGCCCTCGATGAAGAACGGCGTACCGTAGACATGAAGCGATTTGTCGACCGCGATGGAGCGACCCGCGGTCAGCGGAATGCCTTGCGCACCGACCGCCTCGTCCTTGTCGGACAGATTGACCTCGCGGAAGAAGATGTAGGCACGGTTCTGGCGGCGCAGCTCCTTGGCGCCGTCAGGATTTTGAGCCATCCACTCCCTGATCTTCTGCATCGACATCTCCTCTTTCGGGATGATGCCGCGCTCGATCAGGATGCGACCCACGGCCGTATAGGGATAGCCGTTATAGGCGTCGTAGTTCAGCCGGAGCGTCGTGCCGTCCTCGAACTTGATCCGCGCCGAGCCCTGGATCTGGGCGAACAAAAGATCGGTCGGGTCCTTCAGCCAGGCGACCTCCAGCCCGCGGCCGGCGATCTTGCCGTCCTCGATCTCGCCGCGATCGTAATAGGGCACCAGCTTGCGGCGGCCGATCTTGCGATAGACCGGGCCCTTGTTGGGCAGGCTCACCGAGTCCTGCTTGTAGCCGCGCACGAAAAGGTTCGAAGGACGGCGATAGACCGGGACGTTGTAGACATCGGTCTGCGTGCGCGATCCCTCGAGCACCGGCTCGTAATAGCCGGTGACGAAACCATCGGGCTCACCGAGGCGGGAGATCCGCAGCGGCGCAAAATTCTCCTCGAAGAAGGTTTTGGCCTTGGCGTCGTCGGTGAGCTCCAGCGATTTGGCGGCGCGGCAAGGTTCGCTCAGCGAGCCGCCGAGCGCCTTCAGTTCAAGTGCCTTGGGCTCGGAAGCGCCGGTCTGCGCATTGATCGACTTGCAGCTGGCGCGGAACGTCTTGTAGGCGGCGAGATGATCGTCATCGCTCCAGCCCTTCACGTCAGCCCAGGGCAGCGGCAGATATTGCGCGCCGGGGATTTCGAAGGGCAGGGGAAGCTGCGGATAGGGCAAGGCCCGCTGGGGAGCCGCAGGCAGTGCCGGAAGGTGGTGATGATGGCTGCGATGGTGCCGCCGCGCCGCCTCGGCGCCGAGCGAAAACGACGACAGCACGACGAGGGCAGCGCAAAGCGCCGTCGCGCTGTTCTTCAGGAATACCTTAATTCGCGCTACCGGTGCCAACCAGCTTCCAGTTCGGATCGCGAGAGGTGATGTCGCGGGCGAAAGTCCAGATGTCGGTGATGTCGGCAACCGTGTCGGCGCTGCCGTCGACGATGTTGCCGGCCTTGTCGCGGGTGGCCGAGATCATCTGCGAGACGAAGCGGATCGTGAGCTGGGCGGTGCGATCGCGCAGCTCGGCGCCGACGAGCTCGGCCTTGTCGATCGAGACGAAGCGCGTCTCGGTCTTCTGCTCGTTCTTCTCGCGCTCCTTGATGGCGGCGTCGAAGCTCTCATAGACCTCAGACGACAGCAGGTCGCGCAGTGCGCGGCGGTCGCCATTGGCAAAGGCCAGCACGATCATCTCGTAGGCGCCACGGGCACCCGAAATGAAATGGCGCGGGTCGAAGGTGGAATCCTTGTCGACGATGGCGTCGAGACCCTGGGCCAGCGTGGTGCCCGGCTCGGTCAGGCCCTTCCAGCGGTCCGAGGGCGGGGCCGGCTCGGCCGTCGGAGCCAGCGGGGCCTGGTCGATCACCTTGCCCGGCATGGTCACGACGTTCTTGTCCGGGGCACCCCCCAGTGCATTGCGGGCGGCGGTGCGGTCGAACGGCGGCCGTTCGTTGCCCGTCCGCTGCCCCAATACGCTGCGCAGCCTCAGAAAGATGAAGACCGCCAGCGCCAGGAAGATGATGGTGTAGATGTCCACGTCGTATTCGCTTTCTGGTCTTCTCTAGAAGGGGTCGTCGCCGGGAAAATCAATCCGGCCAGTAGACCGTTCCATACAGGAACGGCAAGTCTACATCACCATTTTAGGTCCGCGCGTCAGGTCCGTGGGATGTAGGCACGAAATCTTGCCCGGCCAATGGCGCCTTTTGGCACAGTGACAAGTGTAGCGCGTTTTATGCTTAAGGGGAAACCCGATCCTGCCCGGAAATCGCGCATCTTCAAGCGTTTAACGCACGATTTCGCTGGGCGGGCGGGATGAACGTCCCAGTTGTGGGCACGGACCGGAAACCCCATCCGGGACCGTTCGTCCTTGTGGAATGAGGCGGCCCTATGTTAGCCAACCGCCGCGAAATTCAGCCCAAATCGGGTAAGGAGAGACTTTCATGACCAACGGCAACGGCACCCCTCCCGAGGCGGCCCAGGCTCCCCAGCTCAACGTGCTGGCGCAGTACACCAAGGATCTTTCGTTCGAGAACCCGAACGCGCCGAGCTCGCTCCAGCAGCAGAGCCAGCCGCCCCAGATCAACATCCAGATCAACGTCAGCGCCAACAATCTCAGCGAACAGGAGTTCGAGGTGACGCTGTCGGTCGAGGGCAAGGCCGAGACCGCCGGCAAGGTGATGTTCTCGTTCGAGCTCGCTTATGCCGGCGTGTTCCGGATCGCCAACGTGCCGAAGGAGAATTTGCATCCGCTGGTCATGATCGAATGCCCGCGCCTGCTGTTCCCGTTCGCCCGCGAGATCATCGCGACCGCGGTGCGCGACGGCGGGTTCCCGCCCCTGATGCTGGATCCGGTCGACTTCGTCGGTCTCTACCGTCAGAACATGGAGCGGCAAATGGCCGCCGGTGGTCAGGCAGGCCAAGCTTAACTGATAGGCTAACCAGCAGGGCCTAACCGGCTGGAGGGGCGACTGGAGCGGGCAGGAACTCGTTCCAGATCGCCTTGTCGCCGAGCGTGGCGATAAAGGCCCGATGCGCCTCGCGCTCGGCATCCGAAATCCGGGGCGCGAGCGGCACCAGCCGCTGCCGCCGCGGCGCATCTCCGGCCGCATGGATACGGATATCCTCGGCTTCCGACGCCAGCAGCAATTGCGACTGCCTCGCCCCGACCAGATCGACATAGACTTCGGCAAGCAACTCGGCATCGAGCAAGGCGCCGTGCTTGGTGCGGTGCGAATTGTCGATCAAATAGCGCGAGCAGAGATCGTCGAGCCGGTTCGACACGCCGGGATGCTTGCGCCGCGCCAACAACAGTGTGTCCACCAGCCGCTCGCGCGGAATTGCCGCACGCTTGATCCTGTCGAGCTCGGCATTGATGAAGCTGATGTCGAACGAGGCGTTGTGGATCACCAGCGGCGCGTCGCCGATGAACTCGAGGAATGCATCGACCACCTCGTGGAACAGCGGCTTGGTCGACAGGAATTCGGCTGACAGCCCGTGCACCGCAAAGGCTTCCGCCGGCATATCCCGTTCGGGATTGATATAGACGTGATACGTCTGCCCCGTCGGCATCCGGTTCAACATCTCGACGCAGCCGATTTCGACCAGGCGATCGCCGCGCAGGGGATCGAGGCCGGTGGTTTCGGTATCGAGAACGATTTCGCGCATGATCTTGAGACGCCGTGTGAGGGCGGCGAATCAGGCTCGCCGCTGCGGCATTTTAACGACCTCGGCCAGAATGTGCGTGATTTGAGCGCGCACAGGCTCAACTCCGTGTGACGTATCCACCACGAAATCGGCGCGTCGGCGCTTTTCCGCGTCCGGCGTCTGCTTGGCAATGATGGCGTCGAGCTTGGCCTCGTCCATCGTGCCGCGCGCCAGCACCCGTTCACGCTGGAGTTCTGGCGAGGTCGACACCACGACGACAGCGTCAACCCGCTTCTCGCCGCCGGTTTCGAACAGCAATGGAATGTCCAGCACAACGACCGGCGCCTTGACGGCTTCCGCAGCGGCAAAGAATTTCTGGCGGGAAGCGCCGAGCATCGGATGCACGATCTGCTCGAGCTGCTTGATGGCGGCGGGATCATGCACGACGCGCGCAGAGAGTTTCGGCCGGTCGACCTTGCCGTTCACGGTGGTCCCGGGAAAGGCGGCCTCGATCGCGGGAGCGGCCTCTCCTTCATAGAGCTGATGAACGGCAGCGTCGGCGTCGTAGACGGGCACGCCCGCCTCCGCGAACAATTTTGCGGTGGTGGATTTGCCCATCCCGATCGAGCCGGTCAGTCCCAGGATCCGCATCAGCGCCCAGCCTCGTCTGCCATTCACACCGCAACTAGCCGTTCGCTGCGCAGGAACGCAAGCAGCGGCAGCAGCGGTAGTCCGAGAATGGTGAAATGGTCGCCCTCGATCCGCTCGAACAGATGGATACCGAGGCCTTCGAGTTGATAGGCGCCGACGCTGGTGGTGACGGCATCGCCGGCGGCGTCGAGATAGGCAGAAAGCTCAGCCTCGCTCATCTGCCGCATGGTCATGCGGGCCACCGCGACGTCCTCGAAAACAACCTTGCCGTCGCGCGCCACGGCGACAGCGGAATTCAGCTCGTGGCTCTTGCCGGCGAGATCGCGCAATTGCGCCAGCGCCTGCGGCCGGCCCGCGGGCTTGTTGAAGAGACGCATCCCGAGGGCCAGCGTCTGGTCGGCGCCGATCACATGGCTTCCGGGACGATGGACCGAGACCGCTTTCGCCTTCTCGCGGGCCAGCAACAGAGCAATCTCGCGCGGGTTGGAAAGCCCTGAGGCGGCCTGAATGCCGCGCTCATCGATATCGGCCGTAACAGCCTCAAACGCCAGCCCGGCATTGGAAAGCAGCATTTTCCGCGCGCTGCTTTGCGAGGCCAGGATCAACGGAGACTTGCCGAGCCACAGACCCATCGCGAAAACTATTCAGAGGGTCGATTGCGCTGGCGATCACTGTAGAGCTTCATGATCGCCGCTGCGGTTTCCTCGATCGAACGCCGCGTGACGTCGAGCAGCGGCCAATCGTGCTTGGCGCTGAGCTTGCGGGCGAACGCGACCTCCTCGGCGACCGATTGCTTGTCGGTATAGGTGTCGCCGCTGGAGTCGGCGCCCATCGAGAGAAGACGGTTCGTACGGACCTGGATCAGGCGTTCCGGCGTCGCATGCAGACTGACCACCAGCGGGCGTGTCAGCGTCTCCAATTGCGCCGGCACCGGAATGCCAGGCACCAGCGGCACGTTGGCGGTGCGGATGCCGCGATTGGCGAGATAGATCGATGTCGGCGTCTTCGACGTTCGAGACACGCCGACCAGCACGACATCGGCATCGTCGAGACCTTCGACGTGCTGACCGTCATCGTGGATCATCGTGTAATTCAGCGCGTCGATGCGCTTGAAATATTCCGCGTTGAGGACGTGCTGGGCGCCGACGCGACCGGTGGTCGCAGCCCCGAGATACGCCTCGAACAGCTGCATCACCGGACCGATGATCGACAGGCTCGGAACGTTGATTCCCTTGCACTTGTCCTCCAGCCTGGCGACCAGATCCTTCTCCAGCAGCGTGAACAGCACGATCCCCGGTGCTTCCTCGATCTCGTCGAGCACGCGATCGAGCTGCTTCTGGCTGCGCACCAGCGGATAGACATGCTCGACCGGGGTGACGTTCGCGTACTGCGCGGCAACGGCCCGCGCGACGGTGATCAGCGTTTCGCCGGTGGAGTCGGACACGAGGTGCAGATGGAAATAATTGTTCGAGGTCGGCACAAAAGCCCTTTGTATGGAGAGGGTGTGGTTTGTGGATTTCTGTGGACCTTAACCCCTCGGAAAGGGTTGCGCGACACCGGGGGCGGGACAACTGCCAATTTTGTTCACACCACTGCCCCTCTGAACAAGTTCGATGCCCCGGAAATGCAGACATGGAATTCCGCGGACAACCCCCTTGATAAGCTGCCGACAGACACGCGCAAGCCTTTGAAGCTGGCCGACTTCTCGGAAGTCGCCAGAGCTTCCAGGGATATGTTGATGGATGTGAACAAACGATCGGGAACGTGCGGACGGAATCTTGTGAGTCCAATTCACGGTCACATAGACTCAAACCTTAAGAATCTAAGATTCTTTATAGGAGAAGGGACGCTCCAGATGGACTATGTGTGCAGGTGAGACCTTAACGAGTTCTTACTATCCCCAGTTCCATTCGCTGGCAGAAATCCCGGGCGCCAAACATGTTCGAAGACGTCTACCTCTGGATCAAGGCGCTGCATGTGATCGCGGTCATCGCCTGGATGGCCGGCATGCTCTATCTGCCGCGACTGTTCGTCTATCACTGCGAAGCCGAGATCGGCTCGAAGCAGTCCGAGACGTTCAAGATCATGGAACGCCGGCTGTTCAAGGCGATCATCAACCCTGCCATGATCGTGACCTGGCTCGCCGGGCTCTATCTCGCCTGGTCCGGCCACTGGTTCACGTTCGGCTGGCTGCACGTAAAACTGGCATTGGTCCTGGCGATGTCCGCGGTCCACGGCTTTTTTTCGCGTTGGCTGAAGGATTTCGCCGCCGACCGGCGCCCGCGGAGCCAGAAATTCTATCGGATTATCAACGAGGTGCCGACCGTCCTGATGATTCTCATCGTCGTCATGGTGATCGTGAAGCCGTTCTAGGCAAGATTCTGGGCAATAATCGCGAACGATCGCTCAGCGCTTCGGCTTGCGCAGTGAGAAGCGATTTTCTATATTAGCGGCATCCCACCCAACGCAGGCGGATGTGGTTGTGTCTGAGCTTTCCAGAGGCCGGACACCGCATCAGGTTTGAAGCCTCACCGGCGCTCTCCTTGCCAGACCTGCGGACCTTACCTTTTCGCGTCCGCATTTCAGAGCCTCCTCGCACCCCCTCCCAAGGTTACCCCACAGGACCACCCCAATGCGGGAAATTAAACTCCAGGACCTCAAGTCGAAGACGCCGGCCGAGCTCGTCTCGTTCGCGGAAGAGCACGGGGTCGAGAACGCCAGCACCATGCGCAAGCAGGAATTGCTGTTCGCCATCCTCAAGCAGCTTGCGCTCGCGGAAACCGATATCGTCGGCGAGGGCGTCGTCGAGGTGCTCTCGGACGGTTTCGGCTTCCTGCGCTCGCCCGATGCGAATTATCTGCCGGGCCCGGACGACATCTACGTTTCGCCGTCGCAGATTCGCCGTTTCGGCCTGCGGACCGGTGACACCATCGAAGGCCACATCCGCAGCCCGAAAGAGGGCGAGCGCTATTTCGCGCTGCTGAAGGTCAACACGCTCAATTTCGAGGACCCGGAAAAGGCCAAGCACAAGGTCAATTTCGACAACCTCACGCCGCTGTTTCCGAATCAGCGTTTCCGCATGGAAATCGACGATCCGACGAGAAAAGACCTTTCTGCAAGGGTGATCGACATCGTCGCGCCGATCGGCAAGGGCCAGCGCGCTCTGATCGTGGCGCCGCCGCGCACGGGTAAAACCGTGCTGATGCAGAACATCGCGCATTCGATCACGCACAACCATCCCGAATGCTATCTGATCGTGCTGCTGATCGACGAACGTCCGGAAGAAGTCACGGACATGCAGCGCTCGGTGAAGGGCGAGGTCGTGTCCTCGACCTTCGACGAGCCGGCGGTGCGTCACGTCCAGGTCGCCGAGATGGTGATCGAGAAGGCCAAGCGACTGGTCGAGCATGGCCGCGACGTGGTCATCCTGCTCGATTCGATCACGCGCCTCGGCCGCGCCTACAACACCGTGGTGCCGTCATCCGGCAAGGTGCTGACCGGCGGTGTCGACGCCAACGCCCTGCAGCGCCCGAAGCGCTTCTTCGGTGCCGCCCGCAACATCGAGGAGGGCGGCTCGCTGACCATCATCGCGACCGCGCTGGTCGATACCGGCAGCCGCATGGACGAAGTCATCTTCGAAGAGTTCAAGGGCACCGGTAACTCGGAACTGATCCTGGACCGCAAGGTTTCGGACAAGCGCACCTTCCCGGCGATCGATATCTCGCGCTCCGGCACCCGCAAGGAAGAGCTCATCACCGACCCGCAGGTGCTCAAGAAGATGTACGTGCTCCGCCGCATCCTCAACCCGATGGGCACGATGGACGCGATCGACTTCCTGCTCGACAAGCTGCGCTCGACCAAGAGCAATTCGGAGTTCTTCGACTCCATGAATACCTGAGTGCAGTGCAATATAAACGCAGAGGGCGCCTTCGGGCGCCCTTTTTGTTTGTGCGGTCTTGCTGCAGCAAATTTGCAGCATGACGAACGGCCCGACATAGATCTGAGTCGTTAAAGCTGTTGATATATCTATGGAATGCTTGACGGAGGTCTAGCCCATAGGGCGCAAGCTCAGATCTCGGCAGAAGAATACTGCGGTTTATATTGCACCGCAATATCACCTTTGCTGCGCGTTAGAGCGCAGCAAAGCCGGGACCTCCTCGCTCGATAACAGCGGGTTTGCCTTTTCTCCGGCAGCCGGACAAATAGGCCATGCATCCGCGAGACCAGACCATCTTTGCGCTATCGTCCGGGCGTGCACCAAGCGCGATTGCGATCGTGCGCGTCTCCGGGCCGCAGGCTGATCTGGTGCTGACGACGCTCGCAGGCAAGCTGCCGGCGCCGCGACAGGTCAGCCGCCGGCTGCTCCGGGACAACGCGGGCCAGCCGATCGACGATTCGGTGGTGCTCTGGTTTCCGGGGCCGGGCAGCGCGACCGGTGAGGACGTCGCCGAATTCCACGTGCATGGCGGCCGTGCGGTGCTCTCGGCGCTTCTCGCCGCTATTTCGGTAATACCGAATACGCGGGCGGCTGAGCCCGGCGAGTTCACGCGGCGTGCTTTCGAGAACGGCAAGCTCGACTTGACCGAGGCCGAGGGTCTCGACGATCTCATCCATGCCGATACCGACCGACAGCGGCGCCAGGCGCTGCGGCAATTGCAGGGTCTCCTTGGCGATCGCGCGCGCGACTGGCGCGAGCGCATCATCGAAGCCTCGGCCCTGATCGAGGCCGGCATCGATTTCTCGGATGAGGGCGACGTGCCCTCCGAATTGATGGCGCCTGCGGTCAAGGCGATCAAAGCGCTTCATGATGAAATCACAGAAGTCCTTGCAGCACAGGGACATTCTGAACGCCTGCGTGACGGCCTGGTGGTTGCGATCGCCGGCGAGCCGAACGTCGGCAAGTCGACGCTGATGAACCAGCTAGCGCGCCGCGAGGTCGCGATCGTCTCGCCGCACGCCGGCACCACGCGCGACGTGATCGAGGTGCAGCTCGATCTCGACGGCTATCCGGTTACGGTGATCGACACCGCCGGCATTCGTGAGACCGACGATCCCGTCGAGCAGGAAGGCGTGCGCCGCGCGCGGGCGCGAGCCGAAGACGCCGACCTCGTGCTCTGGCTGGTGGACGGGAAGCGCGCTGTCGATCCGTCCGGCGGCTCGGTCTGGATTGTACGCAACAAGATTGATCTTGGCGGTGGCGGATCCGATGGCGAGTTCGGAATTTCGGCGAGCCGCGGCGACGGAGTTCCGGAACTGGTCGACGCGCTCGTAAAATTCGCTGCCGAATTTTTCGGAGCCAGTGAAGGCGCTTTGGTGACGCGGGCGCGTCAGCGCGATCTGTTGAGCCAGGCGTCGGGCGGCTTGCGCCGGAGTCTGGAGCTTGTAGAAGAGGGCGAGGAGCTTGCCGCCGAAGAGCTGCGCGCGGCGGCCTACGCCCTTGGTCGGCTGCTTGGCCGGGTGGACGTCGAGGACGTCCTTGGAGCCATTTTCCAGAAGTTCTGCATCGGAAAGTAGGACTAGTTCTTCAATGTAGAACTAGCGCTTGTTCCACTTCTTGTGTTTCACGTGAAACACGGGCGGCAGGGGTTGCACTCCGTTTCACGTGAAACATTGGTCTCCACGCCCTAACCGCGTCGTCGGAAGGAATCCTTGCGACGAAGCAATCCAGGCTTGTCTCGACAGCAGGATTCTGGATTGCTTCGTTCCGCTCGCAATGACGGAATTTGGAGCAGGCGCCCCTGCGGCCATTGAACACCTGCGTCTGTGTCGACGTTGTTTCACGTGAAACACTAGTCACTCCAGCGCACTTCCTACTGTGCATGGGGTTGTTTTCAGGAAATTGCGCGCCGCCGTCCGGCTCGCGTTTCACGTGAAACACCCGTCTCGCCAGTTTCTGCTTCCGGCTTTCCGGCCTCTGAGCTAGAAGTCCGCCCATGCGACCAGAGCGGGATACTTTCGACGTCATCGTCATCGGCGGCGGCCATGCCGGCTGTGAGGCCGCTTCTGCGGCCGCCCGGATGGGCGCGACGACTGCCCTGGTGACGCATCGTTTCTCCACGATCGGCGCGATGTCCTGCAATCCCGCCATCGGCGGTCTCGGCAAGGGCCATCTGGTCCGCGAAGTCGATGCGCTGGACGGTCTGATGGGCCGGGTCGGCGACGCCGGCGGCATCCAGTTTCGCGTTCTGAATCGCCGCAAGGGCCCCGCTGTCCGTGGTCCGCGCGCCCAGGCTGACCGGAAGCTCTATGCCGCCGCCATGCAGGCCGCGATCCGGGAGACCGGGGGTCTTTCCGTCATCGAGGGTGAGGCCGACGAGCTGATCATGGTCGATGGCCGGGTGACCGGACTACGCCTGGCGGACGGTCGCGAACTCCGGGCAGGCGCTGTCGTCGTGACCACCGGCACCTTCCTGCGCGGTTTGATCCATCTCGGCGAGAAGAACTGGCCCGCCGGCCGGGTCGGCGAGGCGCCGGCGATGGGTCTTTCGAGCTCCTTCGAACGCGCCGGCTTCACCCTGGGACGGCTCAAGACCGGTACCCCGCCGCGTCTGGACGGTACCACGATCGACTGGTCGGCGGTCGAGATGCAGCCCGGAGACGAGCCGCCGGAGCCGTTCTCGGTGCTGACGGAGCGGATCACGACGCCGCAGATCCAGTGCGGCATTACCCGGACCATGCCTGCGACCCATGAGGTGATCCGGGCCAATGTCCATCGTTCCCCGATGTACTCCGGCCAGATCAAGAGCTCCGGACCGCGCTATTGCCCCTCGATCGAAGACAAGATCGTCCGCTTCGGCGACCGCGACGGCCATCAGATCTTTCTGGAGCCGGAAGGCCTCGACGACAGCACGGTCTATCCCAACGGCATCTCGACCTCACTCCCCGAGGAGGTCCAGCTCGCGATTCTCGCCACCATTCCCGGCCTTGAGCGGGTCAAGATGGTCCGCCCGGGCTACGCCATAGAGTACGACCACATCGATCCCCGCGAGCTCGATCCGACCCTGCAGACCAAGCGCCTGCGTGGTCTCTTCCTGGCCGGGCAGATCAACGGCACCACCGGATACGAAGAGGCCGCCGGCCAGGGCATCGTCGCCGGCCTGAACGCGGCGCTGGCCGCGAGCGGTGCGGCGTTGACGGTTTTCGATCGTGCCGACGGCTATCTCGGCGTGATGATCGACGACCTCGTCACTCGCGGTATCAGCGAGCCCTATCGGATGTTCACCTCGCGCGCCGAATACCGGCTGACCCTGCGGGCCGACAATGCCGATCAGCGCCTCACCGAGAAGGGGATTGCGTTCGGATGCGTCGGAAGCGTCCGAACGCAGCATCACCGCGCCAAGATGGATGCCCTGAATGCGGCGAGGGCACTGTCGAAGTCCCTGACCATCACCCCGAACGAGGCGATCAAGCACGGGCTGACCCTGAACCGGGACGGCCAGCGCCGCTCGGCGTTCGAGCTGATGGCCTATCCGGACATCGGCTGGAGCCAGGTCCGAGCGATCTGGCCGGAGCTGTCGGCGATTGATCCCGTCATTGCCACCCATCTCGAGATCGACGCCAAGTACGATGTCTATCTCGAGCGTCAGAGCGCCGATGTGGAAGCCTTCCGGCGCGACGAGGGGATGGTGTTGTCCGAGGTCGACTACCAGCAGGTCCCCGGTCTCTCGAATGAGGTCCGCGCCAAGCTGGAGAAGGCGCGGCCGTTCACGGTTGGCCACGCCGGCCGGATTGACGGCATGACGCCGGCGGCGCTCGGCATCCTCGCCGCCTATCTGCGGCGCGAAGCACGGAAGACTTCCAAGGCAATTGCATAGGCGTTTCACGTGAAACAGCGCGGATCGGGCGGAGACAGACCGCTAACGCGACGACCCGGTGCGGGTGAGGGCGCCGCGCGCCAATCCGAATCGACACCGGCCAAACCGAGGATCGACAAGGCGAGCGCCAACGATCCATCGCTGGACGCCATCATCGCCGCCGACAAGGCGGCGGCGCTCAAGCTCGCGCCCGTTCCAAATGAAACCGAGGCTCGGCTCGATCGCTACATCGCGTTGCTCAGGGAGTGGCAGGCCAAGACCAATCTGGTCGCGCCATCGACCCTGCCGCACCTCTGGACCCGACACATCGCCGACTCGCTTCAGCTGGTCGATCTCGCGCCCTCGGCAAAGCGCTGGGCCGATCTCGGCAGCGGCGGCGGCTTTCCCGGCGTGGTGCTGGCGTGCGCCATGGCGGGGACGCTGGACGCGCGCGTTCATCTGGTCGAGCGAATCGCCAAGAAGGCTGCCTTTTTGCGCGAAGCGATTCGCGTCACCACCTCTCCGGGAGTCGTACATCTGGCTGAGATCGGGGATAATGTGGATAGAATCACCGGCCCTGTCGATTGCATCACCGCGCGTGCGCTGGCTCCGCTACATCAACTTATCGGCTTTGCGGAGCCGCTGATGCGCCAGGGCGCAAAGGCGTTGTTTCTCAAGGGTCAAGATGTAGAGGCTGAATTGACCGAAGCCGCTAAATATTGGAATATTCAGCCGCAGCTCCATCGAAGCCGGACGGGCGACGGGTGGATCGTCGAGCTGATGTCCGTCGAGCGGCGCGGGTGAGTCGTTCAGGGGTCGAGTGGGGAATTTGCGATGAGCGTGATTGACGAGCCGCAGCAACAACAAGCCGCCGAGGTGCCGCAGGGCCACCCGCGCATCCTGGCGCTGGCGAATCAGAAGGGCGGCGTGGGAAAAACAACCACGGCGATCAACCTCGGAACGGCACTCGCTGCGATTGGCGAGCGTGTCCTGATCGTCGATCTCGATCCGCAGGGCAACGCCTCGACCGGCCTCGGCATCGATCGCCGCAACCGCTCCTGTTCGACCTACGACGTGCTGATCGGCGAAGCGGCCTTGCGCGAAGCCGTGGTCTCGACCGCGGTGCCGCGGCTGCATATCGCGCCCTCGACCATGGATCTCTCCGGCCTCGAGCTCGAGCTCGGCACCACGCCAGGCCGCGCGTTCAAGCTGCGCGACGCCATCGGTGCGCTCAACAACAACGTCTCGCCGGACGCCGACTACACCTATGTGCTGATCGACTGCCCGCCTTCGCTCAACCTGCTCACCGTGAATGCGATGGCGGCGTCGGATGCGATCCTGGTGCCGCTGCAGTGCGAGTTCTTCGCGCTCGAAGGTCTGTCGCAATTGCTCCAGACGGTGGAGCAGGTGCGTTCGACGCTCAATCCGAACCTGTCGATCCACGGCATCGTGCTGACCATGTTCGACTCGCGCAACAACCTCTCGAACCAGGTCGTCGCCGACGTCCGTCAGTTCATGGGCGAGAAGGTCTACAAGACCATGATCCCGCGCAACGTGCGCATCTCGGAAGCGCCGTCCTACGGCAAGCCGGTGCTGGTCTACGATCTCAAATGCGTCGGCAGCGAAGCTTATCTGCGGCTCGCCACCGAAGTGATCCAGCGCGAGCGCGAGCTGCGCGTCACGCATTGAAGCGGTGCCGTAGGGTGGGTTAGCCGAAGGCGAAACCCACCACTGTCTATCTCCGCGGAAACAGAAGGGGTGGGTTACGTCGAGCAATCGCGCTTCGCGCAATTGCAGGGCTAACCCACCCTACGATTCGAAATTCAGTTCTGGAGTGTTGCACCGTGAATCCAAGGGAGCTGGCGATGGCCGATGAAGCGCGTTCGCGACTGGGCCGCGGTCTTGCAAGTCTGATCGGTGACGTCGGCGGCGAGGCGCAGCATGTCGATCGCCCGCGCGCGCAGCGCAAGGTGCCGATCGAATTCATCAAGCCCAACCCGCGCAATCCGCGCCGCACCTTTTCGGACACGGAGCTCAAGGAGCTGTCCGAGTCGATCAAGCAGCACGGCGTGATCCAGCCGATCGTGGTGCGCCCCGTGAAGGGCGCGCAGGATCGCTTTGAGATCATTGCCGGCGAACGGCGCTGGCGTGCCTCGCAGATGGCCGGCCTTCACGACGTGCCGATCGTGCCGGTCGACATCAGCGACAGCGATGCGCTGGAATTCGCGATCGTCGAGAACGTGCAGCGCGAAGACCTCAATCCGATGGAGGAGGCGCAGGGCTACCATGCGCTCGCCAACGAGTTCAAACGCAGCCAGGACGACATCGCAAAAGTCGTTGGCAAGAGCCGCAGCCACGTCGCCAACATGATGCGACTCACGAAACTGCCGGCCGAGGTGCAAGCCTTCATCGCCACCGGCGAGCTGACGGCAGGCCACGCCCGCGCGCTGATCGGCGTGCCCGATCCGCTCGCTGCCGCCAAGCGCATCGTCGAGGAGGGCCTTAACGTCCGCCAGGCCGAGGCGCTCGCACATGAAGAGGGTGTGCCGGAGCGCAAGCCGCAGAAAGCGCGCAGCAGCACCGGCGGCAAGGAAAAAGACCCCGACACGGTCGATCTCGAGAAGCGCGTCAGCGATGCGCTCGGCCTCAAGGTCACCGTCAGTCACCGCGACCCCGGCGGCTCCGTGCAGATCAACTACCGCAACCTCGACCAGCTCGACGAAGTGATGAAGCGGCTGGCCAAGGGCGCGCTGTAGGCCTTGGCCACCGCTGTCGTCCCTGCGAAAGCAGGGACCCATACCGCGTGATCTCTCGATTAAATTGGGTAGCCGTACCGGGCTGCGAGTCTTCGCCAAACTACTCCCTGCGGTTATGGGTCCCCGCGTTCGCGGGGACGACAGCGGAGTGTGTGGCGCGCATCTGTTCCCACATCGTCATTGCTTCGCTGCGCTCGCAATGACGAGGAGAGAGTGGGGGCTCAGCCCCGCCGCTTCGCGTTCGCGGCGATCGCCATCAGCGTGCGCTGTGCGATGGCGGCGGCGAGGGTGGATTGCTTGCGGGTGTCGAGCGCGGCCGTCGCGAGCTGCTCGATGATTGCGGCGAGCCGCGTCACGCTGAAATTGCGCAGCGCGGTTTCGACGGCCGGCTTTCGCGAAAAATGCAGCCGTGGAAAGCCGCCGTCGAGAACCGCGGAAGCCGGCGTGCCGTCGGCGATGGCGAGTGCGGATTTGTGCAGCCACGCGGCCTGGCGCTGTGCGGCGGAGATGATCACGCCAGGATAGGTGCCGGCGATCATGGCCTTGGCGAATTCGGTCTCGACGATATCGGGCCGGCCGGCGAAGGCGCCGTCGACGATCGGATCGAGCTTCAGCTCGGATGCATCGGCGACCACGGCCATCACGTCATCCAGCGTGATCTCGCCTTTGCCATGAGCATAGAGGGTGAGCTTGCGCAGCTCGTTGCGCGAGGCCTGGCGGTCGCCGCCGAGGAACGACATCAGCGCCGCGCGGGCATCCTGCGCAATGCGCAAATTCGCGATGCGGAGCTCGTCCTCGATCAGCCTCGCAAGGTCGCGCTCGGTGTCGGGATAGCAGCCGATCGCCACGGCCGTCTTGGCGCGTTCGCAGGCTTTGCGAAGTGGCGATTCCGGGCGCAGCTCGCCGGCCTCGATCACGATCCGGCAATCCTTCACGCCCATCTCCGCCAGGGTGTCGATACCGCTGGCAAAGCTACGCGAGCCGGCGCGGACGCGGATGGCGCGGCGGCCGCCGAACAGCGGCACTGTCATGGCTTCGTCGACCAGGCGTGACGGCTCGGCCGAGAGCTCGTCGCCGTCGAGTTTGACCATCGCGAAAGGATCGTTGGGATCGTCGACGGCGGAGGCGATCAGCGCATCCGCGCGCTCGCGCACGAGGCCTGCGTCGGGACCGTAGAGCAGGATGATCGGCCGGCCCGCATCGGGGCGAGCGAGGAAGGCGTCGATCTCTTTTCCGCGGAGTGCGACCATCGGACCCAACCGTCATTCCGGGGCGCGCGAAGCGCGAACCCGGAATCTGGAGTTCATGGATTGAGATTCCGGGTTCACCCTATGGGCGCCCCGGAATGACTTACGTGCCCGCAGTGAAGAACGCGGCGAGCCGGGTCGTGATGTTCTCGGCGATCTCGTTGGCGGCACGATCCTCGGCATCACGCACGGCGCGGTTGCGGGCGAAGCGCTGATAAGAACCGGGCATGTCATAAGACACGCGCGAGAACGTGGTGCCGGTCATCACCGACTTGCCGCTGACGACCTCGATCAGATTGTACTGGGCGTCGATGCCGTAGTTTTCACTGCTCGGCAGACCGGTGCTGGGATCGACAATCAGGGAGGACTTGCTGGTGTTGAAGCGGATCACCAGGCGGTGGGTCGGCGGCATGCCCGTGGCCGTGCCGTAGAGCTTGAATGCGAGGGCGTTACGAACCTCCACTCCGACCCGGGCCTCACGGGAGGCGTTAGCCTTGTCGATCGGCGGCAGATCGACGCCCATCAGCTTCTCGCGAAGGCCGGGTGTGCCGTCGGTACGCTCGGCATACATCGGCTGGAAGCAGCCGGCCGTCAGCGCCGCCAGAGCGGCGACTGCGAGCAGGCGAGCTGCGATGCGGATCCTAGCCGACAACATTCACGATCCTCTTGGGGACGATGATCACCTTGCGGACGGGCTTGCCGTCCAGGGCCAGTTTTACCGCATCGAGGGCCAAAACGGCAGCCTCGATTTCCGTATTCTGGGCCGCTGTTGCAACTGTGACCTCGCCCCGCTTCTTGCCGTTGACCTGGACCACCAGGGTCACGCTGTCTTCAACCAGCAAATCGCGTTCGATTTGGGGCCAATTGGCCTCCGAAACCAGCCCGCTTTGGCCCAGGGCCTGCCAGCACTCCTCGGCCAGATGCGGCATCATCGGAGAGAACAGCGGAACCAGGATCTGGCTGGCCTCCCGGATCGCCCAGACCAGGTCGGGGGCGGGCTGACCGGGACGCTGGAGGATCTCCGAGAACGCATTGGCGAATTCGCGGATATGGGCCAGGCACACATTGAAGTGCAGCCGCTCGATACCGGTGGTGACCTTGTCCAGTGCGCCATGGGCGGCCTTGCGCAAGGCGGTCGCATCAGGCCCGAACGAAGCCGGCCGAGCCGCCGGCGCACCCTTGCCGAGTTCCGCCGCGTCATTCACCAGCCGCCACAGCCGCTGCACGAAGCGCGAGGCGCCCTGGACGCGCTCGTCGCTCCAGATCACGTCGCGGTCAGGCGGGGAGTCCGACAGCATGAACCAGCGGGCGACGTCGGCGCCGTAGGTCTCGATGATGTCGTCGGGATCGACCGTGTTCTTCTTCGACTTCGACATCTTCTCGATCGCGCCGATCTGGATGTCTTCGCCCGTCGTCAGCAGCGTGGCGCGGCGCCCGTTGCCGCCGACCTCGATCTTCACCTCGGCCGGCTGCACATAGGCGCCGTCGGCCTTCTGATAGGTCTCGTGCACCACCATGCCCTGCGTGAACATGCCGGCGAACGGCTCGTCCAGCGCAATGTGCCCGGTCGCCTTCATCGCACGGGTGAAGAAGCGGCTGTAGAGCAGATGCAGGATCGCGTGCTCGACGCCGCCGATATACTGGTCGACCGGTAGCATCCGGTTGGCGATGGCGGGCGTCGTCGGCGCGGTCTCGTTCCAGGGATCTGTGAAGCGCGCAAAATACCAGGACGAATCCACGAAGGTATCCATGGTGTCGGTTTCGCGCTGTGCCTTCGCCCCGCATTTCGGGCAGGTGACGTGCTTCCAGGTCGGATGATGATCGAGCGCATTGCCCGGCTTGTCGAAGCTGACATCCTCCGGCAGCACCACCGGCAGATCGGCAGCCGGCACCGGCACCACATCGCATTTTGGGCAATGGATGACAGGGATCGGGCAGCCCCAATAGCGCTGGCGCGAAATGCCCCAGTCGCGCAGGCGGAAATTGACCTGCCGCTCGCCGACCGGCGCGTTGCCACGCAGCTCGGTTTCCAGGCGCTTTGCAACCTCGTCCTTGGCCTGATCAATGGTCATGCCGTCGAGGAAGCGCGAATTGATCATGCGGCCGTCACCGTCATAGGCGGTGTCGGTGATGACGAACGTCTTCGGATCCTGGCCCTCGGGCAGACGACCGGCGTGTTGCCGAGACCGTACTTGTTGACGAAGTCGAGGTCGCGCTGGTCGTGCGCGGGGCAGCCGAAGATCGCGCCGGTGCCGTATTCCATCAGCACGAAGTTGGCGACATAAACCGGCAGCTTCCAGCTCGGGTCGAACGGATGCACCGCGCGGATGCCGGTGTCAAAGCCCTGCTTCTCCGCGGTGTCGATGATCGACTGCGCGGTGCCGATCTTCTTGATGTCGGCAATGAACTCCGCGAGTTTCGGGTTCTTCGCGGCGGCGGCCTGCGCCAGCGGATGGTCGGCTGAGATCGCCATGAATTTTGCGCCGAACAACGTGTCGGGGCGTGTCGTGAAGATCTTCAGCTCGTTCTCGCCGGCGGGTGTCGTCGCCGCATCCAGTGCGAAACGGATCAAGAGGCCCTCGGAGCGGCCGATCCAGTTGCGCTGCATCAGCCGCACCTTGTCGGGCCAGCGGTCCAGCCCATCCAGCGCCGACAGCAGCTCCTGCGAGTACTTCGTGATCTTGAAGACCCACTGGCTCATCTCGCGCTGTTCGACAACGGCACCGGAGCGCCAGCCGCGGCCGTCGATCACCTGCTCGTTGGCGAGCACGGTCATGTCGACCGGATCCCAGTTGAGCTTGCGCTTCTCGCGCTCGGCGAGGCCGGCGGCGAGCATGTCCAAGAACATCTTCTGCTGGTGCTTGTAGTAGCTGGGGTCGCAGGTCGCGATCTCCCGGCTCCAGTCCAGCGACAGCCCGATCGAGCGGAGCTGCTTCTTCATCGCGGCGATGTTGTCGTAGGTCCAGGCCTTCGGCGCGACCTTGCGCTCGATGGCGGCGTTCTCGGCCGGCAGACCGAAGGCGTCCCAGCCCATCGGGTGCAGCACGTTGAACCCCTTGGCGCGCATGAAGCGGGCCAGCACGTCGCCGAGCGTGTAATTGCGGACATGGCCGATATGGATGCGCCCGGACGGGTAGGGGAACATCTCGAGCACATAATATTTCGGCCGCGAATCGTCGTTCTTGGAAACGAAGATCGCCTGCTGGTCCCAGGCGGCCTGCCAGCGCGGTTCGGCGTCGCGGGCGTTGTAGCGTTCGGAGGTCATGGAATCGTTCGGTTTTCGTGGTTTGGGCCGTCTAAAGACGGCGGACTAGGCCATAGAAGTCCTCAGGGGTCAATGGGTTGCCGCTGGCGGCGGCATCCCGCAAGGCTGCTCCGCAAAACTACGGAGCGGCCTATTGGGGTCGGATTAAGGGGTCGGTGCGAGGTTGGCCGCCAACAGCACCCGCCAGGCAATGGATTCAAGCTTCGACGATCACGATCACGACTATGCCGCGTCCATCGCCGGACGGGCGATGCGGAGCATGGCCGAGCAGCGGATTCCGCCGACACCGACCAATTTTGCCGTCTGGTTCCAGTATTTTGCAGGCAGCCAGGACGATTTGCGCAACGCCGTCGATCTCCTGATCGACCACAATCGCCCATTCGATGCCAGGACCAATCAGGATCTGTTCGAGACCTATGTCGCACCCCAGGTGAGTGCCGTCGTCGTCAACACGTCCGAGCGGCTGCATACCCTGATGGGCGCGGCGAAGGAGTTTCTGGCGACCGCGATCGCGGACAACCAATCCCAGATGCAGGCGATCAGCCAGGTTACCGACCAGGGCAACGCCGGCGTCGATCCGAAGGCCCTGGTCGGACAGCTCATGAACGAGCTGGCGCGCGCCGCCACGAGGGCGACACGGCTCGAGGCAGGCTTTGCGGAGAAGACCCGGGAGCTCGATGTGATCCGCGACTCGCTCTCCAAATCCGAGGAGCGCGCCCGGACGGATACGTTGACGGGCCTCGCAAACCGGCGGGCGCTCGACGAGTTCCTGCGCAAGGCGCAGACGATGGCGGACTGGGGCGAGCCGCTCAGCGTTCTGATGCTCGACATCGACCACTTCAAGACCTTCAACGACAATTTCGGTCACGGCGTCGGCGACCAGGTGCTGCGGCTGATGGCGAGGGTGCTGCGCGAAAAGGTTCGTCAGCAGGATCTGCCGGCGCGCTATGGTGGCGAGGAACTGATCGCCGTGCTGCCGGATGCCGATCTCGCCATTTGCGCCGAGATCGCCGAGGTGATCAGGCGCGCGATCGCCGAATGCACGATCACGCGACGCTCGACCGGCGAGATCCTGCCCGGCATCAGCGTGTCGATCGGTGTGGCGCAGTACCGGGCCGGCGAGGCGATCACCGACCTGATCGAGCGCTGCGACCGCGCGCTCTATCTTGCCAAGGGTGGCGGCCGCAATCGCGTGGTGACGGAGAGCGAGCTCGATCGCGCCGGAGCTGCGGGTTAGCGATCAACCCGCCATCATCATGTCGGCCGCGCCGTTCTCGATCACCTGGATGCCGTGCTCGACGACGTTGTTGCGGCCGCGATGTTTTGCGGCATAGAGCGCGGCGTCCGCGGCTTCGATGAGATCGCCGGGCCGCAGGCTCTCGTTGGGCTTCGTGGCGGCAACGCCGATCGAGACGGTGACGATCATGTGCGCCGAGGTGATGTGCGGCAGGCAAAGTTTCAGCACCGCGGCGCGCACCAGCTCGCCGATCTCGACGGCGCGCATCACGTCGGTGTTCGGCAGCAGCAGGCAGAACTCTTCGCCGCCATAGCGCGCCGCAAAGCCCATCGTGTCGGCGGCAATGCCGGACAGCGATTCGCCCAGGCGGGTCAGGCAGGAATCGCCTTCGAGATGGCCATAGGTGTCGTTGAACAGCTTGAAGTGGTCGACGTCGATCATCAGCAGCGCGAGGTCGCTGTTATATTGCTGCGCGCGCATCCATTCGAAGTCGAGCCGGCTCTGGAAGCCGCGGCGATTGGCGAGTCCCGACAGCATGTCGATCGAGGCCATCACGGTCAGCCGGTCGTTGCTCGCGATCAGCTCGCGCTCGCGCTGGCTGAGCTGCGCGGCCATCGCGTTGAACGCGCGGGCCAGCGGCACGAACTCGGCCGGCAGGCGGTTGCGCGCGGCGCGCGCCGACAGATCGCCTTCGCCAAGACGCTTGGCCATGTCGGCCAGCATCTCGATCGGCTTGATCACGAGTTTCTCGGCGGCAATCAGCGCGCCGAGCAGGACGAACAGAACGACGAAAGCGAGCTGGAGATAGGCGGTGCGGATGTCGCGGCTGACCGCCGCGGACACCTTGTCCTCGTCGATGCTTGCGATCAGGCGGGCATTGGTGCCGGCGATGCGGATGTAGCTGACCGCGCGGCGGGAGCCGTCGGCGGCCAGGAAAGAGAGTGAGCCTTCATCCTGGTTCGACCGCAGCGCCTTGTCGGCGATCGCGGACATCAGCGGCATGTTGTCGAGAGGGCGGCCGATCGCGCCATGCTGGTCGGCCGGCGCCGCCAGCACGATGCCGGCGCTGTCGACCAGCACGGCGGTGATGCCGGCGCGGCCGCCGAGATTGTTCATGACCTTCGACATCCAGTCGAGGTTGACGGTCGCCAGTACGACGGCATCCGCCGTACCGCTGAAGGCGGAGACGGGATAAACCGCCATGACGGTCGGAGACAGCACGGGCCGCGACAGGATGAAGTCGCTCAGAACGAAGCGGCCGGTTTCCTGCGCCTGCTGGAAATAGGGCCGGTCGCTGAGGTCGAGGCCGACATACATGTTGTTGGTGGCGCACTGGATGCGCCCGTCCTGGCCGGCGATCAGCAGCGTGCGGATCCAGGGAAGGTTCGACGGCAGGCTCGCACGCAGCACGTCGCAGCTCTTGCTGATGCCGCCGGCGGATGCCCGGATGAAAGCTTCCGATTTCAGGATGGTCTCGACCGACGAGATCACCTCGCGCTGCGCGTCGGCGCTGTGCCTTGCCACGGTCGTGAACTCGGCGGTGGCCTGCGCGATCTGCCGCGCGCGCGTGTCCTCGAGCGAACGGATGCGCTCGAACATCAAGGGCGTCACCAGAATCACCGCGAGCAACGCAAGCCGTGCCCGGATTCCGAGAACCTGCTTGAGTTTCGCTCGTTTGCGGTTGAAACTGACGTTTGCCATCTTCGCTACCCACCCCGCGGGCTAAGGTAAAGCGAAGGGTTCAAAAACTCTTTCTTGAACTCGGTAAAATTGGACTTACCTCGGTTACGATCGCAGACAATCGACCTCATGACAGACGCCAATGCCGCGCCGGTAACCGGCCATTCACCAAACGCGCTCGCCGCGGTCGAAGCCGAGATCGCGCGCGCCTGCAAGGACGCGCGGCGCGAGCGCGCCTCGGTGACGCTGATCGCAGTGTCAAAGACGTTCGCGGCAGATGCAATTATGCCGGTCATCGCCGCCGGACAGCGCGTATTCGGCGAAAATCGCGTGCAGGAGGCCAAGGGCAAGTGGCCAGCGTTAATCTCTGCTTACCCGGATATCGCACTGCATCTGATCGGGCCGCTGCAATCCAACAAGGCAAAAGAGGCGGTCGCGCTGTTCGATGCCATCCATTCGGTTGATCGCCCGAGCATTTGCCAGGCGTTAGCCAAGGAAATCGAATCCCAGGGCAAGCATCCCGAACTGTTCGTCCAGATCAATATCGGCGAGGAGCCGCAGAAGGCCGGCATCGCCCCCGGCGAGGCCGACGCCTTCATCGCCAGCTGCCGCGACACCTATGGGCTGACGATTTCCGGCTTGATGTGCATTCCGCCGGTCGACGAACCGCCGGCGGCGCATTTTGCGCTGACCGCCAGGATCGCGGAGCGCAACGGACTGAAGAAGCTCTCGATGGGCATGAGCGCGGATTTCGCAACCGCCATCATGCTCGGTGCCACCCATGTGCGCGTGGGGAGCGCGATCTTCGGGCACCGGTAGTGCTGTCGTCTCGGACAAGCGCAGCGAAGCGGAGCGCAGATCCGGGACCCATACCGCGTGATCTCTGATTGGCGAATGGTCTTCGTACCGGCGAGAGTTAGGCAACTCTCAGTCTTCGCCAAACTTCTCCCTGGGGCTATGGGTCCCGGATCTGCGCTCCGCTTGTCCGGGACGACAGCGGACTTTGCCGCGGTTACACAAACCCCACCGATACCTTCCCCAGCACGCCGAAGTCCGCCGCAAAATGATCGCCGGCTTGAATCGGCAGCGGCGGATGGCATGTGCCTGTCGTCACCACCTCCCCTGCCCGCAAGGTAATGCCGAGTCCGCGCAGCTCGTTGGCAAGCCACGCCAGCGCAACACGGGGATCGCCAAGCACGCTCCTGCCGTGGCCGATGTAGCGCTCACCGCGCAGCGTGATCTGCGGCCGTTGCTCGACCAGATCCATCGCACGCCAGTTCGCGGTCGTCGGCTTGCCCAGCACGAACTGATGCGCGCAGGCATTGTCGGCGATGAGCTGCGCCTCGCCCGCGCCAACAAAATCGGCAAAGCGCGAATCGGGAATCTCGATCGCGGGATGCAAGGTGTCGACGGCGGCGAGCACGTCGTCGATGGTGTATGGCGTCGCACGCGGCGGCAGGTCGCGGCCCATGCGGAAGGCGAATTCCGGCTCGCCCACGGCCATCTCGTTGCCCTTCATCGACGCCGTGCCGCCATCGGCGATCAGTGTGTCGCTCATGATGCGACCCGCCAGCGGGCCCGCGACATTGATGTGCTTCTGTCCGGCCTCGCTCGTCGCCGCGATCTTCCAGCCGAACAGTTTTCCGAGCGACTGTGTTTCGAGCGCGGCCTGGATGGCGTAGCCGTCAGCACGGCTCTGCGGCCGCAAATTTCTCTCGAGCGCATCGAGCTTGGTGCCGTCGCGCCAGTGCTGGACGAGCAGGCGCGATGCGGCGGCGATCTGATCCTGGTCGAGCATGTGTCCTCATCCGATGATGATTTTTGTTTTTGGTCCAAGCCGTCGCAGCAATTGCAGCATCGCCGCCCTGGTCATGGAGACGCAGCCCGCGGTCGGGCCGAAATTGTCGCGCGCCAGATGCAGGAACACGGCGCTGCCGCGGCCGGCGATCCGCGGCCGTGTGTTGTGGTCGATTTCGATGATGAAGTCATAGAGTTGGTCGGCTCGCTTGAGCCGGTCACCGGCCTGCTCCCGATCGAGCCGGATTGGCTGATTGTAGTGGCGGTCTTTGGGGTCCTCACACCAGGCGTCGGTGTCGCCGATGGTCCGTGCAGGCAGGAAGGTCTGTGGGCGGCTGTGCCGGTCGCCCCGCCACCACAATTGTCTGGGACGGAAGCTGCCCCTCGGGGTGCCGCCATCGCCCTCGCGCTTGTTGGCCAGGATGCCGCCGCGCCCCAGCGCCACCGGAATCGTCAACGGTCCAGCCGTCAGCCAGCCCCGGCGCGGATTCCCCGCAGCAGGCTTAACGCGGATCGCCGGAAGCGGCCCCGAGGTCCGATTCCTGGTGTAACCAACTGACGCTGCTTTATTTTTCATGTGAGCGTGCGATGTCGAATTCATTACAGGACATTCATCAAAACGGCCTGCTATTCTGGGTTAGAGTGCTTCCGGCTTGTGAATCGGTAACAGCCCACTACTTCAACACGAATAACAATAATAACGGCGACCCCTAACTTTCCCTCGCGGCTGGGTGCAGCATGCATGCGCGCCGAGTCGGACTCCAAAAGGATGACCCCCTATGGCCAATGCCCGCAAGATCCTCATCGTGGATGATGATACCGATCTGCGCGATACGTTGGTGGAGCAATTATCGCTGCACGAAGAATTCGAAGCCTCCGCCGTCGATACCGGCGCCAAGGGCGCGAGCGCCGCGAAGGCTAATTCCCCCGATCTCGTCCTGATGGATGTCGGCCTTCCCGACACCGACGGCCGCGAGGTTGTCCGCTCCCTGCGCAAGGGCGGCTTCAAGGCCCCGATCATCATGCTGACCGGGCATGACACCGATTCCGACACGATTTTGGGGTTGGAATCCGGCGCCAACGACTATGTCGCAAAGCCCTTCCGTTTCGCCGTGTTGCTGGCGCGCATTCGTGCCCAGCTCCGCCAGCACGAGGCCAGCGAGGACGCGGTGTTCTCGGTCGGCCCCTACTCCTTCCGCCCCGGCTCGAAGATGCTGACAGCGGCCAATGCGCGCAAGGTCCGCCTCACCGAGAAGGAAACGGCGATCCTTCGCTTCCTCTACCGGGCCGGTCAGATGCCGGTCTCGCGCGAGACCCTGCTCCAGGAGGTCTGGGGCTATAATTCCGGCGTCACCACCCACACGCTGGAAACCCACATCTACCGCCTCCGCCAGAAGATCGAGAAGGACGCCGCCAATCCGGAGATCCTGGTCACGGAAGCCGGTGGCTACAAGCTGGTGCCGTGATACGCTTCAAGGGCGTGCGAATCGTTTTAGATCGCATGCCCTTTGAGCCTCGGACCTGAATGTCAATCGACGACGACGTAGCGCTTCTCGAGCGTGTCCCGACATTGCGCCTGTTGGGAGACGCCTCGCTGCGCATGCTGGCGATCGGCTCCGAGCAGCGTAACTTCGTCCGCGGCGACGTCCTGTTCAATCTCGGCGACGATGCCGATGCCGGCTACGTGGTCCAGCGTGGCGCCTTCCGGGTCGATGATGGCGCCGGCGCCGAAATGATCGCGGGTCCCGGCGCGCTGATCGGCGAGCTCGCGCTGGTGGTGCCGATGAAGCGGCCGTCGAGCGCGATCGCGCTGGAGCACGCCTCCGTCATCCGTGTCGCGCGCAGCCTGTTTCAACGCGTGCTCGAAAGCGACCCCGCGGCCGCCGTTCGCCTGCGCGACGAATTCGCGGTGCGGTCGAGCCAGATTGCGAGCGATATATTGATGGCGGGCGCGAAGCTGACGTCGTAGCTCTCTCCCCTCGTCATTCCGGGGCGCGCGCAGCGCGAGCCCGGAATGACGGGACTCAAACCTCCAGCGTCACCGTGACAGGCACGTGGTCCGACGGACGCTCCCAGCTCCGCGCGTCGCGCAAGATCCTGAAATCGCTGACCGCATCCTTCAGCGCGCGCGAGACCCAGATGTGGTCGAGCCTGCGGCCGCGGTCGCCGACGGTCCAGTCGGCAGAGCGGTAGCTCCACCACGTATAGACCTTTTCCGACATCGGGATGCGATCGCGTGCGACGTCGACCCACTCGCCGGCTTCGAGCGCGGCCTTCAGCTTCTCGGTCTCAACCGGCGTGTGAGAGACGACCTTCAGAAGCTGCTTGTGCGACCACACGTCGTTCTCGTGCGGCGCGACGTTGAGATCGCCGACCAGGATGTGGCGATCCTCCCCGCGCGGATGCAGCGGCTCGCAGGCCTTCATCTCGTCGAGGAAGCGAAGCTTGTGGTCGAATTTCTCGTTCAGTGCGGGGTCGGGAATGTCGCCACCGGCGGGCACGTAGAAATTATGCAGCACCAGCGGCTTTGCGATGTTGGCCTTGCTTCCGAAGGATACGGAGATATGGCGCGAATCCACCTTGTCGCAGAAGGTCCGGATGTCCGTCGATTCGAACGGAATCTTCGAGACGATGGCGACGCCGTGATAGCCCTTCTGTCCGTTCAGCGCGACATGCTCATAGCCGAGCCGCTTGAAGCGCTTCAGCGGGAAGGCATCGTCGATGCACTTGGTCTCCTGCAGGCACAGCACGTCCGGCCGCGCGCTCTTGAGAAACTTCGCGACCAGTTCGATGCGCAGCCGCACCGAATTGATGTTCCACGTTGTCAGGGAAAAACGCATGAGAGATGCGTCTTAGCATGGATTGGCGCGGGGAAAGCATCTGCGTGCGATAGGCTGACTCTGGCCATCCACGACAATCTCGTGCCCCGGACGCTGCGCGGCACGAAGTGACGCGCTGCAGAGCCGGGGCCCAGCTGTGAGAGAGTCTGGGTCCCGGCTCTGCGCCGCACCGCTGCGCGCTGCGTCGCGTCCGGGACACGAGACCGGGCTACCCCGGCGACTGGCCGTAATTGGTGAAATCGATCTTGAACATGCCGGGGTCGAGCTTCTTGGTCGCGTCGAGATTGTAGACCGCGATCGTGGTGTCGTAGCCCTGCGGGTCGGTGACGGTCCACTGCTTCAACTGGCCGTCCTTGGCGCCGAACATCAGCATGAGGCGGCTGGTGCCGACCAGCGCCTGCTTCTCCTCGATGGTGACGCTGACGAAGACGTCGTCGGCCGAGACGCTGACGACGTTGGTGTCCTTCATCAGGTCGATGCGGTCGGACAGCAGGAAGCGCAGCGGCGTCTGCGACAGCGGATAGACGTCCTGCGTAGCCAGCTTGCGGTCGCGCACCACCAGCGACGATCCGTCGGCGACGATGTCGATCGGGCTCGGTGCGTCATATTCGAAGCGCACCTTGCCGGGTTTCTGGATGTAGAAGTCGCCTTGCGTCTTGCTGCCGTCGGGGCCGACCTGCACGAAATTCCCGACCAGCGTCGACAGGGAGGACAGGTAGGCGCTGACCTTGGCCGCCTGTGCCTTCTGGTTGGCGTCGAAGGTCTGGAAGATGCTGCTCGGCACGTTGCGGCGCGGATCAGGAATGACCGGATTCGGCGGCGTCTGCGTCGCGCCGGTGACGGCGGGTCCTCCGGCGGGCGCGCCACCGTCGCGGCCCTTCGGCGCGGGCTTCGGCACAGGCACGGTCTGCGCGACGGACGCCGCGGTCACCATCGCGGCGGTGACGAGAAGCACGCCGGCCATGCGCGCGCCTCGCGCAGCGAGGGTGGCAGCGAATCGAATGTCCGGATGTCTGATCAACGCGTCGTCCTGGTTGGCTGGGCGTCTTTTTAGCGTGATTTCGGGCAAAAGCAGATAACGTTTTTGCGTGAAATAATGTTCTGAGGCGGCTGGCCTCACATATGGCTGTCTTCTTCTTCGACCAGAATCTCGCGTTTGCCGGCGTGGTTGGCGGGGCCTACGATGCCTTCCAGTTCCATGCGCTCCATCAAGGACGCGGCACGGTTATAGCCGATTTGCAGGCGGCGCTGGATGTAGCTGGTCGAGGCCTTGCGGTCGCGCTTGACGATGGCAACGGCCTGCTGGAACAGGTCGCCGCCGCCATCCGCGCCCATGCCACTGGCGTCGAATACCGCGCCGTCCTCGTCCTCGGCGGGCTCTTCGGCGGTAACAGCCTCGAGATATTCCGGCTGGCCCTGGGTCTTGAGGTGACGCACCACCTTCTCGACTTCCTCGTCGGAGGCAAACGGTCCGTGCACGCGGCTGATGCGGCCGCCGCCGGCCATGTAGAGCATGTCGCCCTGGCCGAGCAATTGCTCGGCGCCCATCTCGCCCAAAATGGTGCGGCTGTCGATCTTGGAGGTGACCTGGAAGGCGATGCGGGTCGGGAAGTTCGCCTTGATGGTGCCGGTGATGACGTCGACCGACGGACGCTGCGTGGCGAGGATCACGTGCAAGCCGGCGGCGCGAGCCATCTGCGCGAGGCGCTGCACCGCGCCTTCGATATCCTTGCCGGCGACCATCATCAGGTCGGCCATTTCGTCGACGATGATGACGATGTAGGGCAGCGGATCGAGCGAGAGCTTCTCTTCCTCGTAGATCGCCTTGCCGGTTTCCTTGTCGAAGCCGGTGTGCACCGTGCGCGTCGGCTCTTCGCCCTTGGCCTTCAATTCGAGCAGGCGCGTGTTGTAGCCGTCGATGTTGCGCACACCGAGCTTGGCCATGTTCTTGTAGCGCTCCTCCATCTCGCGCACCGCCCATTTCAGCGCGACCACCGCCTTCTTCGGATCGGTCACGACGGGCGTGAGCAGATGGGGAATGCCGTCATAGACGGAGAGTTCGAGCATCTTCGGATCGACCATGATCAGGCGGCACTGGTCCGGTCGCAGCCGGTAGACCAGGCTGAGGATCATGGTGTTGATCGCGACCGACTTGCCGGAGCCGGTGGTGCCGGCGATCAGCATGTGCGGCGTGCGCGCGAGGTCGATGATGACGGGGTCGCCGCCAATGGTCTTGCCGAGGCAGAGCGGCAGCTTCGCAACCGAGTCGACGGTTTCCTTGGCGACCAGCAGCTCGCGCAGATAGACCTTTTCGCGATGCGCGTTCGGCAGCTCGATGCCGATGGCATTGCGACCGGGCACGACCGCGACACGCGCCGACAGCGCGCTCATCGAGCGTGCGATGTCGTCGGCAAGTCCGATGACGCGCGACGACTTGATCCCCGGCGCGGGCTCCAGCTCGTACAGCGTGACGACAGGACCCGGATTGGCCTTCACGATCTCGCCGCGCACGCCGAAATCCTGCAGCACGCCTTCGAGCGAGCGCGAATTGGCTTCCAGCTCGGCCTTGCTGAGCGGCTGGCGATCGCCGGCCTTCGGCGCGGCCAGCACGGACACGGACGGAAGCTCGAACCTGTCGGAGGATTTTTTGGAAGCGGCTTTCGGCGCGGCCTTCTTGCGCGGGGCGCGCGCGGCGGGCTCCTCCTCTTCCTCCTCCTCCTCCTCGTCTTCCACCTCTTCTTCGTGCTCGTCCTCGTCGTCTTCGTCATGGGACTGCGGCGAGATCGACGGTGCGGCACGACCGCCTCCGAGATTCGGCTCCTGGCGGCTGAACGAAACGGCCTTGGTCTTCGGTCCGCTCGAGACCAGCGAGCGGTAAGCGGCACCGCACAGCCAGATCAGCCGCGCCTTCGTGCTCATCAGCGCGTGGAACAGCCAGCCCAGCGACACCGAACCGCGATCGCCCTCTTCGTCTTCGTCGAGCGGCTTGTCGTCATCCTCGATCTCCGCGAGCTCGTCGTCATGCTCGCGGGCGCCGAGGCCGCAGGCGATCAGGAAGGTCGCGGCCATCGCGGCGAACAGGATCGTGCCCAGCACGATGCGATAGATCGTGCCGGCGGGTCCGAAGATCACCGCGGGCGCGCGCACCAAGGCATCGCCGACCACGCCGCCGAGGCCGGTCGGCAGCGGCCAGGCGCCGCCATGCGGCCAGCAGCTGACGAAGCCAGCCGCGATCACCGTGCAGAGGATCCAGGAGCCGAGCCGCAGCGCTTCGCGGTCGAACGGCCGATGCGTCAGCATGCGCCAGCCCCAGACGGCGACGGTCAGGATCAGCATGATCGCGCCGAGCCCGAGGATCTGCATCGCAAGGTCGGCGCCGATCGCGCCGGCATAACCCAGGATGTTGCGGATCGGCCGCGAGGTGGCGTGGCTGAGGCTGGGATCCTGCACCGACCAGGTCATCAGCGCGGCGGAGGCGACGCCCGACAGCGTGATCAGGCCGAAGCCGGCGAGCTCGCGTACGCGCCGGCCCAGCGCCTCGCGGATCGAGGGCGGCAGATGGCTGACCAGTGGAATGACACGTTCGATCGCCGACATGCTCATGGGCCCCGCCTAACCCAGAGTCTCGACCAGTCGGTGCAGCGCCTGCGCCGTGGTCTCGCTATCCTGCACCAGCGCGAGGCGAATGTAGCCCGCGCCGGGGTTGAAGCCGTCGGGCTGGAGCCGCGCCAAAAAGCTGCCGGGCACCACGCGCACGCCTGCTTCCTTGAAGAGTTTCAGACACACCGACACGTCGTCGCCGATGTCGGACGTGTTGAGCCAGACGCAGAAGCCGGCATCGGGCCGGCGATAGCCGTAGCGATCGCCGATGATCTGGTCGGCGAGATCGAACTTGATCCGGTAGAGCCGACGGTTCTCCTCGACGTGCGCCTCGTCGCCGTAGGCAACGGTCGCGACATGCTGGAGCGGCACCGGCACCTGCGGAGCAGCGATGTTGCGCAGCTCGAGGAACATGCCGATGAACTTCTTGTCGCCGGCGGCGAAGCCGACACGCAGGCCCGGCAGGTTGGAGCGCTTCGACAGCGATTGGAACGCAGCTACGCGGGTGAAGTCGGGGCCGGCGCATTCGAGTGCACTGCCCGGCGCCTCACGGGTGTAGATCTCGGAATAGCACTCGTCGCTGAGGATCATGAAGTTGTAGCGGTCAGCGAGGCTCTTCAAGCGCTTGAAATAATCGGGCTTGGCGACCGAGCCCTGCGGATTGGCGGGCGAGGCCAGATAGAATGCCACCGTGCGCGCGAGCGTCGCTTCGTCGATGGCATCGAGATCGGGCAGGAAGCCGTTTTGAGCTGTGGTCGGCAGATAGACCGGCTCGCAGTTGGCGGCGCGGGCGCCGGCGCCATAGACCGGATAGAACGGGTTCGGCATCAGGACGGCGGGCTTGCCGGGGCGCGGGCCGACATAGCGCGCGGCCGCGATCGCGGCGAGGAACAGCCCTTCGCGGCTGCCATTGAGGACGAGAATCTCGGTCTTGGGGTCGAGCGGTCGCGGCAGCTTGAAGCGCGACGACAGCCAGGCGCTCGCGGCTTGGCGGAACGGCTCGGTGCCCTGATTCATCGGGTAGCGGCCGAAATCGGCGATGTGCTTGGCCAGGACCGGGCCGACGAAGTCAGGCACGGGATGCTGGGGCTCGCCGACCGCAAGCGAAATCAGGGGCTTGCCTGGCTGATGGGGGGCCAGCAGCTCGTTCAGCCGGACGAACGGCGAGCGTTCGGTATCGGAGCTTCCACTGGCCTGCGGCGCACTGGATGAAGCGGTCATAGCCATTCTGGACGCCAGCACTCTTGGAACAGCCGGTCGCACCAAGGCGCCGGCGGGAAGCGGTTCAGTTCACCATAGATAGGGCGAGGTTAAGACGCGATTAACCATCGGTGGCCCGGCCCGTCCAGAGCTGGAATTATGAGGCCGGATAACGACCGGACGCATGGCGGTTCTCACCTCTCCCGCTTGCGGGAGAGGGAGCACCGTCCTCCGGGCGATCTGAGCTTCAGTGCGCCGGCAGCTTCTCGAACGTCGCCATGCCCGCAGGGATGGCGTGAAACTCCTGCTTGTCGCAGGTGTAGATCGCCATCTGCGGATGGAACTGTTCCGGCTCGTCCAATGTGCCGACCTTCAGGATCGCGGCCGGCAAGCCCGGAACCTTGGTCACCAGATGCGTACCGCATTCGGGGCAGAACTCGCGTGTCACGGCGCGCGCGAGGTCCTTGCGCGTGAACTGCTTGGGTTGTCCGATGATGTAGCTGAAGCCCGCCGCCGGCATCGCGATGAAGGTATTGGGCGCGCCGCCCGAGATGTACTGGCACTCGCGGCAATGACACTGGGCCTGCATCATCGGATCGCCCTCGGCCACGTAGCGCACTTCGCCGCAATAGCATCCGCCTTCCAAACGCATGACGACCTCCCGGTTTGTTTTCGTTGTGGTCGATATTTCTGCGCCGGCCATCTGGAATGGCAATCTTTTTCTGCGGCGCACGGCTCAAAAAGAAAGGGGCTCCAACTTGCGCTGGAGCCCCTCAACGGTCAGGGCATTGCCGGGTATGTGCCCGAACCGTAGTTGTGGGTGCGGTCCTGGAGGGGACCGCGCCCGGGAGGAGAGTTACATGTTGTAGGCGCGCTCGGTGTGCTCGGTGATGTCGAGGCCTTCACGCTCGGTCTCGACATTGGCGCGGAGGCCAACGATCACGTCGACGACCTTGTAGAGGATCGCCGAACCGACGCCCGACCACACCAGCGTGGTGCAGACGCCCCAGAGCTGGGAGATCATCTGCGCCGCGAAGTCGTAATCGGCAACCTTCGGCGGGATCGCGGTGTAGTCGATGATGCCTGCACCACCGAGCGCCGGGTTGACGAGGATGCCGGTGCCGAGGGCGCCGACGATGCCGCCGATGCAGTGCACGCCGAACACGTCGAGGCTGTCATCGTAGCCGAGCGCGTTCTTCACGACGGTGCAGAAGAACAGGCAGACCACGCCGACCACGAGGCCGAGGACGATCGCACCCATCACGCCGGCGAAGCCGGCCGCGGGGGTCACCGCCACGAGGCCTGCGACAGCGCCGGAGATGACGCCGAGCACCGACGGGTGACCCTTCACGATCCACTCCGCGAACATCCACGACAGCGCGGCGGCTGCGGTGGCGACGAAGGAGTTGGTCATGGCGAGGGCTGCGCCGCCGTTGGCTTCGAGGTTGGAGCCGGCGTTGAAGCCGAACCAGCCGACCCAGAGCAGCGAGGCGCCGATCATCGACATGGTCAGCGAGTGCGGAGCCATCAGCTCCTTGCCGTAGCCGACGCGCTTGCCGATCAGCAGAGCGCCGACGAGACCTGCGATGCCGGCGTTGATGTGCACCACGGTGCCGCCTGCAAAGTCGATCGCGCCCTTCTTGAAGATCCAGCCGGCGTCGGCGTTGATCTCGTCGAGCTTGGCCTGCGCCGCGGTCTTCGCCGCTGCGTCAGTGGCAGCAGCCAGGGCCTTGGCTGCGTCCTGGATCATGTCCGGGCCAGGCCAGTACCAGACCATGTGCGCGATCGGGAAGTAGATCAGCGTGACCCAGAGCGGAACGAACAGAGCGAGCGCCGCGAACTTCATACGTTCGGCGAAGGCGCCGACGATGAGGGCGGGCGTGATCGCCGCGAAGGTCATCTGGAAGCACATGTAGATGAGCTCCGAGATGTTGGCGTCGACCGAGAAGGTCGCGGCCTTCGAGTCGGTGGTGACGCCCATCATGAAGGCCTTGGAGAAGCCGCCGATGAAGTCGGAACCGCCGGTGAAGGCCAGGCTGTAGCCGTACACGGCCCAGATCACGGTGACGACGCAGACGGTGTAGAACACCTGCATCAGGACCGAGAGCATGTTCTTGGAGCGGACGAGGCCGCCGTAGAACAGCGCGAGACCCGGGATCGTCATCAACAGCACGAGCACTGTCGATGTCAGCATCCAGGCGTTGTCTCCCTTGTTGACCGTTGGCTCGGCGTAGGCTGCGGTCGCAGCGAACAGGCCGACTGCGAGAGCCGCCAATCCCGCGCCATAGGGACGCTTAAACGTCATTTCACTTACTCCTGATTGAATTTTTGATTGGGCGAGAAATCAAAGTGCCGCGGCATCGGCCTCGCCGGTGCGGATGCGAACCGCATGGTCGAGATTGATGACGAAGATCTTGCCGTCGCCGATCTGACCGGTTTTCGCGGCGGACGTGATGGCGTCGATGGTCTTGTCGACCTGGTCGGAGGCGACCGCGACTTCGATCTTGATCTTGGGCAGGAAGCTCACGGCGTATTCAGCACCGCGATAGATTTCCGTATGGCCTTTCTGGCGGCCATATCCCTTGACTTCCGTCACCGTGAGACCGTGAACGCCGATGGCAGTCAGGGCGTCCCGGACTTCTTCCAGCTTGAATGGCTTGATAATCGCCATAACAATTTTCATGGGTCCTATCCCCGCTTGGGCCCGGTCCGGACGTGGCCGGGCGTTTCTCGACTGGTTCGCCACGAGGGAGAAGTTCACTACGCGGGCACAGCCAGGATCCTTAGAATCAAATGCCGTGCCAGATCGGGCGTGTTGCCTACCGGACTATGAAAACGGGTGTTTTCGCGTTTGACGGGTATTGCGGTGCAGTGCGCTATTACGTCGCGCTCATTGCGTGACCATGACTGCTTAAAAAACATGCAGGACAGGCTACCGACACAATGCTGCTCACGCGTCGGGCAACCGAAAGGTATCACCTTACGGACAAGGCTTAATGGAGGGCCTTGCCGCGCGGCGAAATATTGAGCCCCGCCGGTTCCTGCTCACGGGTTACGCGCGACTGGCCTGCCCGCTTGAGCAGGACAAAGGCTGCCGGGCGGTATCCGGCTGAGGCCGCCCTGGACGTTCAGGCGGCGTCGCGCTCCGCAAAGACCCGGTCGATCAGTCCCCATTCGACCCCCTGCTGGGCGGTCATGAAGTGGTCGCGGTCCAGGGTCCGTTCGACCTCGTCCTCGCGGCGTCCGCAGTGTCGCGCATACAGCCGGATGATGCGCCGTTTGGTTTCCTGCATTTCGTTGGCATGGATCAGGATGTCGGACGCCTGCCCTTGAAAGCCGCCAAGGGGCTGATGCACGTGGAGGCTGGCATTGGGCAGCGCGGCGCGGTGCCCGGGCTCGCCGGCCATCAGCAGGAACGAGCCCATGGAGCGCGCCGTGCCCATGCACAGCGTGTGGACCGGCGCCTTGATGAACTGCATGGTGTCGTACATCGCGAGGCCAGAGGTGACCACGCCGCCATAGGAATTGATGTAGAGGTTGATCGGCCTGTTCGGATTCTCCGCCTCCAGGAACAGCAGCTGCGCGCAGACGAGGCCCGACATCGCGTCGTTGACCTCGCCATTGAGGAAGATGATGCGTTCGCGCAAGAGCCGCGAGTAGATGTCGAAGGATCGTTCGCCGCGGGCGGATTGCTCGACGACCATAGGGACGAGCTGAAGCATGTCGCGCATCGGCGACCTCCATGTCTGCAGGTGATGAAGGCTGTTGGTGTTAGGCGGCTGCGCGCATCAGGCAGCAATTGCTGTTGGCTGGTTTCGGTAGCGCTTCGTCGCAGGCTTGCTGGATGATGCGAAAGCGGGTGCCGCCGGCTTCGTTCGGTTCGATCCGGAAGATGACGTGGCTCTCGCGAAACGGCGGTTCGGACTCGCGAAGCCGGTATCGCACCTCCTCGCCCGCGATCGATGATTCCGGCTCGGCGCCCGCAAGATCGCGATCCGGCAGCCAGCGTTCGCGCAGGGCTGGAATGGTCACGGCGCGCCAGACCTTTGCCGGCGGCGCGTCAAAATCATATTCGAGCACCAGAGCCGCGTCGGGGTGATCAGGCTTCAATTCGTCGCTCATTGATCCATATCCTTCAAGAGATCGGCGAGCGCTTCCATGCGCTTCGGCCAGTAGGCGCGGTAGCGCGCAAGCCATGCCCCGATCGCGACGATTCCGTCCGGGTCGACTTCGTAATTCACAAAACGGCCCTGCCGCTGCTCGCGCACCAGGCCTGCCGCGCGCAGCACGGCCAGATGCTGCGACATCGCCGGTTGGCTGATCTCCAGGCCGTCGCGCAAGGCGCTGGCATTCTGGCTTCCGCCAGCAAGCCTCTCAAAGACCTTTCGGCGCGTCGGGTCGGCAAGCGCCTTGAAGATGTCGGCTTCGATCATGGCAACACATAAGCACACGCTTATGTGTCGTGCAAGCCCCAGCTACTGAAGGGCTTCCCCGTGCTGCGAAATATCCAGCCCCTCGAGCTCATGTTCGCGCGAGACGCGCAACGGCACGAACAACGCGACCAGCCTGAGCAGGACGAAGCTCACGCCCGCCGACCAGACGAAGGCGACAGCAACGCCGTAGAGCTGGATCAGGAGTTGCTGCGGATGGCCCTCGAGCAGGCCGGCGGTGCCGCCGATCGCGGAGGTCGCGAACACGCCGGCCAGCAGCGTGCCGGTCAGGCCGCCGATGCCGTGAACGCCGAACACGTCGAGTGAATCGTCATAGTCGAAGCGGTGCTTCAGCCAGGTGCAGGCCCAATAGCAAACCGCCCCGGCGATGATGCCGATGACGATGCCATGCCACGGCGCGACGAAGCCCGAGGCCGGCGTGATGGTGCCGAGGCCGGCCACCGCGCCGGAGATCATGCCGAGCACCGACGGCTTGCGCCGGGTCGACCATTCGATCGCGCCCCAGGTCAGCGCGCCGGAGCAGGCCGCAAGATGCGTCGCGATGATCGCGAGCACCGCGCGCGAATTGGCCGCGCCGGCCGCGCCGCCGTTGAAGCCGAACCAGCCGACCCACAACAGGCCGGTGCCCATCACCGCGAGCGACAGATCGAACGGCGAGAGATTTTCGGTGCCGTAGCCGTGGCGGCGCCCCATCACCTTGGCGGCGACGAGGCCGCCGGTGCCGGCCGACAGATGCACGACGAGGCCGCCGGCGAAATCCAGCACGCCCATGCTGGCCAGGAAGCCGCCGCCCCACACCCAGTGCGCCAGCGGAATGTAGACGAAGATGAACCAGGCGACCGAGAACACGAGATAGGCGGAGAACCGCATCCGGTCGGCGACCGAGCCTGCGACCAGCGCCACCGTGATGATGGCGAACGTCATCTGGTACAGCATGAACAGCGCTTCCGGGATGGTCTTCGCCGCCGGGTTGACGCTGTCCATCGTCATGCCCGCGAGAAACCAGCGGTCGAGCGTGCCGATCCACGGGCCGTCGCCGACGAAGCACAGCGAATAGCCGAACGCGACCCAGAGAATGGAGATCATCGTCACCGCGGCAAGGCTCTGCGCCATGGTCGCAAGCACGTTCTTCTTGCGCACCATGCCGGAATAGAACAGCGCGAGCCCGGGGATCGTCATCATCAGCACCAGCGCGGTGGCGACGATCATCCAGGCGGTGTCGGCGGTGCTGATCTCGGAGCTTGCGGCCTGTGCGGGCGCGGCGACGATCGACATCAATCCGGCCGGCGCAGCCATAAAGGCTGCGCGGCGCAACAATCCCGCCATGTCGTTTCCCCCAGCATCGTGATTGCGTCGCACGCTGTGGCGTCGTTGCCCGGTGCGATCGACGAAAAACTTTCTAAAGCGCGTCGCTGTCGGTCTCGCCGGTGCGGATGCGCAGCGCGTGGTCGATCGGCGTGACGAAGATCTTGCCGTCACCGATCTGTCCGGTGCGGGCGGAAGCGGTGATTACGCCGACGGCCTTGTCGGCGATGTCGGAGGCGACCGCGATCTCGATCCGCAGCTTCGGCAGGAAGTTCACGACATATTCGGCGCCGCGATAAATCTCGGTGTGACCCTTCTGGCGGCCATAGCCCTTCACCTCGGTCACGGTCATGCCGTGGACGCCGATCGCTGTCAGGGCCTGGCGGACTTCATCCAGCTTGAAGGGTTTGATGATCGCGACGACGAGTTTCATGGTCAGGCCTGTTCCCCGGGATGCGCGGCGCCGTATGTCCCCGGCGCAGCGTCAATCTGGCATCTTTCCGGGCACATGGCATAAAAAACTTGCAGTTTGAAGCGGAAAAACGTTTGAGCGTGTGAACGGCCGCCTCTGTACAGGGCATCCGTTCATCCTCCACAATGCATTTTTGGCATGGATGCGGTGAACCCAAGCGTCCCGGCTGGTACAAAAGTATGTTCGAGGGGGACGCTTCATGGCGAGTTGGTTCTACGCATCCGAGGGCAAGCAGCAGGGGCCCTATCCGGAAGGGCAATTCCGCGACCTGGTCGCGCAAGGGATCGTGCGCCCGGATACGCTGGTGTGGTCCGAGGGCATGGCCGGCTGGCAGAAGGCGGCCGAAATCCCCGGCCTGATCGGCGGCGGCGGTGCGCCCCCGATGGTCCCGGCTGGCGGTCCGCCGATGATGGGTGGCGGTGGCTACGCGGGCGGCGGCAGCGCAGGATCGCTGTCGGTCGATTTCGGCATTCTCGATTTCACCTGGCGAACGCTCGTGTTCGTCATCGGCTCGTGCTTCATCATCCCGGTGCCTTGGCTGTTCGTCTGGTACACGAAATGGATCGTGGCCTGCGTGAAGGTCCCCGGACGGCCGAACCTCTCCTTCACCGGCAATGCCATGGCGATCGTGCCCTGGTTCTTCGGCTTCATCGTTCTGGCGATTGTCGTCGGCTATACCGGCATCCAGATACTGAGCACGGCGCTCTACATCGTCCAGATCGTTCTCTACTGGATGCTGCTCAAATGGATGGTCGCGAATATCGCCTCCAACGGGCAGCCGCTCGGCCTCAGCTTTACCGGCTCGATCTTGGGCTACATCGGCTGGAACCTGCTGCTCGCGATCTCCTTCATCACCATCATCGGCTGGGCCTGGGTTGCCGCAGCCCAGCTCCGCTGGATGTATCGCAACATCCAGGGCACGCGTCGGGAGATCATTTTCAGGGGCAGCGGGCTCGGAATTCTCTGGCGCGGAATCGTGGCCGCGATCCTGTGCAGCCTCATCATCCCGATCCCGTGGGTCTATCGCTGGATCATGAACTGGTTCGCGTCGCAGACCGAGCTCACACCGCGCGGATTGCTCTGACGATCAGCTCCTCCGCTCGCGCACGGACCCTTCCTGCGCGACGGAGGCGACCAGCGTGCCGTCGGGCTTGAAGATCGAGCCGCGGGTCAGGCCGCGGCCGCTTTGCGCACTCGGCGAATCCTGCGCGTAGAGCAGCCATTCGTCGGCGCGGAACGGGCGGTGAAACCACATCGCGTGGTCGAGGCTCGCCGGCATCATGCGCTTGTCGAACAGGGTGCGGCCGTAGCGCGCCATGATCGCGTCCAGCAGCGAAAAGTCCGAGGCATAGGCCAGCGCGCACATGTGCAGCGCCGGATCGTCCGGCAACTTCGCCGCGGTCCTGATCCAGACGTGAATGCGACCATCCTCGATCTTCTCGCCGAAATAGCGGCTGAGCTCGACCGGGCGCAACTCGATCGGACGATCCGACTCGTAGTAGCGGCGGATGAACTCCGGCATCTCCTTGAACATCGGCTGCTTCGCCACCTCCTCCGCCGTGAGCTTCTCCGGCGGCGGCACCTCGGGCATCTTGTCCTGATGGTCGAACGCGCTCTCCTCATCGGTGTGGAACGACACCATGATCGAGAAGATCGCGTTGCCATGCTGGATCGCGGTGACGCGGCGGGTCGAATAGCTCTTGCCGTCGCGCAGGCGCTCGACCTGGTAGATGATCGGGATCTGCGGATCGCCCGGCAGGATGAAATAGCAATGCAGCGAATGCGGCAGCCGGCCCTCGACGGTGCGGCAGGCCGCCACCATCGCCTGCCCGATCACCTGGCCGCCGAACACCCGCTGCCAGCTCGTCTTCGGGCTGTTGCCGCGGAACAGATTCACCTCGAGCTGTTCGAGGTCGAGGATCGAGATCAGGTCGATCAGGCTCTTGGACATGACACAGCTCCGGAATGTCTCTGGTCGTCATTCCGGGATGCGCCGGAACGGCGCAGGCCCGGAATCCATAACCCCGGCCTGTGGTTATGGATTCCGGGCTCGCGACCTGGTCGCGCCCCGGAATGACATGGTGGGCGAGTTCCGCCCTTGTTTCACCGCACTGTTTCGCCCACCTCAAGTCTGCTAGCAAGACCAAGAGTGAGCCAGGGATTGGGTATGTCGGTACAGGGTAGCATTGTCATTGGCGGCGGCGCGTTCGCGGGCCTGGCGCTGGCGCTCGCGTTGCGTCAGGGGCTCGGCCCCGAGATTCCCGTCATCGTCGCAGATCCGGCGCTCGGCACACGGCCGAGCCGCGACCAGCGCGCCACCGCGATCGTGGCCGCCTGCCGCCGCCTGTTCGAGGCGATCGGCGTCTGGGACGATGTCAGGGGCGAGGCGCAGCCGATCCTCGACATGGTCGTCACCGATTCCAAGCTGGAAGACGCCACCCGTCCGGTGTTCCTGAACTTCGCCGGCGACGTCGCGCCGGGCGAGTCCTTTGCGCATATGGTCGAGAATCGCCGCCTGATCGATGCGCTGGTGGCGCGCGCCGAGGCGGAAGGTATCGATCTCCGCGCCACCATTGTGTCGTCCTACGACGCGCGGAGCGACGGCATCGACGTGACGCTCGGCGACGGCAGCGTCATCGCGGCGAGCCTGCTGGTCGCCGCCGACGGCGCGCGGTCGAAGCTGCGCGAGCGCGCCGGCATCGCCACCCATGGCTGGGAATACGATCAGTCCGGCATCGTCGTCACCGTCGGCCACGAGCGCGACCATGAGGGCCGCGCCGAGGAGCACTTCCTGCCCGCGGGGCCCTTCGCGATCCTGCCGCTCGCGGGAAAACGCTCCTCGCTGGTATGGACCGAGCGCAGAGCTGAGGCCGCGCGCATCATTGCGTTGAGCGACGAGGAATTTCACGGCGAGCTGGAGCGGCGCTTCGGTCTGCATCTCGGCGAAGTGAAGGCGCTCGACAAGCCGCGCGCGTTTCCGCTGTCCTATTTCGTGGCGCGCTCCTTCATCGCCGAGCGCCTCGCCCTGGTCGGGGATGCCGCGCATGTCATCCACCCGATCGCGGGCCAGGGTCTCAACATGGGGCTGAAGGATGTCGCCGCGCTGGCTGAAGTCGTCGTCGATGCCGCGCGGCTCGGCATGGATCTTGGCGCAGCTGATGTGCTCGAGCGCTACCAGCGCTGGCGCCGCTTCGACACGATGGCAATGGGCGTCGCCACCAACTCGCTGAACTTCCTGTTCTCCAACCAGTCGACGCTGCTGCGCACCGTCCGCGACATCGGCCTCGGTCTCGTCGACCGCGCCCCGCCGCTGAAGAATCTCTTCATCCGCCAGGCCGCCGGACTGACCGGCGAGGTGCCGCGGTTGTTGAAGGGCGAGGCGTTGTAGCTACAAATTCCGCCGTCGTCCCGGACAAGCGAAGCGCAGATCCGGGACCCATACGCCGCAGCAAGAGTTTGGCGAAGACTCGGGGTGACCGGCTCGCGCCACAAGTCTCCCTGTGGTTATGGGTCCCCGCATTCGCGAGGACGACAGTGAGTGTGAGGCGCGGTCATCGCGCGCCACCCAATCCTCAATCGATCTTGCGCGCCTCTTCCGGCAGCATGATCGGGATGCCGTCGCGGATCGGATAGGCGAGCTTGGCGCTGCGCGAGATCAGCTCCTGCCGCGCGGAATCGAATTCCAGCGGACCCTTGGTCAGCGGGCAGACCAAAATCTCCAGCAATTTGGGATCGACGCTGTTTTCGGGACGTTCGGTGGGCGCGTTCATCTTCATCTCCGGCAATCGCCTGCCTCTAGCATAGAAAATCGCGTCAAAATAGGAACCTCAGACGGACACCATCCGCAGGATCTCGTCGAGCAGGCGCTGCAGCCGTGCGGCCGTCACCGGCGTGCCCGACAGGGCAAAGCCGAGGAAAGTCCAGTACAGGATCTGCGCCCGCGCCTGCGCCATCGCCGGCGCGAGTCCCCGCATCGCGAGCAGCGTCTCGATATAGTCGATCCTGCGGCGGTCGATCGCGCGGACCGCGGCCTGCGCGGCCGTATCGAACGCCGCCCAGTTGCGGACCGCGCGCTCGAGATCGAGCCGCGCGCCAAAGCTTCGCCGCAGCAGCGCCGTCAGCGGCTCGCCGCCCCCGGCCTCCACATCGGCGATGATCTGCTCGGCCGCGATCTCGCGCCAGCGCTTCAGGATGGCGGCGTGGAACGCGCCGAGATCGGCGAAATGCCAATAGAAGCTGCCGCGTGAAACCCCCATGGCCTTTGCGAGCGGATCGGCCTTCAGCGCCGTGAAGCCGCTTCCGGCGAGCGTCTTCAGGCCTTGCTTGATCCAGTCGTCGGCGGAGAGTTGCTCGGTCATGGCGGGTTCCGGAAATCCAGCCATACACTAGTGTATTGACAGGCGTCGGGCCAGCGCCTAATCGTCCATACATGATTGTATGGAGGCGTCGATGCGCGATCTCTTGCTCCAATGTGCCGGCGTTGCGGCCATTGCCGTGGCCCTGATCCACGGCGTCCTCGGCGAGACCAAGGTCTTCCCCCGGGCCCGCATCGAGCCGGAGCGGCTTCGCATCCTGATCCGCCTGGTCTGGCAGGTCTCGACCGTCGCCTGGATCGGCGGCGGCGTGCTCCTGATCGCGGCGCCCTGGATGGACTCGGCACCGGCGCGCCACTGGATCGTCCTCACCATGGCCAGTGTGTTCGGCTTGTCCGCTTGCGCCAACGCGTGGGCGACACGCGGCCGGCACTTCGGCTGGATGGCGCTCAGTGCCGTCGTCGCGATGGCTGTTGCCGGCTACTAGCGCTCCGTCGCAAACCGTGAGGCGTAAGGCCGCAGTCGGCCTTCAAATGCGCGCTGCATTCGGACAGCGCTGATCTTTTTCGGATCGTTAGAATAACTCTAAAGCCTCGCACGCGCGTAGCGGATTGACTTCACTCTCTCCATCCCATCCTTCACTCTCCGTCGCGCAAGATGTCGCGCCAAGGACAGAAGAGGAGATGCTCGTGAAGGTGATGCGTGTTGTTGCCATTGCACTGACGATCGGAATGGGCACGGGATCTGCGGCGATGGCCGACGGTTTCAAGGACTGCACCAAGCTCGACAAGGCGTCGTGGAAGCCGGCCAGCGAAGCCGAAGCCAAGGCCAAGGCACTCGGCTACGAGGTGCGGCGCTCCAAGATCGAAGGCTCGTGCTACGAGGTCTACGGCGTCAAGGAAGGCAAGCTCTACGAGCTGTTCTACAGCCCCGAAGATCTCAGCCTGAAGCACACGATCGCCAAGTAACCATCGCCACGTAACGACTGCCAGGCAGGCAGGAATTGAGGGTGGTCCTCGCTTGATCGACGAAGCGGCGCCAGGAACATGCGGGGTGTCCGACGGGACCCCCGCGGATCGAACCGCTTCGCGGACGGTCACGGTCTGGGACCTCCCTCTGCGCCTCTGGCACTGGGCTCTCGCTGCCAGCGTTCTGGCGGCGTGGTTCACGCCGACGGTCCATGACAGCGTTCATCGCATCGTCGGCTACACCGTGCTCGCTCTTCTGGCCTTCCGTCTGGTCTGGGGCGTCTGGGGAAGCCGCTATTCGCGCTTCCGTATGGTCGGCGTCAGGCTTCGTGCCGCGCCGCGTTATCTCTGGAATCTGCGCCGCGGCATGACCGGCCGCTATATCGGGCTCAATCCCGCCGGCACCTTGATGCTGGTGGCACTGCTGCTATCTCTCGCCGTCTCGGCGATATCGGGCGCATTGTCGGTGACCGTTACCTTCTTCGGCGTGTGGTGGATCGAGGACACCCACGCCTATGCGTCCGATGCGGTCATGGTGCTGGTCGTGCTGCACGTCGTTGGCGTCGTGCTGATGGGGTTGCTCCAGCGCGAGAACCTGATCCGCGCGATGTTCACCGGCCGCAAGCGCATCCGCGGTCATTCTCAGGGCGCTTAAGGCGACACGCTCTCCTCGTCATGCCCGGGACAAGCCCGGCCATGACGACGTTCGTGACGTGACGACCGTCGCCCCTCACTGCAACGGCGGATCGCCGCTGGTGCGCTTCTTGGCGAGGTCCATCTCGGTCACAGCGATCAGGATCTCGGCGCGGGTCTTCAGATCCATCGCCTCCAGCATGGCCTGCTTTTCCGCGGGACCATAGGGCGACATCATCGCCAGCGCGTTGACGAGCGCCTCGTTGGGCGCGCTCTCGACGCCCTCCCAGTCGACCTTGAGATTGTTGGCTTTCAGGAAGTCCGCCAGTACCGTCAGCAACGCCTCGCGATCAACCTCGTCCTCGCCCTTGCGCGCGGTGAAGTCGTCGATGAAGGTGAAGAAATCCACCTTGCACTGCCGGTAGGCGGTCAGCACCTCGAGCTCCTCGACCACCCTGAAGCGCGAGACGCCGGTCAGCTCGAGGATGTAGCGGCCATCGCCGGATTCGGCGAGCTGGGTGATGCGACCGACGCAGCCGACGCGGAACAGTGCCGGCTTGTCGGAGTTCTTCGGCGAATGCGCTGCGTCGGGCTGGATCATGCCGATCAGCCGATGGCCGTCGCGGAAGCAATCGTCGACCATTGAAAGGTAGCGCGGTTCGAAGATATTGAGCGGCATCTGGCCGCGCGGCAGCAGCAGCGCACCGGGCAGCGGAAATACCGGGATGATCTCCGGAAGGTCGGCGGGCCCGCGATATTCGATGTTGATCGGCATCTGGTGCGCGGTCCCCGGTTGACGTGATCAGCCCCTGCTATAGCGAGATACGGAAAACTCCGCAGCGGTTTCCCGAAAAGATCGTGCTCGAGCCGACGCGTTATGAAAACAGGATAATCGACAAGCGCTTGCGTCCCTCGACGGTTGCATCATCCGTGCCGCCCCAGGCCTCGAAGAACTGCACGAGCTGCTTGCGGGCGCCGTCGTCGTTCCATTTGCGGTCGCGCTTGATGATCGCGAGCAGCTGCTCGGTGGCCGCCGCCCGGTTACCTTGTGCGTTCAGCGCGGTCGCAAGGTCGAATCGTGCCTGATGATCGAGCGGGTCTGCGGCGACTTTCTGTTCCAGCTCGGCCACGGGTCCCAGCTGCTCCGCCTGCTCGGCAAGATCGATCGCGGTCTGCACGGCTTTCACGGCGGGATCGTTGCGCTTGGATTCCGGCACCATCGCCAGCGTCTGCTTGGCCTGCTCCATCGCGCCGGAGATGGCGTAGCATTTCGCAAGGCCCGCCAGCGCCGCGATGTTGGTCGAATCGTGCTGCAGCGCTTCGGCGTAGATCTGCGCGGCCGCCGCGGCATCGCCCTCGGCGAGCACGGCGTCGGCCTCCTGCACGATCTCGGCGACATTGACCTCGCCCGGTGCGGTGACGCCCTTGGTCAGTTTCTCGATGAAGGCATTGAGCTGGCTCTCGGGCACCGCGCCCATGAAGCCGTCGGCCGGCTGGCCGTTGACGAAGGCGATCACGGCGGGGATCGACTGGATGCCCATCTGGCCCGGGATCGCCGGGTGCTGGTCGATGTTCATCTTGACCAGCTTGACCTTGCCCTTGGCCGCCTTGACGACCTTTTCGAGAATGGGGGTGAGCTGCTTGCAGGGGCCGCACCACTCCGCCCAGAAGTCGATCAGCACCGGCTGGCGCTTCGATTCCTCGATGACGTCCTTCACGAAGGTCTGGGTGGTGGTGTCCTTGATCAGATCGGCCGCAGCCGGGCCCGGCGCTCCGTTACCCTGGTCGATGATCGTCACGGGATCCCCTCGTCTCATGTCTGGAATGGCGGCTCTTTAGCACGTCGCTCATTCATATGCTTTGCTGTCAGCCTAAAATTGGGCCGGGCCGGCCGAATTTCAATCCATCGCCGCCGATTCGGCAGTTCCGGGTCGTTTCCGGGCGATTCGACCCGAATCGGGGTCCATATGGGGCCTCGAAACCGAATCTATGCCGCCGGTAGCTGTTGCATTCGGCCTCCGCTTTTGGCATACGACAGCCGTTGCCGGCGCAGTCATGCGACCGACACAGGATGCGGGTGTAGCTCAGTGGTAGAGCACGACCTTGCCAAGGTCGGGGTCGAGGGTTCGAGCCCCTTCGCCCGCTCCAATTTTTCCCAGAGCATCCAGCCAAACCGGGTCAGGCCGTGGTCATCCACGCCGCTGGCGGCTGGTTCGGGTTCGACATGACAATCCTGGTCACCGGCAGCGCGGGTCATCTCGGCGAGGCAATTGTCCGGACGCTTCGCGGGGGCGGATCACCTGCTCGCGGGATTGACCTGAAGCCATCGTCCTTTGCCGACGCCGTCGGCTCGATCATCGACCCCGATTTCGTGCGGCGGCAGATGACGGGCGTCACCGCCGTGATCCACACCGCGACGCTGCACAAGCCGCATGTGGCGACCCACAGCAAGCAGGATTTCATCGATACCAACGTCACCGGCACGCTCAATCTGCTCGAGGCGGCCGTCGACGCCGGCGTGCGCAGCTTCGTCTTCACCAGCACCACCAGCGCGTTCGGCTCGCAGCTCAGGCCGGAGGCTGGACAGGCGGCGGTGTGGGTCACCGAGGACCTGCCGCCGGTGCCGAAGAACATCTACGGCACGACCAAGCTGATGGCCGAAAATCTCTGCGAGCTGTTCTTGCGCGAGCGTGGGCTGCCGGTCGTGATCTTGCGGACCTCGCGTTTCTTTCCGGAGGACGATGACGATCCCGCGATGCGATCGACTTATCCGCTGGAGAACGCGCAGGCCAACGAGCTGCTCTATCGCTGGCTGGATATAGCCGATGCTGTGAACGCCCATCTGCTCGCCGTCGAGCGCGCGCCGAAGATCGGTTTCGGCCGCTACGTCGTCTCGGCGACGAGCCCGTTCGAGCAGCGCCATCTCGCGGCGCTCGCGCGGGATGCGGCCGGCGTCGTGCGCGAGCTTTATCCGGATTGCGCGCAGCTCTTCGCCGCGCGTGGCTGGCGGCTCTTTCCCGAGATCGACCGCGTCTATGTCAATGCGTGCGCGCGGCGCGAGCTCGGCTGGCGGCCCGAATTCGACTTCGCGCATGTGCTGAACTGCCTTCGCGAGAGCCGCGATTTTCGCAGCGCGCTGGCGCGCGAGGTCGGATCGAAAGGCTATCATGACGCCGTGTTTGACGACGGGCCCTATCCCATCATCTCGTAAGCGCCGCAATCGCGGTTTTGCTCGACACGTCAGATGGCTAGCCGGGTTCACCGGGCGCGACGTCGTCCGACCCGTTCTACTGTGCATGGGGTTGTTTTCGCGTTTTTACGCGACGCCTCGCTCTGCTGCCTGCAAATCAGCCGCGTGCGGTCTTGATTCCGCGTTGCAGCGAGATCGTTGCCGCTGCCTGTCTCGCGTCGAGAGAAAATCCGTCTCAACTTTTACCGAGTGCAACCGCAGCGAACGCGACGCGCTTCTCACCGCCCGCAGATGTGCTAACCTTTTTGCGTCTGCCTCGCTGGCAGACCCCAGACTTCGCCTCTCGACGAACCATAACAAAATAATTTGCAGCCTTGACGGCTGCCTTAGGGGAGTGACGCGATGACATCGATGTTCCATCGATCCGTGTTGGCGCTTGCGGCGGTTGCCCTTCTTGCGGGAACCAGCGTCGGCAATGCGCAGGACAAAAGCAAACCGCTGAAGAAATACGAATCCGGCACCAAGGAGTTCTGGACCCATCCGCCGGATGACTGGTTCCTCGGCGACGAGACCGAGGCGCAGAAGGGCCTCGCGCCGCCGTCGGGTCCGCCGACGGGTGCGTCCGAGGCCGAGCTCGCGGCGATGATGAAGAAGATCAAGCTGCCGGCCGGCTTCAAGATCGAAGTCTATGCGCCCGGCGTTCTCGCGGCGCGGCAGATGGCTTGGGGTGACAAGGGCACGCTGTTCGTCGGCTCGTTCGGTCTCGGCAACGTCTATGCCATCAAGGACAACAACGGCAAGAAGGAGGTCAAGACCATCCTCAAGGGGCTGAACATGCCCACCGGTCTCGCCTTCCGGGATGGCGCGCTCTACGTCATCGCGGTCGACAAGCTGATCCGCTACGACAACGCCGAAGCCAATCTGGACAAGCTCGGCGAGGGCAAGGTCGTCTATGACGACATGCCGTCCTATGCCGCGCATGGCTGGAAGTACATCGCGGTCGACAAGGAAGGCTGGTTCTACATTCCGTTCGGACCGCCCTTCAACATCGGCATCCCGCCGACCAGCGTCTCGCAGATTCGCCGCGTCGATCCCAAGACCGGCAACGCGGAAATCTATGCGCTCGGCGTTCGCAACTCGGTCGGCGGCGACGTCGATCCGCGCACCGGCAAGTACTGGTTCACCGAGAATGCGCGCGACTGGGTCAGCGACGATCTGCCCAGCGACAAGCTGAACATGATCTCGAAAATCGGCGAGCATTTCGGCTATCCCTATTGCCACCAGGGCGATCTTCCCGATCCGAAGTTCGCCATGGGCCACAAGTGCTCCGAGTTCACGCCGCCCGTGCTGAACCTCGGCGCGCACGTCGCTCCGCTCGGCATGAAGTTCTATACCGGCGACCAGTTTCCGCCTGAGTACAAGAACAACATTCTGATCGCCGAGCACGGCTCCTGGAATCGTCACAAATACCAGGGCGCGCGCATCATGCGGGTGATCGTCGGGCCCGACGGCAAGAACGCCAAGCAGGAGGTGTTCGCCTCCGGCTGGCTCGAGGGCGACCAGGGCTATCTCGGCCGTCCCAACGACATCATCCTCGCCAAGGATGGTTCGATCCTCGTCGCCGACGACTGGGCCGGCGCGATCTATCGCATCAGCTACAGCAAGAAGTAGCGCGACGTGACATGGAGGCTGCGACCGGTGACGGCCGCAGCCTCTTTCATTTCAAAGTCCCAAGCTGTCGTTCCGGATCGCGCGCCAGCGCGAGTCCGGAACCCATAGCCCCGGCTCGTGGTTATGGATTCCGGGTTCGCGCCAATGCGCGCCCCGGAATGACGAGTTCGACAGATCGGAATCTCCATCATGCGTTGGCAGTTCATCTCGCACGCAACGGTCGCGGTTGCGCTCCTCGCGCTCGGCTTCCTCCCCGCCAGCGCCGCCGACGTCGCCGCCGGCAAGGCCAAGGCGGAAGTCTGCGCCGGCTGCCACGGCGAGAACGGCGTCTCGCAGACCGAGAACATCCCCTCGCTCGCCGGTCAGCCCGATCAATTCCTGCAATGGCAGCTCGTGTTCTTCCGCGCCGGCTCGCGCAAGAACGAGCAGATGCAGCCGATCGCCGAAGAGATCAGCAACGAGGACATCCGCAATCTCGGTGCCTATTTTTCGTCGCTGACGCCGCCGAAAGGTCCGGAGGACAAGGACTCCGATCTGTCGAAGAAGGGCGCGCAGGTTGCGGTCGGCCGCCGCTGTGCCTCATGCCACACCGATAGTTTCGCCGGCACCAAGGCGGTGGCGCGCATCGCCGGCCAGCGCGAGGAATATCTCGTGAAGGCGCTGCACGACTACAAGGCCGGCCAGCGCATCGGCGGCGGCGTCGCAGCGATGGCGGACGTTGCCTACGCGATGAGTGACGAAGAGATCACCGCGGTCGCGCATTATCTCGCGTATTACAAATAGCGCGAAGCTGTTGCGGCAAACGCAGCTCGTCGTCCCGGGGCGCGCGCAGCGCGAACCCGGGACCCATAACCACAGGATCAAGTTTGGCGAAGATTTGGAGTGACCACTTCGCCCCATGACCACTCCCTGTGGTTATGGGTCCCGGATCTGCGCTGCGCTTGTCCGGGACGACAGCGGAGTTCGAGGCTGCTACCTACCCCGCCCGCTGCTTCTCATACGCCTTCAGATGCGTGTACGCGATGCGTAGCTTCGGCACCGGCACCTTGGCGGCATCGGCGCGCGCGATGAGGTCGCCGATGACGTGGTCGGCCTCGACCGGAAGTCCCGCTTGGATGTCGCGGAACATCGAGGCCGTCATTGGCGAGCCCTCGGTGGTGAGGTTGCCCTTCACGCGCTCGAAGAACGGCCCGCCCGGCGTATAGCCTGATGCTGTGGCAATCGCGCTGGTCTCGTCCAACATGCCGAGCAGGAAATCCCTGCCGCCGGGAGCGGCGAGGATGTTGCCGACCGAAGTACGCATCAGACAGGTGCTCGCGGCGAGCGAGGAGAGGAACACCCACTTCTCCCACATGTCCTGCATGATGTTCTCGCTGGCGGCGGCACCCTTGATGGCGCTCTTGAAGGCCTCGTCGATCGCCTTGACCCGGTCCGACAATTGTCCGTCGCGCTCGCCGAAATTGAGCGACTGCATCGGCTGGAGCTGCACCACCTCGCGCTGCTCGTTCAGCGTCGCGGCGATGGCGCAGAGGCCGCCGAGCACGCGCTCCTTGCCGAACCTGGCATCCAGCGTGTCGAGATGCTTCATGCCGTTGAGCATGGGGATGATGGCCGTGTTCGGCCCGACCGCCGGCGCAAACGATTTGATGGCGTCGTCGAGGTCGAACGCCTTGCAGCTCAGCAGCACGACGTCGAATTTGTCCTTGAGCGCGTCGGCCTGCACCGTCGGAGGATTCTTCAGCGTCACATCGCCATTCGGGCTCTTGATGACGAGGCCGGCGCTCGCGAGCTCGCTGGCGCGCTTGGGGCGGACCAGGAAGGTGACGTCGCGGCCGGCCTGTAAAAGCCTGCCACCAAAATAGCCGCCGATGGCGCCTGCGCCGACCACGAGGATACGCATGGGAAAGTCCTTATTGTTATTTCTTCCGTCGTCCTGGAGCATGCCAGAACGACCTCAAGGAGACCACCCGCTTTCCGGAGAGTGCTGGATCACTTCTCCAGCACCATCTCCTCGACCTCGCGCAGCTGCTCCTTGCCGAAGAACATCTCGTTGCCGACGAAGAAGGTCGGCGAGCCGAACGTGCCGCGGGCAACGGCCTCCTCGGTGTTCTTGATCAGCTTGCCCTTGATCTCGGGCTCCTGGGCGCGGGTGAACAGTTTTTGGGCATCGAGCCCGGAGGAGGCCAGTGCTTTCGCGGCGACTTCAGGGTCGTCCATCTTCTTTGGCTCGCGCCACATGTGGTGGAAGGCGGCCTCGACATATTTCTCGAACACGCCCTCGGCCTGCGCCGCGATCGCCATGCGCATCAGGTTCAGCGTGTTGACGGGGAAGTTGGGATTGAAGACGTAAGGCTGGACCTTGAAACGCTTGACGAAGCGCTCGGTCTCGATCGCCTGGAATTCGCGCTTGTTCTTGACGCCGGCCAGCGTCTCGGCCGGCGACTTGTTGTTGGTCGACTTGAAGATGCCGCCGAGCAGGATCGGCACGTATTCGAATTTGACGCCGATGCGCTGCTCGATCGCCGGAATCGCGAGATGGCTGAGATAGGCGTTCGGGCTGCCGAAATCGAACAGGAATTGCGGGGCTGTGCGGGTCAAATTCGTTCTCCCTGACCTGGCTTTTTGAGCTGGCTTTGCACGCATTGTGGCGCAGGGTACGCCACAGGTCCACCGTTTAATGACGGTCATAATATCTTGATGATCAGATCAGTCGCCGGATCGCCCGCTTGCGCCACACCAGGAGGTAATAGCCCATCTGCAAAACGAACATGGCGCAGAATACGATGGGATAGGCGGCCCATACACCTTCAAGGCCGATGGCGCGGCTCAGGACCACCGCGGATGGCAGCTCGATCGCGACAATCGCGAAGATCGCCAGCAGCATCGGCGTCAGCGCCACGCCAGCGGCCCGCATGGCGCCGGAAAACACCGTCGCCATGCCGAACGGCACCGAGCTCCACAGGGCGATGAAGAGCAACTCCTTCGCCAGATCGAGCACGGCGCCGTCGGTGATGAAGAGGCCGAGGACCGCGCGCGGTGCGAGGTAAATCAGCGCGACCAGCCCGCCGGTTAACAGGAGGCTGAACGCGAGCCCGGTGCGGACGATGCCGTCGAGCCGTGTCCTGTCACCGCCGCCGACCGCCTGCGCACCGAGGATCGAGACCGTGATCGAAATCGACATCGCGGTGAACTGCGTATAGCCCATCACCTGGTTGATGGCGCCATAAGCGGCGGTGGCCTTGGAGCCAAAGCCGTTGACGAGACCGAGCAGAACCAGCTCGGCGATCGCCATCGCCACCATGCCGATCGCGCTCGGCAGGCCGATGCCGAGGATTTTTCCGAGCACGGCGCGATCGAGCCGCAGATGTCGCAGCAATGCAGCATCAGGTGCGAGCGCATGTTTCGTCCGCCGCAGATAGACGGCCAGCACGATCAGCGTCAGCGAATTGGAGATCGCAGCCGCCCAGGTCGGGCTGGTGATGCCAAGAGCCGGCAAGCCGAACGAGCCGCTGATCAGCATCGGCGTCAGGATCAGGCCGATCGCGATCGACAACGCCAGCGCCAGCAGCGGCGTAAGCGAATCGCCGACACCGCGGATCATCGCCGTCATCAGCAGGAAGACGAAGCCGAGTGGCACCGTCAGCATCATGATGCGCGCATAGGCGCTGGCCTGATCGAGAATGTCCGTGGGCGTCGCGAGCGCGATCATCAATTGCCGGCTGAAGACCCCGCCGACCAGTGCGATCGAGATCGACAGCAGCATGCCGACTGCGAGCGTCGTACCGACGACGCTTCTGATCGTGCCGTGCTCGCCCGCGCCGAAGGCCTGACCGATCAGCACGGTGGCGCCGGTGCTCAGGCCCATGACGAACGCGAACAGGAAGAACATCACCGGGAAGAAGGCCGACACGGCTGCGAGTGCATCGATGCCGATCATCTGGCCGAGATAGACGTTGCTGACGGTGCCGAACAGCGATTGCAGCGCGTTGCTCAGCATGAGCGGTACGAGGAAGCGGAGGAACGTTTTCCAGAGCGGCTTTGCTGCGGACATGGATTGGCCTTTCATCGGGGCATGCAAAGGCGTTGCCGCGCAATGCGCGGCCTGGCCGTCGATGGGGTTGTGAGAGATCGCGCCTAGGCGCGGTCGCTAGTGGCGAGCTTGACGATGTGGTCGCGGATGTCGGCGGGCCAGTCGGCGATCAGGGCGGTGAAGCGGCGCCGGTCATCGGCGAACAGTGCGCGCGAGGCTTCCTCGAACTGCGGCAAATTGCCGGCCATGGTCGACATGAAGTGATAGGCCGCATCGCGCGCCTGCCGCTCGCGATCCTTGTCGCCGCTGGCGCGCCTGGCCTCCTCGACGAGCTTTCGCAGCGCGACCGAGGCGCCGCCCGGTTGCGCATTGAGCCACTCCCAGTGCCGCGGCAAAAGTGTCACCTCGCGCGCGACCACGCCGAGCTTCGGTCGCCCCCGTCCGCGCGGCTCGCTCGGTGGCGCGGTCTCCTCAACCGGAGGCGGGACAAGCTTCGCCAACCGCGCCAGCACCTCGCGGTCCCCGCCGCGCAGATCGAAGTCGATCGATCGGCCCGTGGCGTCCTCGAAGATGATGATGGGCTCGTCCGGCCGCGGCGCCATCCGCTTGACGACCAGCGCGACCTCGCCGGCCGGCCCGGACGCGAGGCGGCGGTAGCCCTGGAAGGCGGTGAAAGTCCGTTGCATTGGAATCATTGCCATATTGACCACGTTGGGCGGTTTAATATCCGGGTAAATAGCTGGCGTCAATATACCCGGGCGAAATTATCCGGGCGGATGGCTCGACATTGCGGTCCCGGGCTGGCACGAACGCGCGGCTGATCGACCACGCCTAGCCTGGGGACCCCACCGATGCTGACCGTCCACCATCTCAACAATTCCCGCTCGCAGCGGGTGCTGTGGCTGCTCGAAGAGTTGGGCGTGCCCTACGAGATCGTGCGTTATCAGCGCCAGCCGGACATGCGCGCGCCGAAGGAGCTGCGCGCGATTCATCCGCTCGGCAAGTCGCCTGTGATCACCGACAACGGCAACACCATCGCCGAATCAGGTGCCATCATCGATTATCTCATCGCCACCTACGGCAACGGCCGGCTGATCCCGCCGCCGAACACGCCGGAGCGGCTGCGCTTCACCTACTGGCTGCATTATGCGGAAGGCTCCGCGATGCAGCCGCTGCTGTTGAAGCTGCTGTTCACGCTGATGCCGAAGCGTGCGCCGGCGCTGCTGCGCCCGCTGGTGCGCAAGGTCTCGAACCAGGCACTCACCGCACTGGTCAATCCGCAGCTCAAGCAGCACATGGATTATTGGGAAGGCGAGCTTGCAAAGAGCGAGTGGTTCGCCGGCAACGAGTTCACCGCCGCCGATATCCAGATGAGCTTTCCGCTCGAGGCCGCGCAAGCGCGCGGCGGGCTCGAGCTCGGTCATCCCAAGGCGATGGCGTTCCTGGAGCGCATCCACGCGCGGCCGGCGTATGCGCGAGCGTTGGAAAAGGGCGGGCCGTATCAGGTGGGGCGGTAGTTATTTGTACCGTCATTCCGGGGTGGTCCGAAGGACCAGACCCGGAATCTCGAGATCCCAGATTCACGCTGCGCGTGCCCCGGGATGACGGAGCCTCATCAATCCGCGTGCAATACGCGCCCGCGCGTCTCCGGCAGCGCGAAGGCTGCGATGAAGAACAGCGCGTAAGCCGCCACCGCGAAAATGGCGATTGCATTCGCAAGCGAGGTCGACGCCGACAGCGCGCCGACGAGGAACGGAAACAGTGCGCCGATGCCGCGACCGAAATTGTAGCAAAAGCCCTGGCCGGAGCCGCGCAGCCGCGTCGGATAGAGCTCGGTCAGGAACGCGCCGATCCCCGAGAAATAGCCCGAGGCGAAGAAGCCGAGCGGGAAGCCGAGCACCCACAGGATCTCGTTGGTGAGCGGCAGCTGCGTGTAGAGCAGCACCACGGCCATGGCGCCGACCGAGAAGATCAGGAACAAATTGCGCCGTCCGATCCGGTCGGCGAGCCAGGCGCCGACGAGATAGCCGATGAAGGAGCCGATGATCAGCGTCGAGAGATAGCCGGTCGAGCCGACGATCGACAGGTGACGCTCCTTGGTCAGGAATTGCGGTACCCAGAACGTGATGGCGTAGTAGCCACCCTGGCAACCCGTCGCGGCGAGTGAGGCCAGGATCGTGGTCTTCAGGATCGGGCCCGAAAAAATCTCCCAGAGCGCCGGTCGATCGCCGCTCGCGGCCTGCTTGGCGCGCGCCTCGGCCGCGACTTCGGGTTCGGTGACGGAGCGGCGGATGTAGAACACCAGCAGCGCCGGCAGCGCGCCGATCACGAACATCCAGCGCCACGCCGTCTCGGGCGGCAAGGCCGAGAACAGGATCGCCTGCGACAGCACGGCAAGGCCCCAGCCGACGGCCCAGCCCGACTGCACCGAGCCGACGGCGCGTCCACGATATTGCGGCCGGATCGCCTCGCCCATCAGCACCGCGCCCGCAGCCCATTCGCCGCCGAAGCCGAGGCCGAGCACGGCGCGTGCGATCAGAAGCTGGTCGAAATTCTGCACGACGGCGCAGACCAGCGAGAAGAACGAGAACCAGATGATGGTGATCTGGAGCGTCCTGACGCGGCCAATATGATCGGAGAGATAGCCGCCGAGCCAGCCCCCAATCGCGGAGGCCAGCAGCGTCACCGTGCCGGCGAGACCGGCCGAGGCCGCATCGACCTTCCAAAGCGCGATGATGGTGCCGATCACCAGCGGATAGATCATGAAGTCCATGCCATCGAGCGCCCAGCCGGCCGCGCAGGCCCAGAACGTCCGGCGCTCCGGCGGGTTCATGTCGCGATAGAAGGCGAGAAGGCTGGTGTCTTCGATCTCGGCGCGCTCGATGCGCCCGGTCGGATCGGTCGTGGTCATGTGCGTTTCCCCGGCAGTGTTTTAAGCCCGCGCGGTCGTAGCACGCGCGACAGCCGGAGCAAGGCGGCGCGCGCGCTCTAGCTATGCAACATCCGGGTTACTGTCCCGCGGCTTCCGCACCGCGCGTGCGCGGATCGGGCGCGCCGAGCGGTCCGTTCGGCGTCACGAGAATCGAATTGGCGGACGTCTGTCCCATCGGCTCGACGATGATATGGTCCATCGCCTTCAGCTTCAACAGAACGTCCTCGGGAAAACCGCGCTCGACGCGCACCTCGTCCGGCAGCCATTGGTGATGCAGCCGTGGGGCGACAACGGCCGCAGCCACATCCATTTTGTAGTCGAGCACATTCACGATCACCTGAAGCACGCTTGAGATGATGCGGCTACCGCCGGGCGATCCCGTCACCAGCACCGGCTTGCCGTCCTTCAGCACGATGGTCGGCGACATCGAGGACAGTGGCCGTTTGCCGGGCCCCGGCAGATTAGGCTCGAAGCCGACGAGGCCGTAGGCGTTGGAGGCGCCGACCGCGGCCGTGAAATCGTCGAGCTCATTGTTGAGCAAGACGCCGGTACCCTCCGCGACGAGGCCGACGCCGTAGCTGAAGTTCAGCGTGTAGGTATTGCTGACGGCGTTGCCGCGACTGTCGACGACGGAAAAATGCGTGGTGTTGGTACCCTCGCGCGGCGCAGCCGGAGCGGAAACCAGATCCTTCGACGGCGTGGCATGAGCGGTGGAGATGCCGGCGCGCAGCCCGGCGGCGTAGTCCTTCGCGGTGAGTGTCTCGATCGGCGCATTGACGAAAGCGGGGTCGCCGAGATAGCGCGCGCGGTCCGCATACGCGCGCTTCATGGCTTCGATCAGCAGATGCAGCGATGCCGGCGAACCCTGCTTCAGGTCCGTGAGCTGAAAGCCTTCTAGAATGTTGAGCGTCTCCACCAGCACCACGCCGCCGGAGGACGGCAGCGGCATCGAGATGATGTCGTAGCCGCGATAGCTGCCGCGCACCGGCGCGCGGATCACCGCCTGATACGCCTTCAAGTCGGCCGGCGTCATGATCCCGCCGGCATCCGAGACGGCCTTGGCGAGCTTGTCCGCGACCGCGCCCTCGTAGAAGCCGCGCGCGCCCTGCGCCGCGACGGCCGAGAGCGTCTCGGCGAGATCGCTCTGGATCAGCCTGTCGCCTTCGCCGAGCGGCGTGCCATCGGGACGCGAGAAGATCTTTGCGGAGGCTGGCCAGCGCGCGAGGCGGCGGTGCCAGCCCGGCAAGGTATCGGCAATGTCGTCGCTGACGATGAAACCATCGCGGGCAAGCGAGATCACAGGTTCGAGCAATTGCGCCAGCGTGAACTGGCCCGAACCGTATTTGTCCAGCGCCAGAACAAGACCCGCCACCGTGCCGGGCACGCCGATGCCGAGCGCGGAATCGCGCGACTTCGCGGAGTCGGGCTTGCCGTCGGACCCAAGGAAGATCTGCGGTGTGGTCGCCGCCGGCGCGGTCTCGCGATAGTCGATCGTGACGTCTTCGTTGCGCTCGGTCGAGTGGATCACCATGAAGCCGCCGCCGCCGATATTGCCGGCGCGCGGATAGGTCACCGCCATGGCAAAGCCGGTGGCGACCGCGGCGTCGACCGCATTGCCGCCGCGTCTGAGGATATCGGCACCGACTTGCGCAGAGATTCTCTCCTGCGCCACCACCATGCCGTGCTCTGCGGCGACGGCACGCACGGTGTCGAGCGCAGGTGGAACATAGGCCCGCCGCGCATCCTGTGCGGTGGCAGATGCAAGACCAAACGCCAGAGTGGCAATGAAGGCGAAAAATGTCCGCCGTGTCGGGTATGACGACATCATCAAGCTTCCGCCGTGGCCTTGGGCCAGTTCACACGTGCTGCTGCAATGCTATACGGTTTGCCCCGAGGCAGGCAAAACTGTTCGTGAAGAGGACTGCGTGATGACGACGATCGCCCCCGATGCGCGCATGACGGGCGTGCAGCGGACCTATCCGCCGCGCGCAGCTGTCGTCAGCTGGATCTTCTTCGACTGGGCCGCACAGCCCTATTTCACGCTGATCACGACCTTCGTGTTCGCGCCCTATTTCGCCACCAGCATTGCGCCAGATCCCGCCACCGGCCAGTCGCTGTGGGGCTTTGCGATGGCGGCAGCGGGTCTTGCGATCGCGCTGATGTCGCCGGTGCTCGGGGCCATCGCGGATGCGTCGGGCCGCAGGAAGCCGTGGATCGCAGGGTTCGGTGTGCTGCTGGTGCTGGCGGCCTGTACGCTGTGGATCGGCAAGCCCGGAGATCCCTCCATCATTCCGCCCCTGCTCACCGCCGTCGCGCTCGCCAGCGTCGGCGCGGAATTCGCCACCGTCTTCAACAATGCGATGATGCCGACCCTGGTGCCGCCGGAGCGGATCGGCCGGCTCTCTGGCACCGGCTGGGCCACCGGCTACATCGGCGGCATCGTCAGCCTGATCATCGTGCTCGGCTTCCTCGCCGCCAATCCCGAAACCGGCCGCACCCTGCTCGGATTCAAGCCGCTGTTCGGGCTCGATCCGGTCAGCCATCAGGGCGATCGCATCGTCGGACCGCTGACCGGGCTGTGGTTCATCATTTTCGTGACGCCGCTGTTCCTGTTCACGCCGGATTATCCGGCGAAGCGCCCGGTGCGCGAGGCGCTGCGCGCAGGACTGTCGGAGCTGAAGCAATCCATCAGGAGTTTGCCGAAGCAGAAGTCGCTGGCTGCGTTCCTGCTCGCCAACATGATCTACACGGACGGCCTGGTGTCGCTATTCGCGTTCGGCGGCATCTATGCCGCCGGCACGTTCGGCTGGCACACGATCCAGATCGGTACCTTCGGCATCATGCTGGCGATCGCCGGCACATTCGGCGCGTGGCTCGGCGGCAAGCTCGACGATTCGCTGGGACCGAGGCGCGTGATCACCGGCAGCTTGCTGCTCCTCCTGCTTGCGGTGGCCGCGATCCTTCTGGTCGACAAGGACAGCGTGCTGTTCGTCGCGGTCGCGCCGCCTCAGCCGGGCGCTCCCCTGTTCTCGAGCGCGGCCGAGCGCGCCTATCTCGTGCTGGGTTGTCTGATCGGTGCCGCCGGCGGGCCATTGCAGGCGGCTTCGCGCACGCTGCTGATCCGGCTCGCGCCGAAAGACCGCATCGCGCAGTATTTTGGCCTTTTCGCGCTGACGGGGAAAGTGACGTCCTTCATCGGCCCGCTTCTGATCGGCATGATCACGGCGGTGACGGCCAGCCAGAAGGCCGGCATGGCCGTGCTGGTGGTGTTCTTCGTTGCGGGGCTGGGGCTGTTGATGCGGGTGAAGGCGGAATAAAACTCTGTTGTCGTCCCGGACAAGCGGAGCGCAGATCCGGGATCCATAACCACAGGAAGTGGTTTGGCGAAGACCCGTAGTTGCCAACTCGCGCCGCAATTTCTCCCTGGGGGTATGGGTCCCCGCCTTCGCGGGGACGCCCCCTTGAGAGTTCAGTGCACCAATAATCTAGTGCCTGAAGTGCCGCGTGCCCGTGAACACCATGGCGATGCCGTGCTCATCGGCGGCCTTGATCACTTCGTCGTCGCGCATCGATCCGCCGGGCTGCACCACGGCGGTGGCGCCGGCTTCAATGCAGGCGAGCATGCCGTCGGCGAACGGGAAGAACGCGTCCGATGCCACGACCGAGCCCTTGGTGAGCGGCTCGGCAAGCTTCAGCTCGGCCGCCGCGTCCTGCGCCTTGCGCGCCGCGATCCGGGCTGAATCCACCCGGCTCATCTGGCCCGCGCCGATGCCGACGGTGGCGAGATCCTTGGCATAGATGATGGTGTTGGACTTGACGTGCTTGGCCACGCGGAAGGCGAATTTGAGGTCGCGCATCTCGGCATCCGTGGGCGCACGCTTGGTCACGACCTTGAACGTCATGTCGTCGACTACGGCGTTGTCACGGCTCTGCACCAGCAGGCCGCCGGCCACCGTCTTCGCGGTGAGGCCGGGCGCGCGGGGATCGGGCAGGGTGCCGGCGAGCAGCAGGCGCAGATTCTTCTTGCCGCCGATGATGGCGATCGCCTCCTCGCTGGCATCCGGCGCGATGATCACTTCGGTGAAGATCTTCGTGATCTCGCGCGCGGTGTCGGCATCCAGTGCACGGTTCATCGCAATGATGCCGCCGAAGGCCGAGGTGGAATCGCAGGCCAGCGCCTTGCGATACGCGCTGACGAGGTCCGAGCCCTCGGCAACGCCGCAGGGATTGGCGTGCTTGACGATCACGCAGGCCGCGGTGCGCTTGGCGTCGAACTCGCCGATGCATTCATAAGCCGCATCGGTGTCGTTGATGTTGTTGTAAGAGAGCTCCTTGCCCTGCAGCTGCCGCGCGGTGGAGACGCCCGGCCGCTTGTCCGGTGTCGCGTAGAACGCCGCGCTCTGGTGCGGGTTCTCGCCATAGCGCAGCGACTGGATCAGCCTGCCACCGAACGCGCGGAAGTCGGGCGCGTCGATCTCGAGCTGGCGATTGAACCAGTTCGAGATCGCGGCATCATAGGCCGCGGTGCGCGCATAGGCCTTTGCGGCAAGGCGGCGGCGCAGCTTCAGCGTGGTTGCGCCGTTGTTGGCGGCGAGCTCGTCGAGCACGGCCTGATAGTCCTGCGCCTCGACCACGACGGCAACGTCGTCATGATTCTTCGCGGCGGCGCGGATCATCGCGGGGCCGCCGATATCGATGTTCTCGATGCAATCCTCGAAGCCGGCGCCTTTATCGACCGTGGCCTCGAACGGATAGAGATTGACGACGAGGAGGTCGATCGGCGCGATGCCGTGCGTCTTCATCGCCTCCGCATGCTCCTTGTTGTCGCGGATCGCGAGCAGGCCGCCATGCACCTTGGGATGCAGCGTCTTGACGCGGCCGTCCATCATCTCGGGGAAGCCGGTGAGGTCGGAGACGTCCTTCACCTTCAAGCCTGCGGCAGCGATCGCCTTGGCGGTGCCGCCGGTCGAGACCAGCTCGACATCATGCGCGGCAAGCGCCTTGGCGAATTCGATCAGGCCAGTCTTGTCGGAAACGGAAAGCAGGGCACGGGTGACGCGGCGGGGATGGTCAGTCATGAGCAAGATCCTCTGTCTTAAGGAGTGTCTATGCCCAGGCGCGCGGCGGATATGTGTCGCGCTTCCCGATGGTGCTCCATCCAAGGTCGCCAGTCGCGCGAACGAGGGCTCGATAGCAGCTTTTGGCCGTTTTCACAACGATCAGATCACCTGATCTGCATGATGCGGGCTTCCCGACCGGTGATCGCGCGAATCGGAGGCAAACATCGCGATCTGCGAGCTAGATGGACTTCAAGGTTTCTTCGGGACAATGAGAGGAACAATTAACCGGCGATCTGACCCCCGTCACTCGGCCCAATGTCTGGGTTAGGTTTTTTCCATAGTCGCTCATCCTGCTTAAGTTCGTTTGAGACGAGGGTTTCCAAATTGATGTAAACTGGGTGGTAGATTTCGACGATAGGAACTCCAATTCCTGCCGCCCATCGAACCACTTTTCCTGTTTCCCGATCTTTTCTTCGTCCTTTCTCAAAGAAGTCACGATATCGAAGCGGTGATATACCCAGAAATGGTGTGAATTTTACCTTCGATGCCTCCTCCGCGCCTTCGATCTCGATCGAATCAGAGTGAAGTTCGCGTGCATAGCTTTTGGGGTACGGCTCAAGGAAGACGACTGTGTCTATGCCTGATGCAACGATGTGTTTCGCACATATGTGACATGGGAAAGTCGTGCAGAAGAGCTTTCCTGCTTTGATCTGGATTCCCAGTCGTGCAGCGTCAGTTATCGCCGACATTTCCGCATGAATGATTCTACCAAATTCGATCAAGTCCATCACCTTGGACTTACGAATGGCATCGTCTTCCATGATGTCCCTAACAGCAGCTATCGAATTGATTTGTTCGGCGAGCTTCTTGCGTTCAAATAGAGTCTCTAAAATATCGTGCAGAATCTCTCGTTTGATTCTGTCGTTCGGATCTTCGCCCAGCGCAAAGTCACGGCGATCCTCCAGCCCGTCGGACCAATAGCTGCCGCCGCCGAATTTCGGGACTTCATTGCAGCCGAGCGTTGCGACCTCGCCGCTATCTCTGAATATTGCCGCTCCAACCTGACGCGACAAATCGCCGGATCTTAGTGCTGCCGATTTAGCCAGGTACATTCCGTACTCATGACGATCGGGAGTAAGGGAATTGTCTCCAAAGATAAGATTCACAAAACGCTTTATCATCGCTTCGCAATTCTTGCGGTTCACTCCATCAACAAATACATCGCCTAAAGGAAACGTCTCTCTTATTTGCTGGCCGTGAGTTTTGTCACTCTCTTGATAATCCTGCGCCATAAGGGCGATGGCTTGGCATTCGGCCTCATGGTCCTCTAGACCGCCGAAGTTGGATGATTTGATTTTCTTCTTGAGAAATAATTCGCGCTCCGCAGGCGAACTATAAGCGGAGATTTGAAAGAATAGCTTTCCGTATACCTGCCTGAGCAGACCGATCTCCTTCGGTCGCTTAAATTGTCGAAGGATGTATGCGTGCTTTGGAATAGGCTGTTGTAAGGCTTCCTGTAGCAACTTTGGATCCGCCGGAAGTTTGATGCTGTGCTCGTTCGCTAAGCCTCGGTTCAGTCCCTCACGAATTGATTGGATCGCCGTAATCGTAATAGCGGCGAGCGCGTCCTCGCGCTCTATTCGGCTGCAAATCTCATCTGCATACTCGATCCGAGTCGTAATTCGATCTAAGTAAGGCTCTTCCTTGAGAACAATATTCGAAGGCACGTCCTGCATAATTTGCGTGACGTGTATCGCCGACGTATTATACTTTTGAAGTATTAGTTCAGTAGTTAGCACCTCGACAATCATGTCAAGATCGACCCCAACCGGAGCAACTAAACCGAAGAATAGCTCTGGGTGAGGAATTCTATTTACACTCATCAACTTTTCCCCATAACTATACTTCTTAAGTGTTCATTAATAGTTTTCAGTTGTAGTTAAGAATAAATCAGGATTTACTGCGTTTAAGAGATTCGCTGCAACCCATGGCATGGAACTCTAACCATAACCATGGAGGGTTGTAAAAATGGCTAATTCCGTGAGGCTAGAATCCGGGTGGCTATTTCGTCAGCTTGAATCTGCTGAGCAACGCGCCGGAAATCTTCCATTTTGGCTTAGTCAGCCCAGTCCGCCAAGTCGTGTCGAGCGACCATCTAGCGACCGTGAGCAGCCGAACAACGAGAACAATGAGCGGCCGAGCGAGTAGCCCAAATTAGAGCCACTCACTATGGCGGTCATCTCTACCCGGCCTACAGCGGAAGTTCCGGCTCACGGCGGGCGTTGCGGCGGGCATTGGTGACGGTCGGCGAGGCGGTGGAGCGGACGAAGCTCCAGCGGATCGAGGGCGCCTGCCGCGCATCCTGCCGGATCACGATTTGCGCGGTGCGGCGGGGGCCGTCATTGCCGGCCAGGAACACGCTGTCCTCGAGGTCGACCTTGTCGTCCAATGCTTCAAAGGTCCAGACGTCGCGGTTCGGCAGCACCAGCATGACGCCGCGGGCATCCGACAGCCGGCTCGCCTTCACCGCCGGATGCAGATGGAAGCGCAGCGCGAAATCGGCATCCGCGCCCTTGAAACGTCCGCCCTGCGGCGGTGACAGCGTATCCTCGCCGTCGATGCGCGCGCCGTCATTGGCGATCATCAGCACGCGGCGATGGATCGCGCCGAACTTGGCGAGATAACCGTCATGCGACGTCGTGAGCAGCGTGCCGTTCTGCACGATCTCACGATAGCTCTCGACCTCGACCGGACCGCTGGTGACCGGCGAGCCGTGCAACAGGCGCTTCATCGCCGACATCTCGACGAACTGGCACGAGGACGTCTCGTGATAGGTCAGCGTGGAATGCGCCGCGGTACCGCGTGCGAACGGCCGCCAATTGTCGCGGCCCGTCGTCGGCATGCCGCAATTGGTGACGATGCGGCTGATGCCGGAGGACAGTTCGAACGACAGGCAGCCGGCATGGGCGTCGTGGCTGACGCCGGCCGGCGGCGGCGGCCCGGTGTCGATGATCACGGTGGTCTGGCCGGCATCGAGGCGCTGGTAGCCGGTATGCGGCATGTTCGCCATCGGCGCGCCGTGGGTGTCGTCATAGGCGAGCAGCGTGGCGAGCAGGTCCGAGGGCGTCGCGCTCATGCCGTTGAACAGCGCGAAATTGCCGTCGCCGTGCCGGAAGAAGCGCAGCATCGGCATCATGCGGTCGATCGCATTGAGCAGCGCCGGCGGCGGCGCGATGTTGCGTGCGGCGAAGGTCTGTCGCAGCGGCAACAGGTCGATCAGGAGCTCGATCAGCGCACCGGGATTGCGAGAGATGTGTCCGCCGTCGGGCAGGATCTGCCGCTGCAACTCGTCCGAAAGCTTCTTAGACGCGCTGCGGATCTGGCCCGCCTGGTTGGCGAGGCACAGCGCGGCGTAGCACAGCGCGATCAGCACCTGCAGCTTCGGCACACCATCGGGAATGTCGACCATGGTGTAGCGCAGGAAACGGATCTCGCGCGCGAGCGCGCGCAGGTAACGGCGGTAGAATTTGTTGTCGGTGTCGTTGAGCACCAAGGGTGCCTGCGACAGCAGCGAGATCACGCGCCGTGCCAGCACGTCGGCGCGCCGCGCGACGGCGCGGCGCTTGTTGCTGGGATTGGCGATCCAGTCCTCGACCAGCGCGCGCGCATTGGCGCGCGTCAGCGCGGTATCGGCGGCGCGCAAATGGCGCAGCCAGCCGAAGCCGAGCAGCGCGACTTCCCAGTCCTCCGACGGCGGCTCGAGATCGAAGATCGAGCGGCCGTGGCAATTGACGATCTTGCCGGCGAAGACGAAGCGGCCGGCATAGATCTCGGCGGCGCGGGTTGCATCCGCGGTGCGCAAATCGTGCGGCGCGATGATCAGCCGATCGGTGCGGCCGGGCCAGACCCGCGACAGCGCAACGGAACCGCCACTCGCGCGCGCGAGCATGTTCCGCGCGAAGCGGTTCATCACCAGCGTCGAGATACGTCTGCGTTGAGCGACCGACACGCCTTGCCTTGAAGGGGGAGAGATTCCGACGAATCCTTATTAATCCCAAAATCCAGCGGCTGACACCACCTTGAAAGGGTGCGAATCAGTGCCGTCGCAAAAACCGGTGCAAAATCAGGATTTAACGAGCCGAGCCGCGTAGAATCCGTCGAGCCCGCCGAGCTTGGGATCTGCGTTCGGCAGGTGGCTGGGCAGGGTGCGCAGGTCGCCGTCAGCGGTGATGATCTCGCCGAGCCCAAACACCTCGGAAGCGTCGATCGGCACGCGGCGCAGGCCAGGCTCCGCTTGCAGCAGCGCGGCGATCGCCTGCTCACCCTCTTCGGGTTCCAGCGAACAGGTGCAGTAGACCAGTGTTCCGCCGGGCTTCAGCAGCGAGACGGATTTCTTCAGCAGCCGCTGCTGGAGCGTGCTCAATGCGGCGATGTCCGATTGCTGGCGGAGCCATGCGACGTCGGGATGCCGTCGGATCGTGCCGGTCGAGGTGCAGGGCGCGTCGAGCAGGACGCCGTCAAAACCCTCGGCCGGGCCGGCCCAGTCCACGGCGTCAGCGACGACGGTCTCGGCCTGGAGCGACAACCGCGCCAGATTCTCGCGCAGACGCGCCACCCGGGCCGGTGAGCGGTCGATCGCCGTGACATGCGCGCCTGCCAGCGCCAGTTGCGCGGTCTTGCCGCCTGGGGCGGCGCAGAGATCGGCGATGGATTTGCCCTTGATGTCGCCGAACAGCCGCGCCGGCAGCGCGGCGGCGGCGTCCTGCACCCACCACTGTCCTTCGGCAAAGCCGGGCAGCACCGTCACGGAGCCGTGCAGCACCGTACGCACCGATCCGGTCGGCAACACCTCGCCATGCAGCCGGCTCGCCCATTGCGCGGGGTCCGACTTCACGGTGAGATCGAGCGAAGGTTCATGGCCGAGCGCCAGCGCCATGTCTCTTGCGGTCGCCTCGCCGTAATGCGCGCTCCAGCGCGCGACCATCCAGGGCGGCAGGTCCAGCGATTGCGTGGCGACTTCGTCCACCAGCGCCTTGCCCTCGCGCGCGCAGCGGCGCAGCACGGCATTGACGAGGCCGGCATAACGCGCGGCGCGCCGGTCGGATTGCACGAGGCGGACGGAGAGATCGACGGCGGCGTGATCGGGCACGTCCATCCAGAGGATCTGCGCGGCGCCGATCAGGAGCGCGCTTTGCGCGCGCGGCGCGTCGGAGGGAATGCCCTTGTCGAGCAGGCGTGACAGCACATGGCCAAGCGTGCCGAGCCGGCGCAGCACCGTCGCGACCAGGCGACGCATCAGCGCGCGGTCGCGGTCTGCCAGCGTCTTCAGTCCGGGATGGGCGCCGCTGCCGTCGAGCTGGTCGTCAAGCGTGCGGTGCTTGTGCAACACGCCGTCGACGATGTCAGCGGCAATCCGCCGCGCCGCGAGACCGGGCACTTCGGACGGAGGAGCGAAACGTTGAGATGGCATGCGGGCTTAAGGTTCTTAGCGAGCGGCAGTTCCGCCGAAGGGGCGCATGCCTTAACAAACCAGCTGTGGCACGCGAATATGCCAAATGTAAGAATGGCCTGTCGCCTTTACATCCCGTCGTGACCATTTCAGCAATGCGTTATTGGACGTCGCAGGCCTTCCGATCCTGCGCTAGGAACCCGGACGATGAGTGACCAGCCCTCCGTTCCCGATCGCAAGCAGCTCCCGCCGGCCGCCCAGCGCGCGCTGGCCGAAGCCGAGGCGCGCCGGCAGGCCGCGGCGGCGCATGCCGAAGCGGCACCAAAGGAATTGCAGGGACCGAAGGGCCCCGAACCCACGCGCTACGGCGACTGGGAGCGCAAGGGCATCGCCTCGGACTTCTAAGGCATCGGCTCTCGCTACCCTTGCCGCCCCAGCCGACTCAGCCCTAGCGTGCGCGGATGCCGCGTTTCGACCCCAGCCATCCCTATCGGCCGTCCTATAGTGGTTCGCCGTTCGGCCGCCACTTCGCGGGGCTGTTGCCGTGGATGTTCGTGGTCGGGGTCATTGTGGCGATCGTGCTGGTCTTCCGGCACGGGACGAGCTGGCCCATTCCGCATGCCAATGACGGACAATCGCGCGATGCCGAGATCATCCTGCAGCAGTCCGGCAGCTCCGACATGCGTCACCCGGTCGACGTCGTCCGCACCATCGACGGCGATACCTTCCTTGCCCGCATGCACCAGCGCGACGGCCGCGACCTGGTCGCGCGTGTCAGGCTGCGGGGTATCGATGCGCCCGAGATGAAAGCGTCCTGCCAGGATGAGCTGAACAAGGCCGAAGCCGCCAGCGATGCGCTGCGCAACCTGCTCGGCCAGGGCGGCGTCACGATCTCCAATCTTGGCCAGGACAAATACGGTCGCGTTCTCGCCGACGTTGCGACCAGACGCACCGCCAACGTCTCGGCGGCGCTGCTCGCGGGCGGTCATGTGCGCAGCTACAATGGCGGTCACCGCGACGGCTGGTGCGCGCGGGGCTGGCGCTTCTGGTGACAAAAAAGCCGCGTCGTTGGACGCGGCCTTTGCAGTTCTGTGCCGATGCCGGCGATCAATCAGCGCGTCACGACCACCGTCGTGCCGACGGAGACGCGGCCGTAGAGATCGGTGATGTCGTCGTTGAGCATGCGGATGCAGCCGTAGGAGACGAAGCCGCCGATCGAACCCGGCACGTTGGTGCCGTGGATCGCATATTCGCCGCCGGCCAGCGTCATCGCCGCAACGCCCATCGGGTTGCGCGGCGAGCCGCCGGGAATGACGTCGGGGATGCTCGGCTTGTCGCGCTTCACCTCGGCGGGCGGCGCCCAGGCCGGGTTGCGATACTTGCCGTCGATGCGGGTGGTCCCGGCCCACTGCTTGCCGGACTTGCCGACGCCGACCGGATAGCGCACGGCGTGGCCGTTATCGAGGATGAGATAGAGCCGCCGCTCGTTGGTTTTGACCACGATGGTGCCCGGCGAATAATCGGCCAGATGCGTCCCCACCATCTCCGGCCGCGCCTGCGCCGCCGTCGACATCAAGATCCCGGCCCCGATGGTGGCGGCAAGCGCCACTGCAATCCTCATCGACATCGATTTTCCCCTAGCCCGAAAAGATCGTCCAAAATCACGCAGAACCCGGCAATCGCCGGCTTGCCCAGACATTCTTAACCGCGCCCGTTAACCGGATGGTTTCCACGCACGGCCGCCGAGGGCCAGCCAGCAGGGGGAACAAAGGAAATGTTCGAAATAAAGTAAATGACCTGAAAACAACACCCGGCGGGAAAGATGGGGCCGTGCCCACGCGCGCCCTGACAAATGCGTGAGGGTGTGAACGGCTGTTATCTCAGGAGGCCAGATTTTCTTCATGTCCCGGACGCGGTGCGGCACGAAGTGACACGCTGCAGAACCGGGACCCGGTTCTTCGAGGCATGGGCCCCAGCTCTGCAGCGCACCGCTGAAGAGGCGCTGCGCTGTGTCCGGGGCACGAGACCTTTTTACGACGACTTCTTGTTCTGCCGGTTCTTGACGAGATCATCGACGACGCCGGGATCGGCCAAAGTCGAGGTGTCACCGAGGCTGCCCGGCTCGTCCTCGGCGATCTTGCGCAGGATGCGGCGCATGATCTTGCCGGAGCGGGTTTTGGGCAGGCCAGGTGCGAACTGGATCTGGTCGGGCGAGGCGATCGGGCCGATCTCCTTGCGCACCCAGGTGACGAGCTCCTTGCGCAGATCTTCGGTTGGCTCGATGCCGGACATCAGGGTGACATAGGCGTAGATGCCCTGGCCCTTGATGTCGTGCGGGAAGCCGACCACGGCGGCTTCCGACACCTTCTCATGCGCGACCAGCGCGCTCTCGACTTCGGCGGTGCCCATGCGGTGGCCGGAGACGTTGATGACGTCGTCGACGCGGCCGGTGATCCAGTAATAGCCGTCGGCGTCGCGCCGGCAGCCGTCGCCGGTGAAGTATTTGCCCGGGTAAGTCGAAAAATAGGTCTGCTCGAAGCGAGCGTGATCGCCATAGACGGTGCGCATCTGGCCCGGCCAGGACCGCGTCAGACAGAGATTGCCGGTGGTCGCGCCTTCGAGCGTCTTGCCGTCGGCATCGACGATCTCAGGCGCCACGCCGAAGAACGGCTGTGTCGCCGACCCCGGCTTCAGCCTGGTTGCGCCCGGCAGCGGCGTAATCAGAATGCCGCCGGTCTCGGTCTGCCACCAGGTGTCGACGATCGGGCAGCGGTCGTCGCCGACGACGCGGTGATACCACTCCCACGCTTCCGGATTGATGGGCTCGCCGACCGAGCCGAGCAGGCGCAAGCTCGCGCGCGAGGTCTTCTTCACGGGGGCGTCGCCGCTCTGCATCAGCGCGCGGATCGCGGTCGGTGCGGTGTAGAAGATGTTGACCTTGTGCTTGTCGATGACGTTCCAGAACCGCGAATTGTCCGGGTAATTCGGCACGCCTTCGAACATCAGCGTGGTCGCGCCGTTGGCGAGCGGTCCGTAGAGAATGTAGCTGTGGCCGGTGACCCAGCCGACGTCGGCGGTGCACCAGTAGATGTCGCCGTCGTGATAGTCGAAGACGTATTGGTGCGTCATCGCGGCGAACACGAGATAGCCGCCGGAGGTGTGCAGCACGCCCTTGGGCTGGCCGGTCGATCCCGAGGTGTAGAGGATGAACAGCGGATCCTCGGCGTGCATATGCTCGGCCGGGCATTCCGTCGTCACCATCGCGGCGGCGTCGTGATACCAGAGGTCGCGGGTCGGGTTCATGTCGACCTTGCCGCCGGTGCGCTTGACCACGACGACCCAGTCGACGCCGTCGGCCTTGGCGAGCGCCGCGTCGACATTGGCCTTCAGCGGCACCTTCTTGCCGCCGCGCAGGCCTTCGTCCGCCGTGATGACGACCTTGGATTGGCAGTCGTTGATGCGCTGGGCGAGGCTGTCGGGCGAGAAGCCCGCGAACACCACGGAATGGATCGCGCCGATCCGCGCGCAGGCCAGCATCGCGTAGGCCGCTTCCGGAATCATCGGCAGGTAGATGGTGACGCGGTCGCCCTTCTTGACGTTGCGGGTGCGCAGGATGTTGGCCATCCGGCAGACCTCGTCGTGAAGCTCCTGATAGGTGATGTGCTTCGACTGCGAGGGATCGTCGCCTTCCCAGATGATTGCGGTCTGGTTGGCGCGCTTGTGCAGGTGACGATCGATGCAGTTATGGGCGACGTTGAGGATGCCGTCCTCGAACCATTTGATCGAGATGTTGCCGGGCGCGAAGGAGACATTCTCGATCTTGGTCGGTGTGTGCATCCAGTCGATGCGCTTGGCCTGCTCGGCCCAGAACGCGTTCGGGTCCGAGATCGAGCGCGCGTACATGTCAGTGTACTTGGCCTGGTCGACCCAGGCGCGCTTGGCCCATTCCGCGGGGACGTCGTAGATCTTCTCGGACATGTTTCCCTCCACCTACGGCAATTCGGGGCACAGGCCGCCGGCAAGCCGACTTGATCGTTGAACCGATTATGTGCCGGGCTAACCGGACCCGACAAGGAGCACAAGCTGGACCTTCGGCGGGCGGCCGGCCATGCGGAGGATCAAGACAGGCAGCAAAGGCTCTGGATTTGAGGTATCTAAAAACCGCTCGCCGGGCAAGGTCGCGAAAGTTGCGAATGACGGTTTTTGGGAAGGCAGGGAGACCGGACTTAGCCTAGACTAGCCTGCATATCGAGAAAGGACGAGCGCATAGCCAAAGAACGTTCCGGCCGGGAGAAATAACACGGTGGCCTTCTGCAGCTTGCCCAGCCCCACTTTCGAGGCATCTCTATTCCCGAATACGAGCATCGTGATGCCGGCAACGGCGATCGCAAGAATCGTAGGGATCAGAATCTCGGGAGACTGTCCGATATAATTGAGAAGATCCCGCGTCACTGCGAATACGATCAACGCAATCAAATTGAACGCGATGACGTACGACGTAGCGTCGATTTGCGCGTTGCTGGTTACATCGCCGCCGGCACTATCTGGTGCGTCAGCATGCGAGGGGCGAAAGTAGCGAATGGCCAGGCCGACCAGAAAGGCCGCAATCGTAAAATAGATCAGCGTAATCGTGCCAAAGGGCAGGAGGTCAATCTTGACGCTCTTGTCGCTCAGGGTGCTGATGAATATGCCGACCAGCACGATTCCGACGAGGCCGCTAAGCTGGAGCGATAGAGCTCGATCACGGCCAACGCTTTGCAGGGGTGAGGTCGACAAACACGATGTCCTTATCAACTCGATAACATCAGTCAGGAACCCCAACACAAAGCCTACCAGCTCCCGGAGTTCCTTCAACATGCTCAACTCTTTACGTTAAAGTTTGGTTTATCCGTGGCGTCGGCAAGCTAGTTCCATTGGATGCGCCACGTCTTTTGGGGGTCGAGCAGCGTGTCCCGCGGGTACCGCGCATCGTCCGCGTCGATGATCATCACGTCGGTCCAATCCGTGCCGGCTGGCGCGGTACTGATGGGAATGTTGATGCAGGAAAAGCGGTCAGGTGATTTACGGTAGGGAAGTACGCGAACCGCCAGATCACGATAGGCGCTATACGCCGGAGATGCTGCAACCGCAGTTCCGGTCGCCTGCGGTGCCTGGAAGGCGGTTGTAACGCGATTGCCGAAATAGCCGACCACGCCGATGACCTGACGATCAGTAATGCTATCCTCGAATTGGAGCTGCGGCCGGATATCCCAGCTCGACGTCGATACGCAGCGATTGTCGCTCTCGCCCCACCAGCCCTTCGGTCTGTTGCCAAGATCGGCATGAACCCGATCCATCAACGGATCCGGCAACTGATACTTGTGATAGTTCACGTACTGAGTGACGTCAGGTTCGTAGGTAGCTTCCGGTGTCTGAACGTCCGGCTTGCCGTTGCACGGAGTTCTGTAAGCAATGCGAGACAGGGTAATTCGCTGAGGCGTTGTTGCTGGAGCGGGCGCCACCAAATGGTGCCTGACCTTCAAGATAACCACGCCGGAATTGTATGCGTGCGAGGGCACGATATACGCAAGACTGGGTGGTGACTGGCGCTTCAGGCTCTTCACCGGTTCGAGAGGCGAGCCGCTGGGCAGCACATAAAGCTGCCTGGCAACGATGTCTTGCATCTGTAAGAGGCTGGCGCAGGTCTTCTGCGCTGAATATGCGGCTGTTGATATGAGTGCGAACGAAAATCCAAGAACCGCACGCTTGCCGAAGTACTTCATCTCCAAACCCTCTTGGCAGCCTGGTCAGGCAGGTGTCGGGAAAAACGAAGAAGCAATCGAACTGCAGGTTGTGGCGGGTCACGATCTCTGCAAATCTTGGTAGTCGCCATCAATCCCCTAAAACCTTAAGGTGAAGCTCGCTCTCGTTCAAGGGACCGATCGTGTCCCGACATAGGACGACGGAGGTCGCCGACCCCCGGTGAAGCCGCGTCAGGTCTTTACCTCGTTTGTGGGAGGGGCTTGGCGCAGACCGTCCATGCGCAAGTTGGAGGTATCTAAAAACCGCTCCTCACTGATTCGGGACTCGCAATGCGGTTCGGAACACCCTAAGTGGCTAACCCGGGTCCAAAGAGATCGTCCAAGGGCTCCTTGGAACAAAAATCAGAACAGCGGCATTGACCGGCAACAGACAGGGCTAAGGCTTAAGACCATGATGGATCAGCAGAATCTCGGGACGATACGGCCCGCTTCGGCCGATCCTGCTGCTGTCGCGCTGGCCAAAGCCCTCGGACAATGGCCGAAACCGGCCGGTTCCGGCCGTCCCAGCCCGAAAAAGGTGTTCGACACGGCGCCCGCGGCGACGGTCGAGGCGATCGCGAAGGAGCTTGGCCTGCGGCTCGGCGACCAGAACGAACTGAAGATCCGGCGCATCAAGCGCGGCAAGGGCTATTCCTTCGTCCGCCCCAATGGCGCGCATATCCGCGACGCCCGCACCATCCGCCGGCTGCATGCCATGGCGGTGCCGCCCGCCTATCGCGAGGTGCGCTACTCGGCCGATCCGAGCTCGCATCTGCAGGCCGTGGGACGCGATGCGGCGGGCCGGCTGCAATATCGCTATCACGCCGATTGGGAGAAAGTCCGCGAGCACCGCAAGGCGCATCGCCTGGCGAAGCTGGTCGGCGCATTGCCAAAGATCCGGCGCAAGGTTTTCGCGTTCCTGTCGGGCGACGTGCCGACCCGCGAGTTCGCGCTCTCGGCCGTGATCGAGCTGATCGCGCGGACCGCGATCCGTCCCGGCAATGAATCCTATGCCCGCCTCAACGGCACGCGCGGTGCGACCACGCTGCTGAAGTCCAATGTCACGCTGGAAGACGATTGCTTCGTGCTGACCTTCAAGGCGAAGGGCGGCAAGGCCGTGCGGAAAGAATGCGACGCGGCCAAGCTGGTGCGCGCGATCGGCATCCTGCAGGGCGTTCCAGGCAAGCGCATGTTCCAGTATCGCGACGCCTACGGCATCGTGCGCGCGGTCAGCACCACACAGGTGAACGCGTTCCTGCGCGAGATCGCCGGCATCAAGATTTCACTGAAGGATTTCCGCACCCTGATGGCCTCCGCCGTCGTCGTCGAATCGCTGTCGCGGATCACGCCGGCGACCAGCCAGCGCGGCCGCAAGAAGCAGGTGCTGGATGCGATCCGCGCCGCCGCCGACAAGCTCTCCAACACGCCGGCGATCTGCCGCAAGAGCTACGTTCACGACACCATCGTCACCGCCTTCGAGGACGGCATTCTGGAGCGCTTTGCAGCGACGATGAAGGGCCAGCGTTCGCAGGCCAGGCGCGAGCAGCTGTTGCAGCAGGTGGTCGCGACCGCGGCGGTGTAAGCGGCGCTGCCGTAGGGTGGGCAAAGGCGCAAAGCGCCGTGCCCACCATCTTAAGCCAGACCTTTGTCTGAAAGGGTGGGCACGCTGCGCTTTGCCCACCCTACAGGTTCAGCGAGCTAAACCCCGCCCATCTTGCAGACGAGCTTCCACTCCTCCGCCGTCACCGGCTGAACCGACAGCCGCGAATATTTCACCAGCGCCATGTCGGCGAGCTTTTTCTCGGCCTTGATGGCGGCCATCGTCACCGGCGTCTTCAAGGGCTTGTCGGCCTTGATGTCGACGCAGACGAATTTCTCGGCCTTGTCGGTCGGGTCAAGGTAAGCTTCCTTGATGATCTCGGCGATGCCGACGATCTCCTTGCCCTCGTTGGAATGATAGAAGAACGCCTTGTCGCCCTTCTTCATGGCAACGAGATGCTGGCGCGCGGTGTAATTGCGTACGCCGGTCCAGGCTTCGCCCTTGGCACCCTTCGCCACCTGCTGGTCCCAGGACCACACAGACGGTTCGGATTTCACCAGCCAGTACGCCATGTTCATTCCTCTGCCTTGAACGGCCGCGTCAGCAGCCCCGAGATTGCGGCGTCGATCGTGCTGCGGCCGCCCAGGATCGAAGCGACCGCCTCCGATACCGGCATCTCGATGTTTTGCGAAGCCGCGAGCTCGATCAGCACCGGCGCGGTGAACTCGCCCTCGGCAAGCTTGCCGGCGGGCGGCTGCTCGCCACGGCCGAGCGCGAGGCCGAGGGCGAAATTGCGTGACTGCGGGCTTGCGCAGGTCAGGATCAGGTCGCCGAGACCGGACAGGCCGGTGAGTGTCTCGCTGCGCGCACCCAGCGCGCGGCCGAGCCGCGTCAGCTCGGCGAAGCCGCGGGTCGTGAGTGCGGCCTGCGCGGAGGCGCCGAGCTTGCGCCCGACGGCGATGCCGACCGCGATCGCCAGCACGTTCTTGGCGGCGCCGCCGATCTCGACGCCGCGGATGTCGGTGGAATGATAGGGTCGGAACGTCGGCGAGCCCAGTGCCTGCACGAGGCCACTTGCGAGCGCTTCATCCTGCGCTGCCAGCGTCACCGCCGTCGGCAAGCCACGCGCGACGTCGTCGGCAAAGCTGGGGCCCGACAGGATCGCCGGCTGCGCATGCGGCGCGGCTTCGGCGATCACGTCAGTCATGAACTTGTGAGTGCCGTGCTCGATGCCCTTGGCGCAGGCGACGATCGGCACCGGCTTTGCCAGATGCGAGGCCAGCATGTTGACCGCGCCGCGCAAATGCTGCGCCGGCGTCGCGATCAGCAACATGTCCGCGCGCGCGGCTTGCGCGAGCTCGTGCGTGACGATGATCTCCGGCGCCAGCCGAACGCCGGGCAGCCGTGGATTGTCGCGGGTCGATGCAATCCGCGTCGCATGTTCAGCATTGCGCGCCCACAGCGTCACGCTCCGCCCGGCGCGCGCCGCCACCGTCGCCAGCGCCGTGCCCCAGGCACCCGCCCCGATCACCGCGACCGAGTCGAACGCAGCCATCGTCAATATCCCGCCCGCGTCTTGCCGTAGCCCGCCGGCGCCGTGGCGTTTGCGTCGAGCAGCCAGCGCGCGCGGGGCTGCGCTTCCATCGTATCGGTCAGGCCGAGTGCGAGGCGTTCGGCGCCGGCCCAGGCGATCATCGCGCCGTTGTCGGTGCAGAGCGCGGGCGGCGGCATGATCAGTTGCGTTCCGGCTTGCCGCGCCACGTCGTGCAGCGCGCCACGAATCGCCTGATTGGCGGCGACGCCGCCGGCCGCCACCAGCGCATGCGGTGCGCCGAACCGCTCGCGGAAAAGCCTCAAGCCAACCCGCAGCCGGTCGGCGGTGGAGTCCAGCACGGCGGCCTGGAAGCTTGCGCAGAGGTCGCTGATGTCCTGCGGCGTGATCTCGGCGAGCCGGCTCGCCTCGTTGCGCACCGCCGTCTTCAACCCCGATAGCGAGAAGTTGGCATCGGGGCGCCCCTGCATCGGCCGCGGAAATGCAAAGCGCGTGGCATCGCCGCTGGCCGCGGCGCGTTCGACCTGCGGTCCGCCCGGGTAGGGCAGGCCCAGCATCTTCGCGACCTTGTCGAAGGCCTCGCCGATGGCGTCGTCGACCGTGGTGCCGAGCCGCACATACTGGCCGACGCCGGTGACCGCGACGATCTGGGTATGGCCGCCCGATGCGAGGAACAGGCAGTAGGGAAATTCAACTCCGTCGGTCAGGCGCGGCGTCAGCGCATGCGCCTCGAGATGGTTCACCGCGACCAACGGCGTGTCATGAACCATCGCGATCGCCTTCGCGGTAGTGAGTCCGACGATGACGCCGCCGATCAGCCCCGGCCCCGCGGCCGCCGCGACGCCATCAAGCTGGGCGAAGCCGATCCCGGCCTCGCGCATCGCGCGGTCGATGATGCCGTCGAGCAGGTCGACATGTGCGCGCGCGGCGATCTCGGGCACGACGCCGCCGAAGCGGGCGTGCTCCTCGACCTGCGACCGCACGATGTTGGACAGGATCCTGCCGCTGCCGTCAGGCGCGCGCTCGATCACGGCCGCGGCGGTCTCGTCGCAGGTGGTCTCGATGCCCAGTACCAGCATTGGCGAATTGTTATCCAATTTGCGCCCTTCTCACCCCCCTTGCGCTCATCCGCAAAGCAGAGTTCTGGTACGTCCGGTAGCATTCCGGGGTCGGCTTGCGCAATCGTCACGCGCATCCATCCTCGTCAATGCGTCACTGCCACTTGGTTTCCGGAACACCTGCGATGTCCATTCTTGTCACACGGCCGCATCCCGACAATGAGGCGACGGCGGAGAATTTGCGCGCGCGGGGTCATGTGGTGCTGCTCGCGCCGGTGCTCAAGTTCGAGCCGGTCGCCTTCCATGACGAGAGTGAAGCGAACTACAGCGCCATCATCGTCACATCGGGCAATGCGATCCGGGCCGTCGCGCCGCAATTGCAGGACTCTGGCTTGAAGAACCTTGGGCTGCTGAAGCTGCCGCTGTTTGCGGTCGGCGAGCATACGGCTGCCGCGGCGCGCGCCGCCGGCTTTGCCGAGGTGATCGTCGCGGCCGGCGATGCCGCAGCCTTGCGCGACAGAGTGATGCAGAGCGCGCGCGACAAGGTGCTGAAGAAGAAAAGCACGCTGCTGTATCTGGCCGGTGCCGATCTGTCGCGCGATCTCGGCGCGGAACTTGGCGCCGAAGGATTCAATGTGGTGACGCAGACGACCTATCGCATGGCTCCGGTCACGGTGCTGCCGCGCGAGGTTTGCGACGGCTTTGCCACCCATGGGATCGAGGCGGTGCTGCATTACTCCCGGCGCAGCGCGCGAGCCTTCCTGGATGCCGCGCGGGACGAAGGCGTCGAAATCTCGGCGCTGGCGATCCCGCAATGCTGCCTGTCCGAGACGGTCGCCAGCGTGCTGCGCGATGCCGGTGCGTCACAGGTTCTGGTGGCCGCGAGCCCGGACGAAAATGCCCTGTTTGATGCCTTGGAGCGTGCTTTGCGCACCCGTTTGGCGTAAGAGGTCGGGCCGAATCCGACGCAATCGGGTCCGTTTAGGGCATGTAAGTGTGAGGAACCGTCACGATGGCCGACGACAAGCCTGAAGACGCAGGCAAACCTGAAGACTTACAAATCGCTCCCGAATCCGGCCGCGCCAAGCGCACGCCGCCCACCATCGACCTCGAGGCGACCGAAGTGTCCACCCAGCCGCGCGAGACGGTGGGCGAGCCCGAGGCTGAGCCGGCCCCCGAGCAGGCCGCGCACGAGCCGGTCGGTGCCGACGAAGCCAAGCCTGACCTCGCCAAGCCTGACCTCGTCAAGCCTGACCAGCAGCCCGATCACGCCGAGGCGGCGGCCGCCGCTGCCGCTGTGGTCGCGTCCACGCCGGTGTCACCCTGGGTCATTGCTCCCTTCGCCGGCGCGGCCGGAGCCGCGATCGTGATCGCGGTGGGCTGGGTGCTGGGCTGGCCTGCCGTGCAGGCGCCGCCCGCCGCGCCGCAGGTGACCAGCGCGACGGTCGACGCGCTGAGCGGACGCGTGGCCGCGGTCGAAACCAGAACTGCCAAGCCCGCGGCGGATCCTGCCATCGTGGCGCGGATCGACGCGTTGGAAAAACTGGTCGGCGCGTTGCGCGGCGACGTCGCCAATCTGCGGGCACAATCCGACAAGACCGCGAGCGCGTTGAACGACGCGAAATCCGCGCCGCGCGATGTTGCAGCATCTTCCGATCTCGCCAACCGCGTCGAGGTGCTCGAGCGCGCCAGTAAAACCGAGCGCGCCGAGCTGGCACGGCAGGGCGAGAAGATGGACGACAAGCCGCTGCGCCATGTGGTGGCGGCGACCCTGCTCGACGTCGCCGTTCGGCATGGCGACCCGTATCAGTCGCAGTTGTCCGCGGCGCGGTCGCTGGCGAGCAAGCCGGATGTGCTGAAGCCGCTCGATACCTTCGCATCGTCAGGCATCCCGACGCCGGTCGCGCTGAGCCGCGAGCTGCTCAATATCGTGCCAAAGCTCTCTCCGCCGCCGGAAGCTCCCGCGGCCAACGCCGGCATCGTCGAGCGTCTCCAGGCAGGAGCGTCGAAGCTCGTCCGCATCGAGCGTACTGATGGCGTCGGCAACGACCGCGGCGCCATCGTCGCGCGGGTGACGGCCGCGGCGCTGCGCAACGACTTCGTCGAAGCGCGGCGCGAGCTCAAGACGTTGTCCGAGGCCGATCGCGCGCCGGCGCAGGCCTGGCTCGACAAGTCCGATGCCCGCGATGCCGCGCTCGCCGCGTCCCGCAAATTCGCCGACGATGCCATGGCGGATCTCGTCAAGCCCGCTCAATAAAGGTTCGCGCAACAATCTGCGCGTATAGGGATCGTCATGCTCCGCATCGTCCTCTTCCTCGTTTTGATTGCACTCGCAGGTGCAGGCGCGGCCTGGGTCGCCGAGCAGCCCGGCGAGGTCGTGATGACCTGGGGCGGCTGGCGAGCTTCGCCGACCATTCCGGCGTTCGTGCTCCTTCTCGGCGTGTTTGCCGTGGCGGTTGTCTTGCTCTGGAGCATCCTGACGACGCTCTGGCGCACGCCGGGGCGTTTGCGCCGCCGCAGTCGCGAGAAACGCCACGCGCGCGGACGCCACGCCATCACCCACGGCCTGCTCGCGATCGGTCACGGTGATACCGCGCTCGCCCGCCGGCATGCCGACACCGCGCGGCGGCTCGCCGGAAACGATCCGCTCGCGTTGCTGCTTCACGCGCAGTCGGCGCAGCTCGAAGGCAATCGCGACGAAGCGCAGCGCGCCTTCCGCGCCATGGCCGAGCGCGAGGATACGCGGCTGCTTGGTCTGCGCGGCCTGTTCATCGAGGCGCAGCGCGCCGACGATGCGGTCGGCGCCGTCATGATCGCCGAGGAAGCGATCAAGCTGTCGCCGTCCTCGACCTGGGCCTCGCATGCGGTGCTCGGATTCCGCTGCGCGCGCGGCGACTGGAGCGGAGCGCTTGCGATCCTCGATTCGAATCTGTCCGCGGGCCTGATCGACAAGCAGGCCTATCGCCGCCAGCGCGGCGTGCTGCTCACTGCGCGGGCGCTGGAGCTCGAGACCATGGACCGCGACGTCGCGCGCGAGAGCGTGATGGAGGCGATCAAGCTGGCACCGACCCTGGTGCCGGCCGCGGTGCTCGCCGCGAAATTCGAGAGCGAGGCGCATCAGGTGCGCCGCGCCATGAAGCTGGTCGAAGCGGCCTGGCTCGCCAATCCGCATCCCGATCTTGCGGATGCCTATGCGCATGTGAAGCTCGGCGATTCCGCGCGGCAGCGCCTGCAGCGGGTCGAGACGCTCGCGGCGAAAACGCCGGCCGACAAGGCAGGGCATGTCGAGGGCCAGCTCGCGATCGCGCGCGCCGCGATCGATGCCTCCGAGTTCGCGCGCGCCCGCGCGGTGCTGGCGCCTTACGTCAACGATCCGACCCAGCGCGTTGCGCTGCTGATGGCCGAGATCGAGCGCACCGAGCATGGCGACGGTGGCCGCGCCCGCGCCTGGACCTTGCGCGCCGTGCGCGCCCGCCACGATCCGGCCTGGACCGCGGACGGCTATGTCAGCGACCGCTGGCGTCCGGTTTCGCCGGTCACCGGCCGGCTCGATGCCTTCCAGTGGCAGACGCCGGTCGCGAGCCTGCCCTCGGACAGGGGCACGACGATTGAGTCCTCGGCGTTCGAGGAAGCCATGCTGGCAGCCCCGCCGCCGAAGCGGGTGACGGCGGCCCCGAGCGACAATCCGGTGGAACCGGCTTCGGCTGCGTCGACTCCCGCCGCACAGGACAATTCACCGCTGGCCGCCCTGGAAGAGCCGGCGGTCACACCGGCCGAGCCGGCCCCCGCGCCCGCCGAATCATCGTCCGTGGCGGCAACCCCGGTGTTCAGGACGCGTGCCGACCTCGGCAAGGCCGCGTCTGCCCCGATTTCCGCCGTCCTCCCGATCGTCCGCGCTCCAGATGATCCCGGGATCGATGACGAGGGGCCGAGCGATGAATTTACGGAACAAATCGGCACGCCCAAAGCCCAGGCCGGCGGCTGGCGCGGATTCTGGTCCCGCTGGGGCGCGTGAGCCGCATTTCGCGCCCCGCTTGTCCTTGCCAATTCGGGCCATGCCCGATATCAGAAGCGCGCGTATCGGAGCCGGCATCGCCCGGGCCCCGGCAAGGTTAGCCGCAATAGCTCAGTTGGTAGAGCACGTCATTCGTAATGACGGGGTCGGGGGTTCGAATCCCTCTTGCGGCACCAGCGCCCGCCGGTCGAGATTACCCGACGCCACAAGACCGTCGAACGGTTCTTCCTCAAGTCCGCACGCAGACCCATCAAATGCATGACGTGTTGGTCGTTGTCATTGCGATGCTGGCGTTCGGCGGCATCGGCCTGCCTTTCTGCCTGCTCCTTCCATCGCACCGGTTTTCGGTTCGATGGGCACTTGCTCCTCCGCTTGGCGTCGGGCTGCTGGCTGCGGCAACGGCTGTCTTTTACGTTCACGGCATCATCGCTCCATGGATGACCATGGTGCTTCTTCCGATCGCCGGCATTGCGCTCGCTGCGGCGTTTCTGGTCCGCAATCCGGTTGCGATTCCTCGCCGCATCGCCGTCGTCGGTGTGCTGTCGATCCTGCTCGTCGTCATCCTATGCCTGGCGCCGGCATGGACAGGCGGGGCGCGCTTCCGGGTGTTCCAGGGCAACGTCTACGACCACATGCTCTACGTCGGCGCGGCGGTCGCATATAGAGCTGTCGATTATGCCGATCTGGTCAGCCGTTCAGACGCCGTCCTGCCGGACCCAATCTTCCCGATGGCTCTGTGGTTCATCGACTGGCGCGGCGCGGTGTCGATGATGCTTGGCGCGATCGCGACGCTGACGCGCGGCAGTGTCGTCGATTGTGCCTATCCGTATATGGTCGCGTTTCAGATCAATATGCTGTTCGCGGCATTGTTCGTCTTCAGGAACGTGCTGTCGCTTGAACCGCGGGCGGCGGCCATCTGCGCTGCGGCGCTCACGATCGGATTCTTCGAGCAGTACGTCTTCGATATCAACGCAATGTCGCAACTGGCGGGGCAACCGCTGTTCCTGCTGGTGTTCGGTCTCGCCGTTCTCGCTTTCGACAAAGATCGGTTCGGCATCGGTATCGCGGCGATCGGCCGTATGATGGCAGTCTTCGCCGCACTGATCGCCGGCGTCTTCTTCCTGTATCCGGAGCCGCTCACCGTTTACGGACCGGCGATCGCGACCGCTTCCGTCGTCGCTCTCCGTCATCGCGGTGTCCGGCAGACCATACCCGCCGCCGCTGGAATGGGTGGCGGAATTGGCCTGGGTCTCCTGATATGTGCGCCGCTGTGGTCGGGAACAGGAGCCTATGTCGCAAGGGTTTTGAGTCAGGCAGCCGGCGAAACGCCGGATTGGTGGCAATACTTCCAGCGCTATCTGCTCGGGCGCGAAGAGTCTTATCTGGATGTCATCATCGCCCCGTCGAGCAGTCTCGGCCAGTTGATCTATGCTTGGTTTTCATGGCCGATCGAGGCCGTCATCGCCGCGCTTGGTCTGTTTGCGATCCTGCCGGCCTATGGTTGGCCGGTTGCGCTCGCCGTCGTCTGGAAGCTCATCCTGTATGGCTGCGTCGCGACGCTGCTGATGAATATCGCAGCTACGATTCTGCGGGCCTGGCGCGTCGATCCTGACTTGGCCAGGACCCGTTTTTGGCTCGGCAGCATTGTCGGCTGCGTTGTCCCACTCGGCATATTGGCGACGGGTCATGGCTGGGCTGCGGGCAAGGGGTTGGCCATGGTCGCGCCGCTGCTGTTCACGCTCGTCATCGCTCCGCTGGCGACGGCACCAGATCATTCCACCGGCGCCATCATGAGCCGCATCGTCGTGTTCGGCCATCTGTGCCTCGGCCTGGCGAGGCCTTTCCTGGTCACCGGCCATGGATTGCCGGGGCTGCCGACTGCGTCCGCCCAAGTGGAGATGCAAAAGGCGTCGCTTGACTGGGACTATCATCGACTTGGCGTGGAGATTGGTGCCTGCAAGGGCCTCGTGATCGAGACGTCGAACCCGATGATGCGCAATCTCCTGCGGCGTCTTGCCGTCGAAGCCGACGTTCCATGGGCCGCACCGAAGCCGACGGGTTGGCCGGGACGCAGGTCGGTCAGCGATTATTTTCCAACGGGTTGGGAGCAATTCGATTGCCTCGCATCGGCGGATCGATTGGTGGAAGCCAGCGGACGAAAGCTCATCGATCTCTCTGCCGAGCATACGGTGCGCGATTTTCTGAACGGGCGCCGCAACCAGCTCGACCTCGGACCGCGAACGCCGGCACAAATCATCAGGTCCGGGCTATACGATCGTGAAAAGACGCCGGGCGGCGATCTCCAGTGGGCGGGCCCGAAGGTCATGGTCGAACTTCCCAACACACCGTCTCCGGCACTATCGCTGCAATTCCGGCTATGGCCGATGCCGCTGTCCGGGGACCGGATGATACTGCGCGTCAATGGTACGGAGATTTACGCCGGATCACCGCCTCAATCGGTGCTGTCCCGTTCGCTCGAGCAGTTCTCGGGCGACGAGAAGCTGCGACTGGAAATCGAGATCAATGCGCCCACACATTTCCAGGGCGATCCACGCGAACTTGGCTTCGCCATCAGGGAGTTGAGTTTGCGCCGATAGTAAATTGGCGGTGCTGCTGCGCGAACAATCATGCCGGCCGGCGCTTCCAGGGTCACGCCCATCCATGTGATTTCCATCACATAATCCCGGCCGTATCTCCCGTAATGTCCCGGTCACGCAAACACGGGGAGATTTCACATGCGCAAGATCATTCTGGTTGCCGCCATGCTCCTGGCTTCCGCGTCTGCCCATGCGGGCGACCGCAGCCTGTCGCTGTCCACGGCAACGGCGGCTCCGCAAGCCACGACGACCACTGCCCCGACGACGCAAATCAGCGACGTCGCGCCGGTCGTCGAGGCTCCGAAATATGTCGATCGCCCGCCGGCGATCCCGGCTGCTCCGGCTCCCGCCGCTGCCCCTGCGCCCGCTGCAGCGGCCGCGCCTGTCGTGACCACGACGGCTTCAGCGCCGACCGCAACCCAGCCTGTGGCAAAGACGACGGCGAAAGCGAGCAAGCCGAAGCACCAGCACGCCTGGACCGAGCGCCGCATCATCGGCGAGCTGCATCGTCACGGCATCTACTGGTAAGCGGGCGTTCGCCACCACAAACTCCGTCATGCCCGGGCTTGACCCGGGCATCCACGTCTTTGTTGCTGATCCAAAAACGTGAATGGCCGGGACAAGCCCGGCCATAACGTGAAAGTTTTGGATCGGATCGATCGCGCTTACTGCGAAACCGTCTGCACCACGCTCGAGATCGGACGCGTGGTCGTGCTGGCGGTCGGCACCTTCATATCCTTCAGCACCGCCTCGTCATATTCCGGCAGCGACTGGAAGGTCGTCTTGGCCTTGATCTGCACGATCTTGTAACCACCGGCCTTCAGCCGCGCGAGCAGGGTCGGCAGCGCCTCGCCGGTGTGCTTCTGGAAGTCGTGCATCAGGATGATTCCCTTACCGAGCTTGTCGAGCTTGGTCATCACCGTCTCGACGATCTTCTCGGGGGTGGCGCCCTTCCTGAAGTCGAAGGAATCCAGATCGGTCGACCACATCGCGACGTTGCGGGTGCCGAGATAGCTCACCATGGCCGGATTGTGCTGAAGCTGCGGGAAGCGGAAGAACGGCGCCGGATTGGTGCCGAGCGCGAGCTTCACGGCGCTGAAACCCTTCTCGATTTCGTCCTTGGCCTGCTGCTCCGTCAACTTCTTGCTGTTCAGATTGAGGTGCGACCAGGTGTGCGTGCCGACCGTATGGCCCTGGGCCAGCACCTGGCGCAGGATTTCCGGATGCCAGCTCGCATGCTTGCCGACCGAGAAGAACAGGCCCTTGGCGCATTCATCCGCGAGCGCCTTCAGCACCGCGGGCGTGTTGACCGGCCACGGGCTGTCGTCGAAGGTCAGCACGACCTCCTTGTCGGTGAGGAAGTCGAATTGCTTGAACGTTTCGAAACCGAAGCCGGGGCCGCCGGTGGTGTCGATCTCGACCACGCGGGAAACGCCCAGCGCGTTCGGATTGGCGCAGGCCTGCTTCGGCTGCATCGGCATCGCCGGAGCGGGCGCAGGGACCGCTGCCTGAGCCATTGCCGTCGGCTTGGCCGCGATCGTCGCGGTGGTTGAGACGTCATCCTTGGCGGCAAGCTTGGCCGGTGCCGGCAATGGATCGGCGGCACGGGCGGCAATTGTCTTGGGAGCGCCCTGATCGGCGATCGAGGAATAATAAAACCAACCGCCGGCGGCGATCACGACCGCCGCAACTACACTGGCCAGCATCAGGCCCAACGCATTACGCATCGCTACTCTTTCCAATTACGCAACCAAACCGGCGGATTTTCCCGCGCGCCCGGCTATTAATGCGAAGGAACAGTTAACGTGACACCAACACGACGGCGTTTGCGCCGGTTTTTCAGCAGGGTGCGCCAACGTGACCGATGTCACATTCCGGGTGTGGCCCGTGACCGTCATCACAGTCGAAAGTGTTTTGCTGGAGCATCGTCAGTCCCATCAACAACGGGCGTTCGCCACGGCGGCGCCAATGGGAGCTTCAAATGACCACCTCGCTGAACACCAAGTCGTTCTCTGCCAAGTCCTCTACCAAGTCCTCTACCAAGTCCCTGACGAGCAAGATTCGCGACACCAGCCTGGCTCTGGGCTTTGCCGCCATCGTCTCGATCGTCTCGACGACCTCGAGCTTCGCCTTCTCGGCCGAAGCCCAGCAGCAGTGCACCGGCGACGCCTTCCGCCTGTGCTCGTCGGAAATCCCCAACATCCCGAAGATCACGGCGTGCATGATGAAGCACCGCACAGACCTGAGCGCCGGCTGCCGCGCCGTGATGGACAAGGATCTCGCCAAGGGCGCCTCACGCAAGGTCGCTGACGCCCAGGACAGTCAGTAAGAGGCAACCAGCAAGCGCGCGCGACGCATCGCGCGTCGTCGTCATCGAGCTCCCCTCGCGATGTGCCCCGGTATCAAGCCGGGGCCACGCGGCGGCGCCATGCAGCCCGCCAATAAAGCCGTTGCGGCTGAGAGATCGTCGCACTAGCTTCGCCCGCAGATCTTCCGGGTAAGAGGCATTACGCGATGACCAGATTCCTTTTCATTCTTCCTTTGCTCCTGTGCGCATCGGGCGCATCGGCGCAGCATCAGCCCGGACAGGACGCCTGCGCGCGCGATGTCACGCGCTTCTGTCGTCCGGTCATGAACAATGGCGATGGCGCCGTGCTCGCCTGCCTGAAGCAGAATCGCCCGAAGCTGAGCAAGGGCTGCGAAAAGGTGCTGACGGATCACGGGCAGTAAACCACCGCCGTCATTCCGGGGCGCGCAAAGCGCGAACCCGGAATCCATCGAGCAGCATACGCTTGGAGGAATGGATTCCGGGCTCGCGCCTGACGGCGCCGGAATGACGATCCAAATTAGGTGCTGCTTCCCGCCGCGCTCGCAACCACTGGCAACACCTCGGCGCCTGCGCGATCCGGCGTCTCTTCCTTCCAGCGCACCGAGCCGAACGGCCGTTCCAGCATGCGGCGGATCCGCACCGGATCGGGGCCGACGTGGAAATCGATCGCCTGCTGATGCAGCGCGCGCTCGGATTGGGTCGAACGGTTGCGCTGGCGCAGATAGTCGAACCAGGTCGGGCAGTGATAGCGCTCGGTCCACAATTCGGGATCGGCGATGTCGCGCGCGATCGACCAGCCATAGGCGCCGTTGCGCTGCCGGGAGAGCTGCACGTCCTGCATCACGTTGTGGAAGGCGCGCGCGTTCTCCTGAGATACCCGGTATTCGATCTCGACCACCAGGGGTCCGCTGCGGCCGGTGAGCGACAGCTTCACCTCGGGATCGGCCAGCACGTCGGCGTCCTCGTTGCGGGCGCCGACGCGCGGCATCGTGAGCCAGAAGCCGAGCACCGGCGAGATCAGCATCAGACCGGCGGCCGTCAGTAGCGCGATTTCGACGCCGGCATAGTCGGTGAGATGGCCCCAGCCCCAGGCGCCGATCGCGATGCCGCCGGAGATCGAGGCCTGGAACGCCGCGAGCGAGCGGCCGGCGACCCAGCGCGGCGCCGAGAGCTGCACGCCGATATTGAACAGTGCGATCGCGGCCATCCAGACCGCGCCCGCGAGCACCAGCGCAGCCGCGGTGAGCACCGGCTCGTTGCTGACCGCGAGCGCTGCCATCGCGAACGCCATCGAGATGGTGCAGGCGCGGATCGCGGCCTCACCGCTCATGCGCTTGCGCAGTTCGTGAATGTTGAGCGCGCCGATGACCGCGCCCATGCCGAAGGCGCCGAGCATGATGCCGTAGGTCTGCGCGCCGCCATGGAGCAGGTCGCGCGCGACCAGCGGCATCAGCGCCATCACGGCGCCGCCGATCAGCCCCATCACCAATGTGCGCAACAGCACGATCTTGATCGGCGGCGAATTGGTGATGTAGCGGAAGCCCGAGACCATGGCGCGGTTGAGCTTTTCCCGCGGCAGGCGTGACGGTTCGGTGTTGCGCCGCCACAGCAGCAACACCACCAGCAGCGGCAAATAGAGGATCGCATTGCAGGCGAAGGCCGCTACCGCGCCGAGCGAGGCGACGATGACGCCGCCGACCGCGGGACCGAAGCTGCGTGCGATATTGTAGCTGATGCCGTTCAGCGCGACGGCCGACGGCAGGGCTTCGGGCGGAACCTGCTCGCTGACCGAGGATTGCCACGCCGGTCCGAACAGCGCATTGCCGCTGCCCACCACGAAGCAGAAGACGAGCAGCGTTTCCGGGGTAGTCAGCTGGAGCCAGGCCAGCACCGTCAGCGCTGTCGCACCGACCAGCGCGATCGCGAGCGAAATCAAGGTGACGATACGGCGGTCATACATGTCGGCGATCGCGCCGGCCGGCATCGAGATCAGCATGATCGGCAGCATCAGCGCGGTTTGCACCAGCGCGACCTTGTCGGCCGAGGCCGCCATCTGCGTCATCGCCCAGGCCGCGCCCACGCCCTGGATCAGCAGGCCGAGATTGGAGAGCAGGCTGGCGAGCCAGATGCGCCGGAACAAGGTGTACCGCAGCGGGGCGGTGATGCCGTCGGCCGCAATTTTCTGACGGTTCGTCTGCTCGGTCATATCCCCTTCCATATCGGATGGCAGAAGTGCTCTGGGAGCGGTCCCTGGGTGATTCCGGCAAGTTCAGTGATGCCTGCGAAAGTCCTTCGCTGTCCAGTGGTTAGGCCGGTATAAGCGGTGCAAAGACTCGAGGTTTTGCCGGGAGGAACACATGAAGCTGTCGCGACGCACCATCCTGCAAGGGGCGGGCACCCTGCCCTTCGCAATTGCGAGCTTGCGGACGGGCGCGCTGGCCCAGAGTGCGCCCGCGGCGCAAAGCGCCGAGCCGCCGCCCATCCTGTTCGTCCACGGCAATGGCGATTATGACGCGCTCTGGATGACGACGCTGTGGCGGATGGAATCCAACGGCATCGCGCGCGATCGCATGATGGCGATCAATTTCACCGATCCCAATGCGCGTAGCGACGACAAGGTCGAGCAGGCCAACCGCTCCTCGACCGAGGACCAGCGCCGCGAGCTCGCCGGCGCCATCGCCGGGTTGAAGCGGCGCACGGGCGCGTCCCGCGTGGCGCTGGTTGGCAGTTCGCGCGGCGGCTATGCCATTCGCAATGTCATCAAGAACGGCGGTGCCGGGGATGTCAGCCACGCCGTCCTGTGCGGCACGCCCAATCACGGCGTGTTCGCGACTGACGATCAGCCCAACAGCGAATTCAACGGCCGCGGCGCGTTCCTGCGCGGTTTGAACGAGGGCGAGATCGAGGTGACGCCGGGCACGGCCTTCCTCACCCTGCGCAGCGACGGCATGGACAAATATGCGCAGGCCGACGGCCGCTTCATCGGCAAGCCCGGCACGTCGACCGGGGTCACCGTTGAAGGCCCCGAACTGAAGGGGGCCACCAATCTGGTGCTCGGCGCGCTCGATCATCGCGAGGTGGCGTTCCACCCCAGAGCCTTCCGCGAGATCTACAAGTTCATCGCAGGGCGCGAGCCTGCACGGATCGCGATTGTGCCGGAGCAGAGCGTCCGGTTGAGCGGTCTCGTCTCGGGCACGCCGGGTGGCGTGTCGACCAATCGGCCGGTGGCCGGTGCAACCGTCGATATCTTCCGCGTCGACCCCGAAACCGGTGAGCGCATGGGCAATGCCCTGCACAGCGCGAAGACCGGCGCGGACGGCCGCTGGGGTCCTGCGCAGGTCGAGCCGTCCTGGTCGCTCGAATTCGTCCTCGCGTCGCCGGATGCGCCGACGACGCATATCTACCGCTCGCCCTTCGCGCGTTCGTCTGAAATTGTCCATTTGCGCGCCGCGCGCCCGCTCGGGGCGGCTGATAAGGATGCCGGGGCGGTCGTGATCATGTCGCGGCCGCGCGGCTATTTCGGGCTGCCGCGGGACGTCGTGCTGTTGGACGGCAAGGAGCCGAAGGACGTCAAGCCGGGCGTGCCCACGGATTCGGCAGCGACCCTGCGCCTTCCGGCGAGCGAAGTCGGGCGTAACATCGTGGCTCAGTTCGGCGAAGAACGAATTGTGGCACGCCTCTGGCCTGCGTCCGAGAACAGGATTGCGATTGCCGAACTGACTTATTAGCTATTTGCCTGCGTCACATCTCTCGGGAGGGAGCCATGAATATCGCCAGTGTGCGTCGGCCCATCGTCCCTCCGACCCCGCCGCGTGCACCCGACGACATGTCGTTCCTCGGCCGGGTCGCGCTCCTCCGGCAGAACATGATCGCGACCTGGGGGCAGCGCGCCTATGAGGAAGACGTCATCAAGGGACGCTTCTTCCTGCAACACAGCTTCATCCTGAATCGTCCGGATGCGATCCGGCATGTGCTGCTCAGCAACTACGAAAACTACACGCGCACGCCGGCTGGCATCCGCATGCTGCGTCCCGTGCTCGGCGAAGGCCTCCTGATCGCGGAAGGCCAGGCCTGGACGTTTCAGCGCCGCACGCTCGCGCCGGCCTTCACGCCGCGCGCGACTGCGAACCTCGTTCCGCACATGACGGCGGTGCTCGACGAGACCATCGCGAAGCTCGATGCGCAGTCGGGCGCGCCGGTCGACCTGCGCGAAATCATGCAACGCATGACGCTGGAGATCGCCGGGCGTACGATGTTCTCGTTCGGCATGGACCGACACGGCCCGGCCTTGCGCAATTTCGTCGTGGAATATGGCGAGCGGCTCGGTCGGCCGTATTTCCTCGACATGCTGCTGCCGGTGTCGTGGCCGAGCCCGATGGATTTTCCCCGCGCCCGTTTCCGCAAGCGCTGGACCGAATTCGTCGCCATGCTGATCGCCGAGCGGCGCGCGATGGGCAAGAAGGACGGAGCGCCGCCGCGCGACCTGTTCGATCTCATGGATGCGGCGCGCGACCCCGAAACCGGCAAGGGCTTTTCCGACGAACAGCTGGTCGACGAGGTCGCGACCATGATTCTCGCCGGCCACGAGACCACCGCGACGGCGCTGTTCTGGGCGCTCTATCTGCTCGCGCTCGATCCCGATACGCAGGAGGAGGTGGCCTCCGAGACACGCGGCGAACATCTCGACAGCATGGCCGACATCGATCGCCAGAAACTCACCCGTGCGGTGATCGACGAGACGATGCGGCTCTATCCGCCCGCCTTCCTGGTCGCGCGGGCCGCGCGCGAGAAGGACAACGCGGCCGGCGTCGAGATCGGCAAGGGCGACATCATCATGATCGCGCCCTGGCTGCTGCACCGGCACGAGAAGCTGTGGGACCAGCCGAACGCGTTCATTCCGAAACGGTTCATGTCGAAAGAGGCGTCCGATCGTTTCGCCTATTTGCCGTTTGGCGCTGGCCCGCGCGTCTGCATCGGCGCGCCGTTCGCGCAGGCCGAGTCCGTGCTGGCGCTGGCGCGGTTGATCGGCGCGTTCCGCGTCGAGCTTGCCGACAGCATTCCCGTGATTCCCCATGGCGTCGTCACGACCCAGCCGGATCGTTCACCCCCGTTCCGTATCACCCGCCGGTGACAGACGTTGGTCTGGCCGATGGCGTGATCCATCCTGATAGAGTTACGCCATGAGCGACATCCAGGCCCAGTTTTCCGTTCTGAAGCAGACCGCCGACGCCAAGGTGGTCGATGCGATCGCGCGCCTGATCGATGATGGTGAGGATCACGAGCTCAACCGGGTCAACGTCCTCGATTTTTCCAGGGAGCACGGTCTGGACGAGGAGCAGGCAATTTCGGGCTTCCTGCATTCGGCGCGGCTCGGGCTGTTCGATCTCGGCTGGAACGTGCTGTGCCCGGGCTGCGGCGGCGTGCTGGGGGCGCATTCGACCCTGAAGGCGCTCAAGCCCGACGACTATCACTGCGCGCTCTGTGCCTGTGGCTACAAGGCCTCGGTCGACGATCAGGTCGAGGTCTCCTTCACCGTGAACCCGTGCGTGCGGCGCATCGCGGCGCACGATCCTGATACGCTTCCGGTGTGGGATTATTTCAGGCAGGTGTTCTGGAGTTCCGGCGTCGATTTCAACAAGGAATCGTTCGCGACGCTCGCCAACGAGGTGACGCTCGATACGATGGAGCTGCCGGCGGGTGAAAAGGCGACCATGTCGCTGCAGCTGCCGAACGACTTCATCATCATCTTCGAGCCGGTGACGCACGCCGCCCATTTCATTGACGTTCAGGGCGAGCCGACCAAGGACCGCCAGCAGCTCGCCATCATGTACAACAGGGTGCAGGCCCCGACGGGGACCACGACCATGCGGCCGGGACCGTTGCGGCTGTCGCTGGAGAACCAGGCCGGCGTGCGTGTGCTGCCGTCGGTGTTCATCGCGGCGGAGGCGCTTCATCACCTCATCGGCAAGCGCAAGCCGTTCCTCACCGCCAAGCGGATGCTGTCGAACCAGACCTTTCGCGACGTGTTCAAGGCGGACAATCTCAGTCTCGACCAGCGTCTGCAGATCACGTCGCTGACCTTCCTGTTCACCGATCTGAAGGGTTCGACCACACTCTACGAGCGCGTCGGCGATCTTGCCGCCTTCGATCTCGTGCGCGCGCATTTCCACGCGCTGCTCGAGATCATCTCCTCCGAGAAGGGCGCGGTGGTGAAGACGATCGGCGATGCCGTGATGGCGACCTTCGTCCGCCCCGAGCACGCCATCGTCGCCGGCTTGCGGATGCGCGCGGCGATGGACGAGCTCAACAAGAAGCGCGGCACCGACGATCTCATCGTCAAGATCGGCATCCATGAAGGCCCGTGCCTGGCGGTGATGCTCAACGAGCGGCAGGATTATTTCGGCCAGACCGTCAACATCGCCGCCCGCGTGCAGAGCCTGTCGACCGCGCAGGAGATCCACATCACCGGCCCGGTGCTGGATGCGCCGGCCGTGGCGGAAGTGTTGAAGCAGCGCGAGATCAGGCCGATCCAGAAGCAGGCCGCGCTGCGCGGCATCGCCGACAAGATGGTGGTGTACGAGATTCCGTGAGCCTTAACCGGTCATTCCGCGGCGATGCGTTAGCATCGAACCCGGAATCTCGAGATTCCGGGTTCGCGCTCCGCGCGCCTCGGAATGACGGCACCCAGATTGCCGAAACGTAATGCAGCGCGCGGAACTGACGCACGTTGCGCCGGTTGAGTTTCCTGCTCATATAATGCTGGTAACGCTGCACCCCTCTCGCGGCTTCATCGATTTCGGTAGGACCTCATGCTCGACGGCCTGCGCCAATTCATCGCCGACATTGTCGCTCCCCATGCCGGGGACCGCGCATTCGGCGACAGCGACTACCGGCTGGCGGCAACCGCGCTGCTGGTTCACGTGGTCTCGCTGGACGGCCAGCCGACGGCGGCCGAGCAGCGCAAGCTGCACAATTTGATCGAAAGCCATTTCGGGCTCGATCGCGGCACGGCGGACCGCCTGATCGCGGATGCGACCCAGGTCGAGGGCGAGGCGGTCGACCTCTATCACTTCACCAGCGTCATCATGCGCTCGCTCGACGAAGAGGGCCGCAAGCGGATCGTCCAGATGATGTGGGAGCTGGTCTATGCCGACGGCCAGGTCACCGAGTTCGAGGACAACGTGGTCTGGCGGGCCTCCGACCTGCTCGGGATTTCGCAGCGCGACCGGATCGACCTGAAGCATGCGGTCGCGGACCGGGTCGGCGGCCAGGTCAAGGATGGCGCCGTCGGCGGCTGAACCGCGCCAGCACGGCGATATTGCCGGTTGTGCGGACCACATGACGAAACTTTAATGTAGCTCGGGACCACCCGGGTTCCGGATTCCCCTGCAAATCCGCGGTTTTCCGCTCTCCCTGTCGCCCGCTCAAACCGCCATGCTGCGAGCGCCGCTTGCCTGCCGCGCACGGCCTATGCTCTCGTTCCGCCATTGCGGGGCCAAAAAACGTCAATTCAAGAGACTTCGATCGTGACTGAGCGGGTAACGTTGATCACCGGTGCCTCTGCGGGCATAGGCACGGAGCTGGCGCGTGTGTTCGCCGCGAATGGACACCGTCTCGCGCTGACGGCGCGGCGGGCGGACCGGCTGGAGGCGCTCGCGAACGAGCTCGCTGCCAAGGGCGGCAAGAAGCCGATCGTGATCGCCTGCGATCTCCAGCAAGCCGATGCCGGCGAGAAGATCGCCGCCGCGCTCGCCGCCGAAGGCGTCGAGCTCGATCATCTCGTCAACAATGCCGGCTTCGGCGTGTTCGGTGATGCGATCGAGTGCGATCGCGCCGAGCAGGTTGGCATCGTCGATGTCAACGTCCGGGCTCTGACGGAACTGTCCCTGCGCTTCGCCGATCAGCTCATCAGGAACAAGGGCGGTCTTCTCAACGTCGGCTCTGTCGCCGGCTTTCTGCCTGGCCCCGGCATGGCGGTGTACTACGCATCCAAGGCCTATGTGATTTCTCTGACCGAGGCGTTGCGGGCGGAGCTCGCGCCGCGCGGGGTTCGTGTCACGGTGCTTTGCCCGGGTCCGGTGCCCACTGAATTCCAGGCCCGTGCTCGCGTTGGATCCGGACACAATACGGCCCTTCTCAATGTTCCCGCGGCCGATGTGGCGCAGCAGGCCTATCGTGGGCTGATGGCCAACAAACGGGCAGTGCTGCCTGGCCTCGGCATCAAGATCGTGCCGTTCGCGCTGCGTTTCTTCCCGCGCGGCTTCATCCTGTCCGCAACAAGTCGGTTCCAGCGGCAGAGGCACTGAAGCGTCCGGAGTGGCCCGGAGCTTGCTCCGTTCGGAGCGTGTGTGCGCGAACTCACACGATGTTAACCATCGCTTAGCTATGCTGATGGTCTGAACCGATAGCACTCGCAGAGGCCATGTCGTTCCGGACGGACAGGTTTGGTGGCGCAGAGGTGGTGCCCTTCACGAGAAGGACGCCGGGCGCGGCCGCCTCCGCAACGAAGTTGCCGGTTCTCATCATTCTGCATCAGGAATCATCGACCCCGGGCCGCGTCGGCAATGCGCTCCGCGCGCTCGGCCACCGCCTCGACATCCGCCGGCCCCGCTTCGGCGATCCCCTGCCCGACACGCTCGACCGGCATGCCGGTGCCGTGGTCTTCGGGGGGCCGATGAGCGCCAATGATCCCGACGACTACATCCGCCGCGAGATCGACTGGATCGAAATTCCGCTTCGCGAACAGCGGCCGTTCCTCGGCATCTGCCTTGGCGCGCAGATGCTGGCGATGCAGTTAGGCGCCCGCGTCGCGCCGCACGCGCAGGCGCTGACCCAGATCGGCTACTACCCGATCCGTCCGACCGCCGCGGGGCATGCGCTCTGCCCGGCCTGGCCGGCGCAGGTCTATCACTGGCATCGCGAAGGCTTCGACCTGCCCGTCGGCACTGAGCTGCTTGCGGAAGGCGATGATTTTCCGGTTCAGGCGTTCCGCACGGGCAATGCTTTCGGCCTGCAATTTCACCCTGATGTGACCTACGCGATGATGCATTGCTGGACCACGCGCGGCTATGACGGTCTCAGCGCGCCTGGCGCGCGGCAGCGGCATCATCATTTCGCGGATCGTGCGGTCTACGATGCCGCCGAACGCGCCTGGCTTGCTCATTTCATCGACGGCTGGCTGGCGCGCCGGCCGGTGCTGGCGCAAGCCGCCGAGTGATCGCGGCTTCGCGCAAGCCCTTGCCTCATCCCTGGATATGCTAGGCTCGTTCCTAACGAGCGCGCGCGAACGCGCGCCGGCAGCAAAGGGAGAGCGTCATGGCTTACGAACACATTCTCTATGAGGTGAGCGACAAGATCGCGACCATCACGCTCAATCGCCCCGATCGTATGAATGCGTGGACGCCGGTCATGGAGCGCGACGTGCGTCACGCGATGGAAGCATCGAGCGCCGACGACAATGTCCGCGTCATCGTGCTCACCGGCGCGGGCCGTGCCTTCTGCGCCGGCGCCGACATGGATGCGCTGAAGGGGCTCGATCCCAACGACGTCAGGCGCGCATCGAACCTGCCGCCGTTCGACATGAACCGCCGTCCCGACTGGCAGACGCGCTACGGGTTCTATCCGTCGATTGGAAAACCGGTCATCGCCATGCTCAACGGCGCCACCGCCGGCATCGGCCTCGTCCACGCGCTCTATTGCGACCTGCGCTTTGCCGCCGACAACACCGTGTTCACGACAGCCTTCGCGCGGCGCGGGCTCATCGCCGAGCATGGCATGTCCTGGATGCTGCCGCACATCGTCGGCCATGCCAATGCGATGGATCTGTTGCTCTCGGCCCGGCGCGTCGGAAGCGACGAGGCGCTGCGGATCGGCCTGGTCAACCGGCTCTGCTCGCCCGAGAAGCTGCGCGATGAGACCTATGCCTATGCGCGCGACCTCGCCGACATGGTGTCCCCGAGCGCGATGGCCGTGATCAAGCGGCAGCTCTACGAGGTGCCGTTCCAGACCCTGGCCGAGGCGACGATCGAGGCGAACCGGGAGATGATGGTGGCGCTGAACGGCAGCGATTTCCGGGAGGGCGTCGCCAGCTTCATGGAGAAGCGGCCGCCGAGGTTTACGGGGAAGTAGGGGGCGGGGATCTGAGGAGGCAGCCCGGCTTCGCCCTGCGGGCTACGCCGCGGCAGCCTTCGCTACGAAGCGGCTTGCCGAGCCGAAGCAGGCGTAGCCTGCGAAGGCTGGTGGAGCCAGGCGGGATCGAACCGCCGACCTCGTCATTGCGAACGACGCGCTCTCCCAGCTGAGCTATGGCCCCTTTGCTGGCCGCTCTGGTTAATGCGGCCGACAACCGGGCGCCATTTAAGTCCCCGGCAAGGTCAAGTCAAGGACGGGTGTAACCCGGTTTTAGCCATCCCGGCACCGACTTCCCTTGTTTGGGCCTGACGGAACCGATATCTAGCAAAAGGCGTCAATCCTGACCGCAGCCAGAGTTTTCAAAAGCCAGAGTTCTTAAAAGCCATGCGTGCCGTTCTCGACATCGTCATCATCGTGCTCGACCTCTACGTCTGGCTGCTGATCGCCTCCGCGATCCTGTCCTGGCTGATCGCCTTCAACGTGGTGAACACCCGCAACCAGTTCGTTTCGGCGGTGGCGGAGTTCCTGTACCGGATCACCGAGCCGGTGCTGGCGCCGATTCGCAATTTCCTGCCCAGCCTCGGCGGCCTCGACATCTCGCCGATCATCCTGATCCTGCTCATCATGTTCACCGAGCGGGTGATCCTGTATTACATCTACCCGAACGT